>JBEKMC010000147.1:0-7166 GCA_050008715.1 Acidimicrobiales bacterium | reverse complement strand
GAACGTCGTGATGGTGCGCGACCACGAGTCCGGCGGGGAGGTCGTCACGATCTCCGAGGTGCTCGAGGACGGGCGACGCGCCCTCTGCGTCGGCCGCGGAGACGAGGAGCGGGTTGCGGAGATCTCGCAGTACCTGGCCGGTGTCAAGCTACGGGCGGGGGACTCGGTCCTCATGGATCCTCGTTCGGGCCTGCTCTTGGAGAAGCTGCCGCGGCCGGAGATGGAGGAGATCGTCCTCGAGGAAGTCCCCGACGTCACCTACTCCGACATCGGCGGCCTCGACGAGCAGATCGAGGCGATCACCGACGCAGTCGAGCTGCCGTACCTGCACCGGGACCTGTTCGCCGAATACCGCCTGCCGGCTCCGAAGGGCATCCTGCTCTACGGGCCCCCGGGTTGTGGGAAGACGCTGATCGCCAAGGCGGTCGCCAACTCGCTCGCGAAGAAGGTGGCGGAGCTGGCCGGCAACGACAAGTCGCGGAGCTACTTCCTCAACATCAAAGGCCCGGAGCTGCTGAACAAGTACGTGGGCGAGACCGAGCGGCAAATTCGGCTCGTGTTCCAGCGGGCACGGGAGAAGGCAGAAGAAGGCGTTCCCGTCATCGTGTTCTTCGACGAGATGGACTCGCTCTTCCGTACGCGCGGCAGTGGGATCAGCTCGGACATGGAGTCGACGGTTGTCCCGCAGCTGCTCGCCGAGATCGACGGCGTCGAGACGCTCCGCAACGTCATCGTCATCGGTGCATCCAACCGCGAGGATCTCATCGACCCCGCAATCCTGCGGCCGGGGCGCCTCGACGTGAAGATCAAGATCGAGCGACCCGACGAGGCTTCCGCCGAGCAGATCTTCGGCCGCTACCTCACGACGGACCTGCCGCTCGATCCGGACGACGTCGCCGCCCACGGCGGGAGCGACGCCGACAAGGCCGTGAAGGCCATGATCGAGCTCACCGTGCGGGAGATGTACCGCTCCGAGCCGGACAACCGTTTCCTCGAGGTGACCTACCAGAACGGTGACAAGGAAATCCTGTACTTCAAGGACTTCTCGTCGGGCGCCATGATCGAGAACATCGTGCGCAGGGCGAAGAAGCTTGCCATCAAGCGCGCCATCGCCGGGACGGGGCGCGGGATCCGTCTCGCCGACATGCTCGAGTCGATCAAGCAGGAGTACAAGGAGAACGAGGACCTGCCGAACACGACCAACCCGGACGACTGGGCGAAGATCTCCGGCAAGAAGGGGGAGCGGATCGTCTACGTCCGCACCCTGATCGGCCAGGGCGAGGACCAACAAGGTGGGCGCGCCATCGAGCGAGTGGGCACGGGCCAGTACCTGTAGCGGACGCTTCGGCGGGCGCCAGCCGGCTCCTCCTGCGCGGCACGAGACCTTGCAGCATCATGACGAGCCCAGTGCGGTAGCGTCCGATCGTGGCCATCGCCAAGGTGTGCGGCATCGAGACGGAGTACGGGATTCTCGTCGTGTCCAACGACGAGATGAGCCCGACGACGGCTTCTTCGCTGCTCATCAACGCCTATGTGGCCCGCCTGGAGCGCAAGATCGGCTGGGACTTCGAGGACGAGTCGCCGCAGCGGGACGCGAGAGGCTTTGCCCGCGAGGGCTCCATGCCCCCTGAGGTCGAGACACACCTCGTGAACGCCGTGCTCACGAACGGGGCGCGCTACTACGTCGACCACGCTCACCCGGAGTACTCGACTCCGGAGTGCTCCAACCCGCTCGAGCTCGTGTGCCACGACCGCGCCGGCGAGGTCATCCTCGGCCGCTCGATGGAGGCGGCACGTCACCTGCTGCCGCCCGGTGACGACATCCTCATCCACAAGAACAACAGCGACGGCAAGGGCAACTCCTACGGGTGCCACGAGAACTACCTCGTCGACCGCGCCGTGCCGTTCTCCCGCATCGTGCAGCGGATCACGCCGCACCTCGTCACCCGGCAGGTCTACTGCGGGGCCGGCAAAGTCGGCCAGGAGACGGGTGACTCCGAGCGGCCGGTTCACTTCCAGGTGAGCCAGCGAGCCGACTTCTTCGAAGAGGAGGTCGGGCTCGAGACGACGCTCAAGCGCCCGATCGTGAACACCCGCGACGAGCCGCACGCGGATCCGCAGAAATACCGGCGCCTGCATGTGATCGTCGGCGACGCCAACCTCGCCGAGGTGGCGACGTTCCTCAAGGTGGGCACGACCGCTCTCGTGCTCGCCATGATCGAGGACGACTTCCACGCCGGCCGGGACCTCAGCCTTGCGAACCCGGTCGCCGCGATCAGGGCGGTGTCCCGCGACCCGGATCTCGGCCTGCTGCTCGAGCTCGCGAGCGGCGAGCGGATGACCGCCGTGGAGCTGCAGTGGGAGCTCCACGGACTGGCACGCAAGTACGCCGACGAGCGAGGCCTCGAGTGCCTCGGCGAGGATCCCGACGTCGCCCTCATGGTGCTCGATCGATGGGAGCGTGTCCTCCACGGTCTCGAGACCGATCCTGATTCGCTCGCACGCGAGCTCGACTGGGTGGCAAAGCGCCGCATCGTCGAGGGTTACCGGGACCGTCACGGACTGGACTGGGGCGACCAGCGGCTTGCGGCCGTCGATTTGCAGTACCACGACATCCGGCCGGCAAAGTCCCTCTTCGCGCGACTCGATATGGAACGCCTCGTCGACCTCGTCGACATCGAGCACGCCGTGACCGAGCCACCAGAGACGACCCGCGCCTACTTCCGAGGCCGCTGCCTGGCGATGTTCGCGTCGAGCGTCGTGGCCGCGAACTGGGATTCGGTGGTGTTCGACGTCGGAGAAGATCCGCTTCGGCGAGTGCCGATGATGGAACCGCTCAGAGGAACCGCCCGACACGTCGATAGTCTCTTCGAGGGATGCGACAGTCCGGCTGAGTTGTTGAGACGGCTGGGGTCCTAGGAAGGCACACGCAGATGGCTGAACGAGAGCAGAAGCGCAGACCGGCGCAGACACGCGAAGAGCCGGTCGCTGACGAGGAGGCTTCGGCGCCTACCGAACGCGGTGAACGCCTCAAGGCCGAGATCGACGACCTTCTCGACGAGATCGACGAGGTCCTCGAGGACAACGCAGAGGAATTCGTCCGCAACTACGTGCAAAAGGGTGGTCAGTGAGGCAGGGGCGGTAGCCTTCGCCGCAATGAGCCTTCCTCTCTTCCCCTCCGGGGGCGACCCCGGGCCAAGCTTTGTAGATCTCCTCCGCCGAAATGCCGCCGACCCCGGCGTTTCAGACGGCAGCCGTAACCGCGTCCCGGCGCGCACGCCGTTTCCCGATTCCGGCCCGGGCCCTGTGCCCGGCGGGGGCGGGATGCCGCAGATGGCCGGGGTTCCGCACGGCACGACCATTGTCGCCCTGCGTTTCGAAGGCGGCGTCGTGCTCGCCGGCGACCGACGCGCCACGGAGGGGTACTCGATCGCCCACCGCGGTATCGAGAAGGTGTTTCCCGCCGATCGCTTCTCCGCAGTCGGGATCGCGGGTTCCGCCGGGCCGGCCATCGAGATGGTCCGGCTCTTCCAGACCCAGCTCGAGCATTACGAGAAGGTCGAGGGCCTCACGTTGTCGCTCGAGGGCAAGGCGAACCAGCTCGCCCAGATGGTGAGGGCGAACCTCCCGATGGCGATGGAGGGCCTCGGGGTCGTGCCGCTGTTCGCCGGTTACGACGTCCGACGCAAGGTCGGGCGCATCTTCTCCTACGACCTCGCCGGCGGCCGCTACGAGGAGCTGGAGTACCACGCCACGGGCTCGGGCGGCCGCGACGCCAGAACGACGGTGAAGCTCGGCTACCGGGACAGCCTCAGTGTCGACGAAGCCGTCGAGCTCGCCGTGAAGGCGCTCTACCAAGCTGCCGACGAGGACTCGGCGACGGGCGGGCCCGATCCGCTGAGAGGCATCTATCCGGTGGTCGCCGTCGTCGACAGCGAGGGGTACCGAAGGCTGCCGGACGAGGAGGTGGCGGAGCGCTTCTCTTCGCTGCTCCGCTCGCTCGAGCGCGTGAGGCGGGGTGAGCCGTCATGACGATGCCCTACTACGTCGCTCCCGAGCAGGTCATGAAGGACCGTGCGGAATATGCCCAGAAGGGCATCGCCCGCGGACGCTCGCTCGTCGCCGCCCTCTACGGCAACGGGGTTCTCATCGTGGCGGAGAACCCCTCCCGGACGCTGCACAAGATCAGCGAGATCTACGACCGTGTGGCCTTCGCCGGCGCCGGCCGCTACAACGAGTTCGACCAACTGCGGGTCGCCGGCGTCCGTCACGCTGACACGAAGGGTTACGCGTACTCGCGCGAGGACGTCGACGCCAGATCGCTCGCGAACCTCTACGCCCAGTTCCTCGGGCAGGTCTTCACGCACGAGATGAAGCCCCTGGAAGTGGAGATCCTCGTGGCGGAGCTCGACGCCAACGGTGACGATCACCAGCTCTACCACATCGCCTATGACGGCACGGTCGTCGACGAGGTCGACTTCACGGTGCTCGGAGGCGACTCCGCGACGGCCAACGACCGGCTCAGCGCGTCCTACCGGACCGGCTGGCCGCTGGCGGAAGCCGTCCGCAACTGCGTTGCTGCCCTCGCCGGGCCCGAGCGAACGCTCGAGCCGGCCGACCTCGAGGCAGCCATCCTCGAGCAGGGCAACGGGCGCCGGACGTTCAAGCGGCTCTCGAACGAGGACCTGGCCGGATTGATGGCACCGCCGGACGCCGCAGCCGTTGGGGCATCAACGACGACAGAGGCGCCGACCGACGGGGATGTTCCGGCCGGTCAGGCCGACGAGGTGGCAGAAGGCTCCGACGCCACCGGCGGTGGCGAGCCGACGGACGACGCCGGCGGCGAGGCAGACGGCGATCCGGCTGCGCCTCCCGAACCGCCGGCGGTGCCCGGCGCCGACGACATCTGAGCCTGCGGAGGAGCGAGATCGACTTCGATCTCGAGATGCCCCGCGTCGGACGAGTCAGTGCAGGATGGCGGCGAGGCAGCCGGCCACGACCATCATCGTCACGACCACCACGACGAGGACGGCGGGCGCCCCTTGCAGCCGGCTGCGCGACCGGATGCGGTCCGGGCCGGTGACGCTGGCGGGACCCGGGCCGAGCCAGTACGTCTCCGACGGATCACCCTTGGCACCAGCGGTGTGCGGCTCGTGCACGACAGGCGGGCCTGCCATGTCCGGGCCTGCCATGTCCGGGCTTCGGGTTGCCGAGTCGAGCTGGACGCCGGTGAAGGCATCGTCGACGGCGTCGGCGAGGAGGATCTCCCGGGCGAGGCTGAGCTGATCGGCCGGCACGAGCACGTCGACCGCGCTCGGGATCGGGTAGACGTCGGACGTCCCCTTGAGCACGACGAGCACGCCTTCAGCACCGAGACGGGCCGCCAGCACTCGCCCATGGAAGGATCCCACAACTGTCGTGAGGTAGCACATGCGACCGAGCGAAGGCACTGCAGCGAGGTTACGCCGAGCCCGGGCCGGCGGCTCGCGAACCACATGGCGACCGAGAACGGTTGGCAGCGAGGTCCCCACCACTACGGTGGACGACGATGGAGCGGCGCATCTTCGGCCTCGAGAACGAGTACGGCGTCACGTGCACGCTGAGGGGCCAGCGGCGCCTCAGCCCTGACGAGGTCGCCCGATACCTGTTCCGCCGCGTGGTGAGCTGGGGCCGTTCGAGCAACGTCTTCCTCGAGAACGGCGCCCGTCTGTACCTCGACGTCGGGAGCCACCCGGAGTACGCCACTCCCGAGTGCGACTCGATCGAGGATCTCGTCGCCCACGACAAAGCCGGCGAGCGCATCCTCGAAGGCCTCGTGCGCTCCGCCGAGGCACGGCTGCGGGACGAGGGCATCCGGGGCGTCGTGTACCTGTTCAAGAACAACACCGACTCCGCCGGCAACTCCTACGGGTGCCACGAGAACTACCTGACGAGCCGGCGCGACGACTTCACACACTACGCGCAGGTGCTCATACCCTTCTTCGTCAGCCGGCAGATCTACGCCGGCGCCGGCAAGGTGCTGCAGACGGCCCGGGGAGCGATGTTCTGCCTCTCGCAACGCGCCGAGCACATCTGGGAGGGCGTCTCCTCGGCCACGACCCGGAGCCGCCCGATCATCAACACCCGGGACGAGCCACACGCCGACGCCGAGCGCTTCCGCCGCCTGCACGTCATCGTCGGCGACTCGAACATGAGCGAGTACGCGACGTACTTGAAGGTCGGCGCGACGAGCATCCTCCTGCGGATGCTGGAAGACCCGAGCGTGGTGATCCGCGACCTCACCCTCGAGGACCCGATCCGTGCCATCCGCGAGATCAGCCACGACATCACCTGCCGGCGCGAGGTGCGCCTTGCCAACGGACGCGAGCTCAGCGCGCTCGACATCCAGCGCGAGTACCTCGACAGGGCGATTCGCTACCACGAGCGTCGCGGGCTTCCCCCTCTCGAAGAGCGGGCGCTGTCGATGTGGCAGCACTGCATGGAGCAGCTCGAGAAGGACCCGCTCGGCTTGGACCGCGAATGCGACTGGGTGGTCAAGTACCGCTTGGTCGAGGCCTATCGGGAGCGCCACCAGCTTCCGCTCGGGCACCCGCGGGTTGCTTTGCTGGACCTCCAGTACCACGACGTCGACCGCAGCCGCGGGATCTTCTACCTGTTGCAGGCCAAGGGACGCGTGGACCGCGTGACGACCGATGAGGCCATCGAGAAGGCCATGGACTCGCCTCCCGAGACCACCCGGGCACGACTTCGCGGCGAGTTCATCCGCCGGGCGAAGGAGAAGCGCCGCGACTTCACAGTGGACTGGGTGCACCTGAAGTTGAACGACCAGACTCAGCGCACGGTCCTGTTGAAAGACCCGTTCCGCTCTCACGACGAGCGCGTCGAGCGGCTCATCGAGTCCATTTAAGCTTCGAGAAGATGACGGACGCGGGCGGGGTTCCTACGGGCGCGGTGGGCGAGGCGCGATACGTGCCCCTCGAGACGCTGGAAGACCCCGCCACCCATCCGCCGGAGGAGGCGGCGCCGAACTCAGGTTATGGGCCAGCCCCGATCACAAAGCCGGCGGGGCCCCGCGGCAGGCGGCGGATACTCGAGTGGGTAGCGGTCGTGCTTCTTGCGGTGCTGGCCGCGGCCGGTCTGAGGACCTTCGTCGTGCAGGCGTTCTT
>JBEKMC010000146.1:0-7379 GCA_050008715.1 Acidimicrobiales bacterium | reverse complement strand
GGTGACCCGGACGAGCAGGTTGCCGAGAGCGAAGCGTCCCGCTCGCGCCGCTCGCAAGGTGCACGCGAGCGTCTCGGCTCGTCCCCGGCGCACGAGTACCGTCCATGTCACGGCGTCGTCGCTGGCGAGGCCCGGCGGCAACACGAGCGTCAGCCGGCAAATGCAGGTTGTGGTCGCGCCCAGCGTCAGGCGCACCTCGATCGGCTGGGCGGGCCCACTCACGATCGGTGTCACGGCGAGCTCGACCGAGGGCGCAACGGGTCGTGTCCGGGTGAGGGCGAACACGGCGGCGATGGCGAGCGGGGTCGCGAAGGCGACGAGGGCGACGTCGCCCGTCACTGCGGCGGCGAGCAGGGCGAGCGCGGCGACGATGCCCTCGGTGACGACTTTCACGCTGATGTGCCAGGCGAGCCCGATCGCCGGCGGCTGTCCAATGGCTGCCACCGGCGGCTGTCCAATGGCTGCCACCGGCGGCTGTCCAATGGCTGCCACCGGCGGCTGGGGAGGGTTGCCGAGCATCACGCCGGCGAGATGATTCCGGCGGGATCGACTCTCGGCGGGCCGGCCGACTCGGCATCGGTGTCGATCGCTGACGGCGCGCCGGGCTCGAAGTCGACCGGCACGGGGACGCTCTCAAGGCACTGCCGGATCAGCTCGGTGGACTGGACGCCCCGCAGCCACATCTCGGGCTGGAGCGAGAGACGATGCGCCAGGCATGGAACGGCAACAGATTTGACGTCGTCGGGAAGCACATAGTCGCGGCCCGACAGCGCCGCCCGCGCACGGGAAGCCTGCATGAGCGCGACCGAGGCGCGAGGGCTCGCACCGACCTGGACCCCTGCCATCTGGCGAGTGGAGCGCACGACGTCCACGAGGTAGCTCGTCACTGGCTCTGCGATCTCGACGCGCTCGACTGCCGCTTGCATGGCAAGGATTCCGGCAGCGTCGGTGACCGCATGCAGGCCGGCGTCTTCGCCACCCCGGAGAGCTCGCCGCTGGACTAGCTCCTGCTCGCCGGAGCGATCCGGGTAGCCGATGCCGACCCGCAGCAGAAACCGGTCGAGCTGTGCCTCCGGCAACGGGTACGTACCCTCGTACTCGATCGGGTTCTGAGTGGCGATGACGGCGAACGGTGCCGGCAGGAGATGTGTCGTGCCGTCCGCCGTGACCTGGTGCTCCTGCATCGCTTCGAGAAGGGCTGCCTGCGTCTTCGGGGGCGCCCGGTTGATTTCGTCACCGAGGACGAGGTTGGCGAAGAGCGGGCCCGGACGGAACTCGAGCTCGGCTCGCCGGGCGTCATAGAACGACGACCCCGTGACGTCGGCAGGCATGAGGTCCGGTGTGAACTGGATGCGCGAGTAGCTGAGGCCCGACGCCTGGCACAGGCATCGAGCGGCAAGGGTCTTCGCCACGCCGGGGACGTCCTCGAGGAGGATGTGACCGCCGGCGAGGACGCCGAGGAGAACGAGGGCGACCTCCTGGCGCTTGCCCACGATGGCGCGCTCGACCTCGTCGAGGATCGCAGTCGCGAGCTTGCCGACCTCAGCGAGGGAGAGCCGGGGGAGCCGGGAGCCCGTTTCGACCGGCCGTCCCGTGGGGGCGCCGCCGACAGACGGGGAAAGGCGATCCGTCATGGCAGGCGCTCTAGTTGCTGGACGAGCTGGGCGATCCGCTGCAGGGATACCCCCGGAGCCATGCGGTCGGCGGGCGGCGCCGCGCTGGGATCGACGAGAGCCCAGCCGTCGCCAAGCAGCTCGCGAGCGGCGTTCGCATCATCGAGGCGACACCCTGCGCGGGCGAGCTTGGCAGCCGCCAACCCCTCCAACCGAGGGCGAACGAACAGGTTGTAGGACCCGATGTTGGAGCTGCCGAGCCTGAGCCCGCGCTCGAGGTTCTTCGTCGCCGCCACGGCGGGGGCGAGGCGTTCAGGCTCTGCGGGGTTCGCGACCGCAACGCTGAAGCGACCCTGTGGGGAACTGCCGGCGGCGGTGGAACGAAGCCAGCCCCACAGGAGCGCACAGCTCAGCACACCCACGAAGGCGGCGAAGGAACGTTCTGCTGCACCTGGGTCCGGCAGACCGATGCCGAGGGCGACCGCCAACGCCGCTCCGGCGAGAACGACGAGCGTCCCGAAGCGGACGAGCCGTCTCCGGCCGAGCACGTCCATCAGGTAACACCGACGCGGCTCGGCCCGGCGCCGGTCACGGCGGCGGCGGTGGGGTCCTGCGCAGTCAGCTCGGCCTGGACCTGACGGAGGGCGGCGATGGCGTCGGAGCGGAGGGTTTCTTCGAAGGGTTGGGTGCTGTAGCGGGCCGTCTCGAACAGGTACGTCAAGCGCCGGGCGGCCGCGTGTGAGGCGCCGAGTGCGGACAGCAGGCGCTCGAGGAACTCCGACGCCGTCTCGTCGTGCCGCCGTGCGGCGCCTGCGGTGGCAGCTGCACTCGTCATGGCGACGTACGCCGCCACCACGGCTCGTCGGGGGTCGACCTCCTCCTCTGGGTCCGGGACGCGGACCTCCCCGATGGACTCGGCCAGCACGGCCGTCGATCCCGTGGGAGCGGTTGCACCTCGACTGCGGAGGATGTCGCCGAGGTTCCAGTCCTTGCCGTGCCGACGCGCCGCCAGCCAGGTGCCGAGAGCGATCACGAGTCCGAGCAGCACCACGATGGCGACCTTCGAGAGCGAGGCGGCAGGCACGAAGTGGACGCTCGAGTGGTGGGGGCCGGACGGGGTCGCCGTGCTCGGCGACGTCGTGATCCTCGAAGCCGGCCGGCCGACGCGATTGCGATGGAGGAGCAGGATGATGACGGCAATGACGGGGAGTACGAGTGCGACGGCGATGCCTCGCCAGAACGGCCGGCGCGCGATTCCCTCGCGCTCGGAGGAACCGCGAGGGCTCGTGGCCAGGCCGTAGAAGACGAGGACGCCGAACACGACGACGAAGAGGCCGACGAGCGTGACGGCCACCGTGAGGGCGATCGAGGCGGCACCGCCACGAAGCGAGGCCGTGCCGTGCGCCGTCTGGGAGAGTGAGCCGGCCAGAACCGCCACGAGCAGCAGGAGCAGCGCCAAGGCCGTTGCGGCGCCACGTGCACCGGTGCGCCCGGCGGCCGGCGGGATCGTTGTCGGTGGCATCCTCACGTCGAACACTCCTCGCACCCGCCCTGATCTCACGACCAGCGCCCCATCTCGCGACCCACGAGCAGTGTAGAGCGGCCCGCCTCCCGGTCCCGGTCCCCCTCCTCGCAGCGGCGTGGCGTGCATGAAGTGCCGTAGCTGCAGGTACGCGGCAGACTGGCCCCATGGCAACAGGAGACAAGCCGCACTGGGTCGATCTGTTCAAGGAAGTCGTCACGTCCGGGTTGTGCACCGGCTGCGCCGCCTGTGTGGTCGCGTGCCCGTACGACCTGCTCCGCTACGACGACACGAACGGGATCTACCGGCCGTTCCACGTCGAGGCCGAGGGCGGTATCGCCGATTGCACGCGTGGCGAGAAGGGTTGCACGTTGTGCACCCGTGCCTGCCCGCGCTTTCGCGAGTGGGAGACAGAGGTCGACACGTACCTGTTCGGCCGCGAGCGGCTGGCCGAGGAAGTCTTCGGCGTGTCGCAGGACGTGGTCCTTGCCCGCGCCACCGACCCGCTCGTGAACGCCGCCGGCCAGGACGGCGGCCTCGTGTCCGCGATCCTGATCTACGCCCTCGAGCACGACGTCATCGACGCCGCCCTCGTCTCGTACCTGGAGGGCGACGGCACGAGCTGGAAGGCGATCCCCGGCGTCGCCACGACGAGGGAGCAGGTGCTGGCAGCAGCGGGATCGCGCTACACATATTCAGCCAACACCTTGGCCTATGGCGAAGCCATCGCCGGTGGCGCCGAGCGCGTCGCCCTCGTCGGCATGAGCTGCCAAGCTTCCGCCCCGCCCGTCATGGCGGCGCGGAAGGCTGGGAAGGTGGCGAGGCGTTTCGTGCTCACGATCGGCTTGCTCTGCTCGAAGACCTTCGACGACGCCATCTTCTCGGAGCTGTTCGAGGAGCGGTACGGCCTGCATCGCGAGGACATGGTCAAGATGAACATCAAGGGCGTCTTCCAGATCTGGATGCGCGACGGCAGCTATCACGAAGTTCCCCTCAAGGAAGCGCATGGCTGGACTCGCGAAGGCTGCAAGGAGTGCCCCGACTTCGCCGCCGAGCACGCCGACATCTCCACCGGCGGGATCGGCGCCTTCGCCGACTGGACCATCACGGTCGTCCGCACGGATCGAGGACGCGAGCTCATGGACGCCATGTCGGCTGCCGGCGTGATCGAGGTGCGTCCCGGTGCCGACGACCCGGCCGCCATCGAGTTGCTCCGCAAGCTTGCCCGCGTCAGCCGCCGCCGGTGGCCGGAGACGGCCGTGGCTGCGCCCCGCCGGCTCGTCGTCAGCTCGAGCTGAGGAGCCGGCGCGCCCGCCTGAGCACGTCGTCGAACATCGCCGGCGTCAGCAGCCCTGTGAAGACGTTGCGCTGGCTGGGGTGGTAACTGCACAGCAGCCAGCTCGGGCGGCCCAGCCCGGTGAGCTCGACTTCGAGGCCGTGGGCGAAACGAGGCCGGCCGGCGGCCAGCGTCCCGGCGGCCAGCGTCCCGGTGGCCAGCGTCCCGGTGGCCAGCGTCCCGGCGATCGGTGGTGTCCTCGCCAGTACGTCGTAGGCGAAGGCACCCAGGGCGACATAGACGCGGGCAGCGGTGAGAAGGGACAGCTCCCGCGCGAGGTAAGGCCGGCAGCGGTCGCGCTCGTCCGGTGCCGGCTTGTTGTCCGGCGGTGCACAGCGAACGGCCGCCGTGACGTAGGCGTCTTCGAGCTCGAGCCCGTCGTCGAGGTGGCGCGATCCTGGCTGGTTGGCGAAGCCGGCGCGCCAGAGCGCAGCGAAGAGGAAGTCGCCGGAGCGGTCGCCGGTGAACATCCGCCCGGTCCGGTTGCCACCGTGTGCAGCCGGCGCCAGCCCGACGAGCACGAGCCTCGCATCGACCTCTCCGAAACCCCCCAACGGCCTTCCCCAGTACTCCTCCCCCACGAACGCACGTGGCGCCTTCCTGGCGGCATCTCGTCGCCATGCGACAAGGCGGGGGCAGGCTGTGCAGGCGCTGATCTCTTGGCGCAGCTCTCCGAGGGCGGCGCGGCGGTCCGCGCCGGTGGCATCGGTCACAGGCGAGAACGGTACGGTACTCAGATGCCTCGGGGACGGCGCCGGACCGATCCGGTCACGACGATCTGTTACGTCCGGCACGGTTCGACGCCGACGACCGGGAAGATCCTGCCTGGGCGCGCCCGCGGCCTGCATCTGTCCGATGCGGGCAGGGCGGAGGCGTCGGATACGGCGGGTCGTTTCGCCGGCGTCGCTGTGGCGGCCGTGTACACGTCGCCGCTCGAGCGCGCACGGGAGACGGCCGCCCCCATCACGACCGTGACTGGTCGGACGGCCGTGATCGAACGAGGACTCCTCGAGTGCGACTTCGGCGAGTGGACGGGCGCAGAGCTGGCGAAGCTGGCGAAGCTGCCCGAGTGGAGGTCCGTGCAGCGGTACCCCTCAGGATGGCGTTTTCCGGGAGGCGAGTCCTTCGTGGAGCTGCAGTCCCGCCTCGTGGAGGCGTCCGACCGGCTGCGGGCCAAGCACCCTGGCGAGGTGATCGTCGCCGTGAGCCACGCCGACTGCATCAAAGCGGTGCTGGCGAGCGCCCTCGGCGTACCGCTCGATCTCTTCCAACGGATCATGGTGGGCACCTGTTCCACAAGTGTCGTCACCTACGGCGCCACAGGTCCGATGGTCCTTGCGATGAACTCCTACGCACCGATGGACCGGCTGCTGCCGAGGGCAGCGATGCCGGCCGCCCCCGGCGCCGGAGCCGGCGGGGCGCCTGCTGCAGATGCGACCTCGGCACCCGAGGCGTCCTCACGTCGCCGGTCACGTCGCGCCACGTCCGCGGTGACCCACGGCGGCTGAAGGAGAGTGAGCCAGTGACCGAGAGCTACGAGCTGAACGAGCCGGACCGCGTGACGGTCGGCACCGTCGGGGACGTGGGTGCGCGGGTGTTCCTCCTGCAGGTCCGCCAGGGCATGCAGCTCGTCACCATGAAGGTCGAGAAGAGCCAGATCGCGACGCTGTGCCAAGTCCTCGGCCGCGTGCTGCGCGGCCTTGAGCGCCCCGAGGAGCTCCCGGCAGGCTCGTCACTCCAGCTGGAGTCGTTCACGCTGCCCGATCTCGTGGTCAGGACCTTGCGGGTCGGCTACGACGCCGACGAAGACCGGGTTGTACTTCTCTGTGACGAGATCGACCGATCCGAAGAGCCGGACGAACTGGAGGACGACGACGAGGCGGAGGGTTCGAGCGTCCGGCTGTCGATGACGCGGGACCAGGCCATGGCGCTGGCAATTCGTGGCACCGAGCTCGTCGAAGCCGGACGCCCCATCTGCCCGCGATGCGGGTACCCGCTCGACCCGAGAGGACACGTGTGCCCAAGGATGAACGGGAACGCCCCGCCGCTCCTGTGAGCACGGAGGGCCAACCGGACGACGACGCGCCCGTACCGCAGGCGGCCGCCGAGTGGCTGGAGGTTCTCAGCGCAGGCGAGATCGAGGTCGAGGGCAGGCTGCCGTGGAGCTCGAACTACTCGTTTCTCGTAACGGTGACCTTCGAGCGGTTCCGGGTGCGGGCGGTCTACAAGCCGGGTCGCGGGGAGCGCTATCTCTGGGACTTCGGCAGTGAGCTGTTCCGCCGCGAGGTAGCCGCCTACGAGCTCTCGGCGGCCCTCGGGCTCGGCCTGGTGCCCGAGACGGTGATCCGCGCGAATGCCCCGCTCGACGAGGGGTCCTTGCAGCGGTTCGTCGACGCCGACTTCGAGCAGCACTACTTCAGCCTTCTCTCCGAGCCCGGACACGATGCACGCTTACGCGAGCTCGCCGGCTTGGACCTGCTCATGAACAACGCCGACCGCAAGGGCGGCCATGTGCTCGTCGATTTCGGCGGCGACATCTGGGGTATCGACCACGGGCTGTGCTTCCACAGCGAGCCGAAGCTGCGCACCGTCATGTGGGACTACGCGGGCGAGGTCGTGCCGGACACCGTCGTCGAAGCCGCCGCCCTCCTCGCCGGCGGAGTTCCCGAAGACGTGTGCTCCCTCATCAGCCCAGACGAAGTGAACGCATTGGCGGCCCGGGCTCGGGCGCTCGTGCGCCGGCCGAGGTTCCCCTCTCCGGGCGCCGATCACCGGTCCTACCCCTGGCCGCTCGTCTAGGAAGTCTCCGACGACGATCGGTTCGGTGGCCTCGTCTCGGCCGGCCTCGGTCCCGGCGCGTGCGGTGGGTGCGGTGGGCGCGGTGGGTGCGGTGGGCGCGGTGGACGAC
>JBEKMC010000145.1:0-7484 GCA_050008715.1 Acidimicrobiales bacterium | reverse complement strand
CCCGTTCCGCCATGCCGCCGAAGAGGCGGGAGCGGAGGCGTTCCATGCGGTCGGCGGAACGTTTCGAGCCCATGGCCTGGCGCAACTGATCCGCCTCCGCCGCCGAGAAACCAGCCGCATCGATTGCCATCTCCATCAACTGCTCCTGGAACAACGGGACGCCGAGGGTCTTGGCAAGGCAACGCTCGAAGATGGGATGCAGGTAGGTCACCGGCTCGAAACCGTTCCGCCGCCTGATGTACGGATGCACCGAACCACCTTGGATCGGCCCCGGCCTGATGAGGGCGACTTCGACGACAAGGTCGTAGAAGCACCTCGGCTGCAGTCTCGGCAGCGTGGCCATCTGCGCCCGGCTCTCGACCTGGAAGACCCCTACCGAATCTCCCCGGCAGAGCATCTCGTAGACGGCCTCCTCCTGCGGGATCGTGGCGAGCTCGAGCTCGACCCCGTGATGGGCCTTCACGAGGTCGACCGCCCTGTGGATCGCCTCCAGCATCCCGAGGCCGAGGAGATCGAACTTCACGAGACCGACGGCGGCGCAGTCGTCCTTGTCCCATTGCAGGACGGTGCGGCCCTCCATGCGTGCCCACTCGACCGGGCACACTTCGGAGACGGGCCGGTCGCAGATCACCATGCCGCCCGGATGGATGCCGAGATGGCGCGGGAAACCCTCGAGCTCGGTGGCCGTGGCGAGCACCGCCGGCGGGATGCCGAGCTCGTTGTCGCCGTAGCCGGCGGCACCGGCTGGGGCGCCCGTCGTCCAGGGCACCGGCTCGGGGGCGACGTCGTCGCGACCCGGGCGCTCGTCCTGGCTGCGCGCCCCGTTGGCAGGCATCGGTCGACCGTTCACCAGCCGGCCGTTGCCGCCGGCGGCGGCCGGCGCCTTTGGCTGTGTGTTCGCACGCCGGCCGTTGCCGCCGGCGGCTGGCGTCTTCGGGCCGCCGGCGGCTGGCGCCTTTGCGGCCGTGCGAGCCGCCTCGGCGGCGGCGAGGTCCCGTGCCACCGCGCCGCTCCACCACGACCAGTGCCCGCTGCGGCCTCCCGAGTTGACGGGACGGTGGCCGCCGAGGCCGCTCCAGCGGTCGATCTGTTTCGACCACTTGTCCACCTGGCCCTGCGGGTGGCCGAACGCCTTGCCCGTGTCTCGTATGGCTGACCGTGCCCGGTAGGTGACGACGACGGCAACGAGCGCAGCCCGCTCTCGGCCGTACCGCTCGTAGACGTATTGGATGACTTCCTCCCGGCGGCCGCTCTCGATGTCGATGTCGATGTCCGGCGGGCCGTCCCGTTCGGGCGAGAGGAAGCGCTCGAACAGCAGCCCGAGCGTGACGGCGTCGGCGTTCGTGATGCCGAGGACGTAGCAGACGGCCGAGCTGGCGGCGGACCCGCGGCCCTGGCAGAAGATGTCGCTGCGCCGGCAGAACTCGACGATGTCGAAGACGACGAGGAAGTACCCCGGGAACCCCAGCTCCTCGATCAAGTCCATCTCGTGCTCCAGCTGCTGCCAGGCCCCCGGCACCCGCTCGCCATGACGCGGGCCGTAGCGGAGGGCACCACGCTCCTCGACGAGGCTCCGAAGGTGGCTCATCTCCGTCTCCCCCTCCGGGACCGGGAAGTCGGGCAGCCGGGGAGCCACCAGCTTCAAGTCGAAGGCACATGCCCGCCCGAGCTCGCCGGCGAGCTCGACCGCTCCTGGATAGCGGGCAAAACGCCTCGCCTGCTCCGCCCCAGACCGCAGATGCGCCATGCCGGCGGCTGGCAGCCAACCGTCCAGATCGTCGAGTGGCTTGCCCGATCTCACCGCTGCGAGCACCGTTGCCATGCGGCTGTCGGCCGGCACGGCGTAATGGACGACGTTCGTGGCGACGATCCCGACATCTCGGCGGGCGGCGATCTCGGCGAGGGCGTCGTTGCGTGCCCCGTCGACCGGGTCACCGTGGTCCCACAGCTCGACGACGACGTTGTCCCGACCGAAGGTCGCCACCAGCCGGTCCAGCTCCCGTGCCGCCGCCGCCGGGCCGGCGTCGACGAGAGCCGCCGGGACCGTCCCTTTCCGGCACCCGGTGAGCACGAGGAAGTGGCCGTCGGAGAGCTCCCCCAGCCGGTCGAGGTCGTGGCGTGGCCTTCCCTTCTCCCCACCAGCCAGATGGGCCTCGCTGAGGGCGCGGGCAAGGCGGGTGTAGCCATCCGGATCACGGGCGAGCACCACGAGGTGGGCGCCTTGCGGGTCGGGGATGCGGGTGCGTGCCGGCGCCGGCGCCGGCGCGATCCGTACGAGCTCGGCGCCGGCTGCCCGTCCTGCCAGCGTGACCTCCGAACCGAAGACGGTACGGACCCCGAGCTCACGGGCCGCCTCGAAGAAGCGGACCACCCCGTACAGGCCGTCGTGGTCCGTCAGGGCGAGCGCCTCGAGCTCCAGCCGTGCCGCCTCGGCGACGAGCTCGTCAGGGTGTGAAGCGCCGTCGAGGAAGCTGAAGCTCGAGTGGCAGTGCAGCTCGGCGTACGGAGTGGAGGCCTTCGCGATCCCCCTCGGTGTCACTCACGCGAGGATAGCCACTCTTACGAACACTTGTTCGTGGGACCCTGACGGGGCCGCACCTGACCTGGCTGTGGTTTCGGGTCGGATCCGACTCGAAACCACAGCCAGGTTCGTTCAGGCAGCACGCTCGAGAGCAGCGCGCACGTCGGAGACGACCATGTGAGGGTTGTCGCGCACGGCTGCCGGCGTCGTCCTCAGCAGCGCCCAGCCGCACGCCACGATCCGGTTCCCGCGCTCCCGATCGCTCACGAAGCTCCGGATGTCGGCGTGGTAGCGGTACCCGTCGACCTCGAGTGCAACCCGCAGGGCCGGCCACGCCAGGTCGACCCGAGCGACGAAACGGCCTTGATCACGGATCGTGAACTGGGTGACCGGACGGGCGACGCCGGCGGCAACCAGTACCTCCACGAGCCGGGCTTCGGCGACGCTGTCGATATCGGACATCGAACCGAGCAGCGTCCGCAGCCGGACACATCCGGGCACACACCCGGCGCCGGCAAGGAAGCGCCCGAGGCCTGCGACGGTGAAGAGGCGTTGTGCGACGCAATGGTTCAGATAGTCGAGGAGCTGGCGATCGCCGACCTGCGCGCCGGCAAGATCGAGCGCCGTACGCGACGGCCGAGTGACCGGGACTCCCTCGCGCACCACCGTGTCGACGGCTACCGATCGACGTGTCGTGTGCACGACCACCGACTCCGCCGGCACTCGCTGCGTGCCATGGCGCACGGTGACGTGGATCGGCGTGGTCGCGCACCCCTCGAAACCCCACAAACGGCCCGCCGTCTGGTGAGACGCAACGCCACCAGCCCGTTCGGTGGCAATGCGGACCCGATCGGCAAACCCCAGTGGGGCCCCGGCCAGCCGGTACACACCGCGCGCCTCACGGACGAGCGTCCCGGCTGTGACGAGGCGGTGCAACCTCTTCTTGTCGATCCCGAGGGCAGCCGCTCGCGAGGCGGTGAACACGCCGCCCGTAGCCGAGCACTCCGCCATCAGCCGGCGCCAGGGTTGTTCCGATGCCATGCCGGACATCATCTCGAACGGTTGTGTCACGAGGAACCTGGCTGTGGTTTTGGGTCGGATCCGACCCGAAACCACAGCCACTTCCCGTCCAACGGCCGCCGTCCCCGCCGGCTGGGGCCGCGGGCCACAGAAGCGGGCGGCCGCCGTGCCCCGCCGGCTGGGGCCGCGGGCCACACAGAAGCGGCCGGCGGCTCAGCCGATGCGCTCGGCGGCGGGTCCGGTGCCGGAGGAGGCGGCCGGCGGCACCGGTCCCAGCGCCGCCGGCAGCTGGACGACGAACGTTGCCCCACCGCCCGGCGTCTGCCGGATCACCACCTGACCGCCGTGCGCGGCCACGACAGCCGCGACGATCGACAGCCCGAGGCCAGTCCCGCCGCTCGAACGCTGGCGGGACTGGTCCGCGCGCCAGAATCGCTCGAACACGTGCGGGGCGGTCTCCGAGTCGATGCCAGGGCCGTGATCGATCACGGCGACGACCGCCCGGGCCCCGTGCGCCGGCGCCAGGCCCGGTACGCCCGCTGTTCCGGCCTGCGACCCCGGCAACCCGAGCGCCGGCGCCAGCGCCAAGTCAGGCGCGCTCACTGATCGGGCCGGCGACCCAGCCAGCGCACCGACGCCGTCGCCCTGCTCGACGCCGTCCGAACCGGATTGTTCGGTACCGCCGGCGCCGGCGTGATCGCCGTTGCTGCCTGTCGGCGTTACCCGCGCCTCCTCGCCGGCGACGACGAGGTCGGTGGCGCCCAAGGGCCGGACGGACGTGTCCCCGGGGTCGCCGGATCCCAGCGGCCGACCCGCCCGGGTCAGCCGCCCGAACTTGCCGACCGCCGGGACGGCCGGCACGCCCGGCAGCCCCGAGACGTCCACCGGCACCCACTCCAGCTGGACTGCCACCTCGATGGGCGAGCCAGGCGGGGCGTATGCGATCGCGTTGGCGATGAGGTTCCCGAGCACCTGCCGGAGTCGTTGGTCGTCGCCGACAACGACGCACGGCCCCGTCGAGACGAGCGTGATCGAGCGAGATGGGTCGACGACACTGGCGTCCTGGACGGCGTCCCCCGCCAGCTGAGCGAGGTCCACCCGGTCGTGCCCGAGCGGGCGGCCCTGGTCGAGCCGGGCGAGCAACAACAGGTCGTCCACGAGGCCGCCCATGCGGGTCGACTCGCTCTCGATGCGGCGCAGCGCCGTCGCCAGGTCCTCCGGCCTGCCGCCCGATCCGTCCTTGAACAGCTCGGCGTACCCGCGGATCGAGGTGAGTGGCGTACGCAACTCGTGCGACGCATCGCCGACGAAACGCCGCAGCCGGTCCTCGGAAGCTTCCCTCTCCCGGAAAGCCCGCTCGATCTGGGTCAACATCACGTTGAGGGCGGCCCCCAACTGGCCCACTTCGGTTCGTTCGTCGGTGTCCTCGACACGTTTGGTGAGGTCGCCGGCGGCGATCTCGCTCGCCGTCGACGCCATGCGTTCGAGCGGCCGCAGGCCGAGCCGGACGAGGAACCAGGCGACCAGCGCCACCGCCGCCATGATGCCGGCCCCGATGATCAGCTCCAGGGCGAGGACGTGGCCCATCGTCTCGTTCACCCCGGTGAGCGGCAGCGCTACGACGAGGACGTAACCGCTGATGATCGTCGCCAGCACCTGGAACCCTCCCCGTGGGCCGGCGAGGAACTCGAACGCCTCGTTGTTGCTGCTCTGCGCACCGGAGGCGGCTAATGCCGCCTGGCGCACGAAACTCGACGTCAGCGTCACGGGCAGGCAATCGGTGCAACCGGACACGGGGTTGGAGACCGACAGCGTCCCGTCTTGGTTCCTGATCGGCGAGAACGGGACGGCGCGCCCGCGCGGTGAGTACAGCCCGCCGAAGGTGTACGGGACGAGGACTTCGCCCGGCGAGGGCGCCCCCTGCAGTGAGGCGAAGTACTGCGTCCAGGCTCCGACGGACCCCGCCATCTGGGCGTTGACCTTCTGGATGAGCGAGTTCCGGGTGGTCGTGTACGTGATCGGCTCGACCGCCGCGAGCGCGACGGCGACGAGGAGCACGAGGATGACGACGAGCCGGATGCGGAGCGGCACGGTTGGCCTTGTGGCTTAGTCCCGCGGTGGGCGCAGGACGTACCCGACGCCGCGCACGGTCTGGATGAGGTGTGGCTCGACGAAGTCGACCTTCTTGCGCAGATAGCTCACATAGGTCTCGAGGACACCGGCGTCGCCGCCGAAGTCGTAGCTCCAGACGTGGTCGAGCAATTGGGCACGCGTGAGCACCCGGCGAGCATTCACGAGCAAGTAATGCAGCAACCGGTACTCCGTCGCCGTCAGGTCGATCAGCTCGCCGGCCCGGCGCACCTCGTGGGCGTCGTCGTCCATCTCGAGGTCGGCGAGCACGAGCTTGTGCGCCACTTCCCCGTGGCCGGTGCGACGGAGCACGGCGTGGATCCGGGCGACGAGCTCGGCAACGCTGAACGGTTTTGTGACGTAGTCGTCGCCGCCGATGGTGAGCCCACGCACTTTGTCCTCGGTGGCGTCGCGGGCGGTGAGGAAGAGCACCGGCACGTCATGGCGATCCCGTCGAACCCGCTCGGCGATGGTGAAGCCGTCGAGGTCGGGCAACATCACGTCGAGGACGAGCAGATCGGGCCGGAACTCCTCGAGGCGCTGGAGCGCCGGGTAGCCGGCGTTGGCGGTCTCGACGGTGAAACCTTCGTAGCGAAGGGCCATTGCGACGAGCTCGGTGATCGACTCCTCGTCGTCGACGACGAGCACGCGGCGGCCAGTTCCTTGACCTTCTGCGAGCACCATGCCTCAAATCTGCCAGAAAATGCTGTGAGGTTGCTGAGAAATGTTGGAGAGAGGACCAGGGATTGCGCTTCGTGCTGGCACGTCCGACGGGGCTGCGGTGGAAGGCTGGTCCCGACCCACTCGGTCCCGGTTCCGGGGTGATAGCCGGACGAAGGAGCCGAGCTGCCTGCCGGGGGGCATTTGCAGGCTGCTCTGACGCCGGCTCGAGCATCTAGGTCGGAGGGGAGACAGTTCCTCCGGCCCCTGAGGGCTCTCGTGGCCTTCGTTTCCTTCGTCCTTCGTGCTACCACTGGCGGTGCCAGTACATCGAGTGGATCGGGACCGAGCCCATTCCACCTGTCAACCCGGCCGAGCAAGGGGGGTCCGGCCGGGCGATGTCGTCATCTTGCCGGAAGCCCCTGTGCCTGGGCTGCGCCGTGGCTGATAGTTGCCTGTGAGTCGGCCGCTGGGAGTAGGCCGCTGGGAGTCGGCCGCTGGGGGTGGGCCGCTGGGGGTGGGTCGCAGGAGTCGGCCGCCCGGAGTAGGCCGGCCTGGGAGTCGGCCGCTCCAATGGTGCCTCAGTCGTATGTCGCCTCGATCCCCCATCGGCCGCCTTCGAGAACGAGGAGATGGGCACTCCCGTCTTCGAGGAGCAGCTGGAGGCGCGCCCGCCGGCGGTGGCCGTTCGGATCCCACCAGCGCTCGTCGGCGGGCCACGGGCCGGCCCAACCGGTGATCTCTGCGAATCGACCATCGGGGAGCCGGCGGACCCGCCCCGGTTGGTCACTGCAATGGCCACGGCCGGTGACACCGACCGGGTCGCCTGATGGCGACAGCAACTCGACGGCAACCGGTTCCGCGTACACGACCGCCGGCGCCGGGGACGGGACACGACCGGGCCACGGGTGGCGCGCCTCCGCCGGTTCCTCTTTCGGATCCCCCCATGAGATGAGACGTATCTGCTCCTGCGGTCCCCTCCCTCCGCTCAGCACGGCGGTGGCAACGGCCTCATGGCCGAGGAGGCCCTGGACTCGGGCGATCCCCCGTTCGACCCGCTGGCTCGCCTCGGCAGGGCCGCCGAAGAGGCCGAGCTGGCGGCCGGAATCGGGGACGACCTCGCCGGCAGTCAAACGGACGAGCGTGATGCCGG
>JBEKMC010000144.1:0-7489 GCA_050008715.1 Acidimicrobiales bacterium | reverse complement strand
GAGCGGAACCGCACCCGCCCGAGGGCAGTCCTTCGCAGGCGATCCCCGCCGACTCGTTCGCCGATCCGTCTGGAGCAGCCGGTGCGCAGACCCGCCCCGGAGGGCCGGCCTCGGAAGGCCCGGGCAGGCGTTCCCGCCGGCCGCGCTTGAAGATCCCGAAGTTCCTCCGCCGGGGTGCAACGGTGATCCTTCTGATCCTCGTCGTCGAGTACCTCGTCATCCCGAAGCTCACGGTGGCGTTCTCACGCAGCAGCCTTCACCGGCTCGACAGCGTCAACCCCTTGCTCATCGTGGCGGCGCTCGCCTGCGAGGTCGTGTCGCTCTTCGCGTACGCCAAGTTGACCGTCATCGTGCTCCCCCCGAAAGCGCTGTCCCTGTCGAAGGCGTGGCGCATCAATCTCGCCTCCTTGACCGTGAGCCACGTCATCCCCGCCGGCACCGCCGGCGGGACCGGGCTGAGCATCCGCCTCATGACGAGCGAGGGCATCACAGTGACCGACGTCGGCTTTGCCACGGCGATACAGGGCATCGGATCGGCCGTCCTGCTCAACGTGCTGCTCTGGCTGGCCATCGTCATCTCGATCCCCTTCAACGGCTTCAACCCGGCGTATGTGACGGTGGCGATCGTCTCGGTGCTGTTGTTGGGTTTCTTTGCGGCCCTCATCGCCGGGTTCGCCTCGGGGGACGCCTGGGCTGCTCGGGTCCTGCGGCGGTTGGCCAACCGGTTCCGCTTCATCCCGAGGGAGAGAATGGAACGGACGATCGGCCACATCGCCGACCGCCTGCGCGCTGCCGCCAAGAACCCGGAGCTCATCCGCCGCGGCTTGGCCTGGGCTGCCGCCAACTGGCTCCTCGACGCCGCCTGCCTGTACATCTGCCTGTGGGCCCTCGGGTCCCCCATCAACCCCGTCGACCTGTTCGTCGCGTACGGCGTCGGCAACGTCTTGGCGGCTATCCCGATCACGCCTGGCGGCCTTGGCATCACGGAGACGGGTGTGATCGGCGTGCTGACCGCCGTGCACGTGCCCCTCGACACGGCCGTGCTCGCCGTGATCGGGTGGCGTTTCTTCAACTTCTGGCTGCCGATTCCGGTGGGTGCCGTCGCCTACATGACGCTGCGGGTCGCCCGAGGGGCCTCCCTGCACGAGCGCAGGACGGCTCTCAGCTCGATGACCGACATCGCCCGTAGCCAGCCGGCGCCGGACATCACGCAGAACCCGGGGCCAGAGCCGCGGTCACGTCGTCCCGACACCGGCCCCACCGCCGGCCCCGCCGTCCCGCCAGTTGGCTGAGCCGAGCTCGACGGCGGCATCGGCAGCAAGCCAGAACAGCTGCTCGCGCACGTCGTGCGCCTTCACCCAGCCACGATGGTCCCACGCATCCCCCGCAAGGCTGTCGCCGGCGTAGAGGAGGTGGCCCAGCCGGACGCCCCGGAAGCGCGCCACGGCAATGAGCGCAGAGGCCTCCATCTCGACGGTGATGCAGCCTTCCGCCCGGCGCCGTGCCACCTTGGCCCGCGTCTCGCGGTAGAAGGCGTCCGTCGTCCAGCTCATGCCCGTGGTATGCGGGACATCCCACTTCTCCAACAACTCCTGCAGCTGCTCCACGACCTCCGGATCGGCCTCGACCGTCCGTGAAGGCGGGAGGTAGTGGAACGACGTCCCTTCGTCGCGTAGGGCGGCCGAGACGATCACGACGTGCCCGAGAGCGAGGTCCCCGGCGAGGGCGCCGCAGCCGCCGCAGGCGACGATGGTGCGACAACCCTCTTCGATGACCTCCTCGAGAAACCCGACCGACAACGGCGCCCCCAACCCTGGCTGAAAGAACGCCAGGCGCCCGCCCCGATGATCGATCTCCCAGACGTCGTGCTTGCCATGCTCTGCCGTGAGGTGCGTCACGTGGCGAGCATGGTGCTCGGCCGCCACCCGGGCCACGACGTCCCCGAAGAAGCACGCCACACCGACCGTGGGCATGTCCGGCCGCTCACGACGGCCGGATCCGAAGTGCGAGGACGGCTCGATCATCGCCCGGGGGTCGGGGTCGAACTCGGTGAGCGGGAGGTCGCTCATGGCGGCGTCGCGTCGGCGAGATACCCGCGCTCGACCAGGGTCGTGAGCGTCGGCAAGAGGCGGCCCGGGTCGATTCGCGAGACGCGGTTCGACACGTAGAACGACGAGCGCTCGACGAGGAGGAAGAGCAGAGCGGCACGGGTACGTGGATCCTCGCCGGTCGGCGGCTCCTGGCCCGTCGAGGCCGCTCCCACACGCGCCAGCAGCGCCGCCGTCTCGTCGAACATCGCCCGCACCGCCAGCGCGCTGCGGTCCTGCATGGGCGAGTCGGCTGGAGCGGTCAGCTCGGTCCAGGCGCGGATCACACCTCCATAACGCTCGTTCAGCCCTCGATACTTGAGCAGGAGGTCACCGATCTCGACGTCCAAGCCAGCACCTTCGCCTGCGCCGACGGCCCGGATGGCCGCTCGCATCTCGCGAAAGCATGCCCGGCTCAGCTCTTCGAAGAGCTGCTCCTTGCCGCTGAAGTAGCGATAGAAGCTGGCCCGGGAAGTGCTGGACTCCCTGATGACGTCATCGACCGTCGTCGCCGCGTATCCCCTCGCCGCGAAGGCGCGCTCGCCCGCAGCGAGGAGCTCGTTGCGAACGTCACCCTCTGCCATGGGTCGATCTTCCCACGCCGGCTGCCAGGATCGGCCCGCTGCCAGGATCGGCCGACTGGTAGCGTCGCCCGTGGTGGGGGGAACGCCATACGACGCCCGGACGATATGGGACCTTGTCGCCGTCCGCGCCGAGCTGACGCCCGACCGGCCGATGCTGCGCGACGCCGGCGACCGAATGCTCACGTTCGCTGAGTTCCGCGAGGGGGCGGAGCGAGTGGCCGCCGGCCTCTACTCGATCGGCGTCGGGCCTGGCACGCCAGTCACCTGGCAGGTGCCGACGACGATCGAGACCATCGTGACGTCTGCCGCCCTCGCCCGCCTGGGCGCCTTGCAGAACCCGATCCTGCACATCTACCGCTGGCGGGAGGTGACCGCCGCTGTGGCGGGCACCCGTCCTCGCGTCGTCATCATCAAACCGGAATGGCGCGGCGTCGACTATGCAGCCATGACGAAGTCGGTGCTCTCTGGGTTCGACTACGGCGTCGTGCCGGGAGGGCGGCCGGTCGTGCTCGACATCGATGACCTGCCTGGGGGAAGTCCTGGCGAGCTCCCTCCTCCGCCGGATGGCATCGATGACCCGGTGCGCTTCATCTACTACACGTCGGGGACGACCTCGGAGCCGAAAGGTGTCATGCACACCGACGGAACCCTTCTCGCCGGCGGCAGGGGTCTCGCCGGCGCGCTCCAACTCGACGAGAGCGACGTCGGCTCGATCGCCTTTCCCTTTGCCCACATTGCCGGCCCGGACTATCTCGTGACGATGTTGTTGTGCGGCTTCCAGGCGGTCGTCCTGGAGTCCTTCGTGCCGGCGGAGGCGGTGCAGATCTTCCGGCGCCACGGGGTGACCATGGCGGGGGGATCCACCGCCTTCTATCAGGCGTACCTCACCGAGCAACGGAAGGCCCCGGCATCCCCGGTCATCCCGTCGCTGAGGGCGCTCTCGGGCGGTGGGGCGCCGAAGCCGCCGGAGATCTTCCACGCCGTGCTCGCAGAGATGGGGGTCCGCATCATCCACGGCTACGGCATGACGGAGATCCCGATGATCTCGATGGGCAGCCCTTCGGACACCGACGAGCAGCTGATCGCCACTGAAGGCGCCCCTGTCGCCGGGGCCGAGATCCGCATCGTCGATGCCGGTGGCGAGGTGGCACCGGTGGGTGTGGGCGCCGAGGTGCAAGTGCGGGGCGGCATGGTCTGCAAGGGCTACACCGACCCCGCTCTCACCCGCGAGGCGTTCGCGGAGGGTGGTTGGTTCCGCACCGGGGATCTGGGCTACCTGCGCGACGACGGTCATCTCGTGCTGACGGGCCGCCTGAAGGACGTCATCATCCGAAAGGGCGAGAACATCTCGGCGCGCGAGATCGAGGAGCTCGTCTTCGCCCACCCGAAGGTGGGAGACGTCGCCGTCATCGGACTCCCGGATCCGGATCGTGGTGAGCGGGTGTGCGCGGTCGTCGAGCTCGCGCCCGGCGTGGAGGTCCTCACGTTGGCGGAGCTGGCGGAGTACCTCGGCGCTTCCGGGCTCATGCGCCAGAAGATCCCGGAGCAGTTGGAAGTCCTCGATGCGCTGCCTCGCAACGACACGCTCAGGAAGGTGCTGAAGTACCAGCTGCGGGAGCGTTTCTCGTCCTGATCGCCGTGCGACGACGGCGACGCTCAGCCGGTGAGCCGGTCGAGGGTCTCGCCGGCTTCCGCCATGATGCGGCCGATGAGCTCGGCGACGTTCGGGAGCTCCTCGATGAGGCCGGCCACCTGGCCGGTCGGAAGCACGCCGGCGTCCAGGCTCCCGCCGACCAAGGCCGCTCTCGTGAGCATGGGCGCATTGGCCGCCATCGCCGTCTGGGCCCAGGTCAGCTCGCCGTGGCGTTTCATGGCGACACCCTCTCGAACGAGAGCCCGCAGGGGCGTCGAGGTCAGCCGGCGAAGCCGAAGCGCATTGGCGGCTGCCCGAGCGAGACCGACCCCTGGCAACGACCGCTCCAGGCGGTCGATCATCGGCGTCCGGATGACGCGTTGCGGATAACCGTCGACCGCCCGCGTGACGACCGTGTCGGTGACAGAGGCTTCCAGGTAGCGCGCCTTTACGGAGTCGGGCACCGTGCTCTCGCGGGTCAACAAGAAACGGGTCCCCATGGCGACGCCGGCGGCTCCCCACGCGAGTGCCGCCACGAGACTTCTCCCGTCGTAGAACCCGCCGGCCCCGAGCACGGGGATGCTGACCGAAGCGGCAACCTGCGGGAGCAACAGGCTCGTCGGCACCGCGCCCGTGTGGCCGCCACCTTCATGGCCCTGAGCGATGACGGCATCCACGCCCCACGCCGCCACCTTCTCGGCGTGGCGTCGCGCCGCGATCGTCGGCATCGTCTTCACGCCCCCGTCCCGGAGACGCTTCACGAGGCGCTCGTTCGGCGCCTGGGCAAAGCTCGCCACCGCCACCTGCTCTGCAATGACCAGATCCACGAATCGGTTGATCTCGTCGTGGTCCGAGCGCAAGTTCACGCCGAACGGACGGTCCGTACGGCTCTTCACCTCGGCAACGGCTGCCCGCAGCTCCTCGTAGGTCATCGTTGCCGAGGCGAGGATGCCGAGCGCTCCCGCACGCGCCGTGGCCGAGACGAGCCGTGGCCCGGCGACCCAACCCATCCCCGTCTGAACGATCGGGACGTCGATCCCGAACAGCTCACAGATCGGAGTGCGAAGGGCGCTGTGGCGGGATGGGGGCGAAGGCTCGGCTCGAGCGGTGGTCACGGCGCAGCGTACCCAGCGTGAGACCGCCGGCCACGCCTACGATCACCCCCATGGAACCGACCGTCTTCGAAAGTCTCGACGAGCTGCGCGGCGCTGTGGGCACTGAGCTCGGTCCGAGCGAGTGGTTCGAGATCACCCAGCGTCAGATCGACCTCTTCGCCGAGGCGACGGGCGATCACCAGTGGATCCACGTCGACCCTGAGCGGGCGGCGGCGGGGCCGTTCGGTACGACTATTGCCCATGGGTTTCTGACCTTGTCGCTCGTGTCGCGTCTGTTCTCGCAGGTCATTCACGTCAAAGGCATCTCCATGGGCATCAACTACGGCGCCAACCGCGTGCGTTTCCCCTCACCGGTGCCGGTCGGCTCGCGACTGCGGGCGCGCGGCCAGATCCAGTCGGTCGAGGAGGTCGCCGGCGGCCTGCAGACGACGACGCTCGTCACGATGGAGATCGAGGGCGGAGCGAAGCCGGCCTGCGTCGTGGAGTCGCTCTCGCGCTACCTCGCCTGAGACTCCGGCGGCGCCGGCACCTCAGCAGCTAGCCCAAGCGCTCGATGATCGTCACGTTGGCCTGGCCGCCGCCCTCGCACATCGTCTGGAGCCCGTAGCGGCCGCCGGTGCGCTCGAGCTCGTTCAGCAGCGTGATCATCAACCGGACGCCAGTCGCCCCGAGCGGATGCCCGAGGGCGATTGCCCCGCCATTGACGTTGACTTTGGCCAGGTCGGCGCCCGTCTCCTTCTCCCAGGCGAGCACAACGGGGGCGAACGCCTCGTTGATCTCGACGAGATCGATGTCATCGAGCGCCAATCCCGTGCGCTCGAGGGCGTGCCTCGTCGCCGGGATCGGCGCCGTGAGCATGAGGACCGGGTCGTCGGCGAGCACGCTCATATGGTGGATCCGTGCCCGGGGCGTGAGCCCGTGGGTCGACAGGGCTGACTCGCTCACGACGAGCATGGCAGCGGCGGCGTCCGAGATCTGTGAGGCCATCGCCGCCGTGATCCGGCCGCCTTCGCGCAGCGCAGGCAGCGACCGGATCTTCTCCCAGTTCGGCTCTCGCGGGCCCTCGTCGGCGACGCATCCGTCGAGCGGCACGATCTCCGCCTCGAAACGTCCCTCCGCTTGAGCCGTCAAAGCCCGGGTATGCGACTGTGCGGCGAAGGCCTCCATGTCCTCCCGGGAGATGCCCCATCGTTCGGCGATCAGGTCCGCACCCCGGAACTGACTGATCTCCTGGTCCCCATACCGCTTCATCCATCCCGCCGAGCCGCTGAAGGGATCCTCGTAGCCGAACTGCGCGCCCACCGCCATCGACGAGCTGATCGGGATCTGGGACATCTGCTGGACGCCGCCGGCGACGACGACGTCCTGCACGCCCGCCATGATCGCCTGAGCTGCGAAGTGCACGGCCTGCTGGGAGGAGCCGCACTGCCGATCGACCGTGGTGCCCGGCACGTGCTCGGGCAGTCCGGCCGCCAGCCAGCACGTGCGGGCGATATCGCCGGCCTGTCCCCCGATCGTGTCGAGGCACCCGAACACCACGTCCTCGACCGCAGCCGGGTCGATCCCGCTTCGCTCGACGAGCGCCGACAACGCATGTGCCCCGAGGTCAGCCGGGTGGATCGCCGACAAGGCGCCGCCGCGCTTGCCGACCGGGGTACGGACCGCTTCGACGATGTAGGCCTCTGGCATGGGACACGATACCGCTCTACCCGAGACGCTTTGGCTGGTCGTTCCCGCCGGCAGGTTGAGGTCGCCAGCGGAAACCACCAGCCGGCGCCCACAGGCACCAGCCCGCCGGCGTGTGCTAGCAACGACCGGAGTGACCGACGACGCAACGCCAACGCCGCCCGACCGCTCGCTCCCACCCGGCATGCAGCGCCAGCTGAGCGGCCCGTCATATGCCGGCCCTGCCACGTTCGCCCAGCGCCCCCTGCTGACCGAGCCTGAGGAGCTCGACCGCTGGCAGCCGGACGTGGCCATCGTCGGTGCGCCGTGGGACGACTCGACGACGAACCGGCCGGGCGCCCGTTTCGGGCCGAGGGCACTGCGGGCGCTCGCTTACGGCCCGAG
>JBEKMC010000143.1:0-7509 GCA_050008715.1 Acidimicrobiales bacterium | reverse complement strand
TCGAGCGCGACCGTACGGATGCTGGCCCGCGTCTTCGGGCCGCGGACGATCGCTCCTCCCTTAGCGGCGACGACCGCCTCGTCGAAGCGCACAGAGCCGCCGACGAAGTCGACATCGGACCAACGAAGGGCGCACACCTCGCCTCGACGAGCGCCCGTTGCAGCGACCAGGCGCAGCAGGACGCTGAGCCGCGAATCGTATCCAGAGGCCTCAGCGAGCAAACGGCGGACCTCGTCGACGGTCGGAGACCGAACAGCCTCGCTCCGCTCGAGCAGGCTCCAGGTCGGAAGCTCAGACTCGGCCACCGGGTTCGGCAACACGCCGCCGCTCCACTTACGCGCCAGCCGGCACGCACGATTCAGCATCGCCCGCGCCTGACGGACGCTCGACTCCCCCAGCCCACGTCGCTTCATGTCTCGATACCAACGCTCGAGGTCGTACGACGACAGCGACGCAATCCGGCGCCGGCCGATGTCGTCACGGATGTGAACGTCCCAGATGCTCTCGTAACGCCTCGTCGTGGAGGGACTGAGGTCTTCCCAACCGTTTGCCTGCCAAGCCGCGATTGCGTCATTGACGGTGGAAGCAGCTCCCCACTTGCCCGGCCCCTCCTCGGGCACAACGGCAGGCGTCGCGTCCTGCTCGGTGACGAGTCGAGCGAGCTCCCGCTCGGCCGCACGCTTCGTCCCGCGGAAGGTCACACTGCGGTGGCGGACACGACCCTTCGAGTCGCGGCCGACGAAAACCCGCAGTTCCCAGGCGTCCGTTCCACGATCGGGTCGCTGTCTCATGCTGCCGGCCACGGTGCCTCCCAAGAGCATCGGTCCCAACACTGTTGGGACACCTGTTGGGACAACGATACCTCGGGCTGGAACCGAGACTGGCATAAGTCTCTGAACTGGACTTATTCGGTGGGCCGCCAGGGTCTCGAACCCTGCACCTTGGGATTAAAAGTCCCCTGCTCTACCCGATGAGCTAGCGGCCCCGGCGCGGCCGGCTGACCCGAGGGCCGACGGAGCCGCAGGGACGAGCGTAGAGCACCCTCAGTCGGCTGATCGCCGCGCCATCGCCAATGCGATCACGAGCGGGCGCACGACGTAGCCGTCGAACTCACTGTCGATCAGCTGGCAGAGCTCGGCGATCATGCCCTCCCGATCGCCAGGTTCCATCACCTGCACGTTCGAGTACGACCGCAGCAGGTCGGCGTAGGCCACCGCGTCGTAGGTCTGGTCCCAGCGGTACCGGAGCAACATCACATCGCCGAACGAGGAGTGGGCTTCCATCTCCGCGAGCTCGGGCGGGGTGGCCTGCTCCGGTGCCGGCGCGACGTAGCCATGGTCGCCACTCTCGTGATAACGGGCGTAGATCGCCGCCGTCCTCTCGAAGAAACCCCTCCCCACCTCAGACTCGACCTGCACCGTCGACAAGGTCGCGAGAACGCCCGAAGGGCGAAGCAGCTCAGCCGACTTGTGGAGCCTCACTGCCGTATCCACCCAGTGGAAGGACGTGGCTGCGAGGACGACGTCGAAGCTCCGAGCCGGCAGTTCGACCTCCTCGAACGCTCCCTCGACCACCGTAAGGCGGCCCTCTGCCGAAAACGCCCCGCGAAGGAAGCCGGCCATACGCTCGCCGATCTCCACGCCGACGACCCTCGCGCCTGCGTCGAGAAGTGCTCGGGTTGCCTTGCCTGTCCCCGGGCCGATCTCGAGCACGTCAGGAGCGGGTGCCGCTCGCGCCTCGCGCAGGTACCTGAACAGGTCGGTGAACGCCTGCGGCGGATAGGAGTGCCGCACGCGGTCGTAGATCTCCGTCACGTTGTCGAAGCTCACCCGCAGCGCCGCTGTCTTGGCAGTGATGCCGCCTTGAACCGGGGTGACCGCACCTCCGCCACTGTCGCCGTTGTCAACCTCAGTGTCTGGCCGGACCTCGTCCACGATGACATCCTTCCCCATGAAGCCCGCCGGTTGCGACCGGCCTGGGCGCAGTGACCAGGCTGATAAGACAGCACACGACCAACGACACCACGACCCCTTTGGAGGCGAGCCCCCGATGTCTGAGATCAACGATTGGAACAGCAAGGTCATCGCGGAGTTCCGCGCCAACGATGGCAAGGTCGGTGGCCAGTTCGAGGGCGCCCCGGTGCTCCTGCTCACCACGACCGGAGCGAAGTCCGGGAACCGCCACACCACGCCGATGATGTACCTGCCCGGTGACGGAAAGGTGTTCGTCTTTGCTTCGAAGGCGGGCGCCCCTACGAATCCGGACTGGTACCACAACCTTGTGGCGAACCCGACGGTCACAGTCGAGCTGGGCTCGGAACACTACGAAGCCACGGCTGCGCCACTCGATGGCGACGAGCGCTCCCGGATTTACGCGGAGCAGGCGAAGGCGTACCCCGGTTTTGCCGAGTACCAAGAGAAGACGAGCCGGATGATCCCGGTCGTCGAGCTGGTGCGGGCGGAGAGCTAGGAGCAGGCGCCTGTATACCCACGGGCATCACGACAGCGTCCTTCGCTCGCATCGCTCCCGGACGGCCGAGAACTCGGCCGCCTACCTCATCCCCCGCCTCCGAGCCGGTCTCGACGTCCTCGACGTCGGATGCGGTCCGGGCACGATCACCCGTGACCTGGCCCGCCTCGTCGCGCCTGGACGGGTCGTCGGAATCGACGCCTCCTTGGACATCCTTGACGAAGCGCGGGCGACGTGCGAGGCCGGGGGCGTCGACAACGTCGAGTTCCGCCAGGCGGCGGCCGAGTCACTCCCCTTCGACGACGGCAGCTTCCACATCGTGCACGCCCATCAAGTGCTCCAACACGTCCCCAATCCGGTAAGGGTCCTCGAGGAGATGGGTCGCGTCTGCCGGGCTGGCGGCACGGTGGCAGCCCGCGACGGCGACTACCACGGGCAGGTGTGGTGGCCGGCCGAACCCATGGTCGACCGCTGGCTCGAGCTGTACACCGCCGTCGCCCGTCGTAACGGCGGAGAGCCCGATGCCGGGAGACGTTTGAGGGCGTGGGCGAGGGAGGCGGGTTTCTCGACGGTCGTTGCAACGGCGAGCGTGTGGTACGCCAACACGCCGGAGCTGTGTGACTGGTGGTCGGATCTCTGGGCGGAACGGACGACGTCGTCGACCTTCGGCGCTCGGGCGATCGAGCTCGGGCTCTCAGAGCCTGACGAGCTCGCGCGAATCGCTGAGGGCTGGCGCCGCTGGGCCACGGCGCCGGACGCGTGGCTGGCGTTCCTCCACGGGGAGATTCTCGCCGAGGCGTGACGCGGCCTAGTCGGCGGTCCCGCTCACGCCCAGACCTCGTCGTCGTCCTCAGCGGTCTGCTGACACGTCGGGCACCAGTAACGGACTTCCAGCGGCGTTCCGCACACGGTGTGGGCAGGGCGCCCGCCGTCGTCGCTCGCGTCCCGTGAGCCGTCTGCCGGCGCCGCCGACGCGGCGCCCCATGCGGCGAGCATCCGCATCACGCCGGCGAGCTCGGCACCGACGGAGGTGAGCTGATACTCGAGGCGCAACGGGCGGCGCGAATAGGGATTGGCCACCACGAGGCCCTGCCGCTCGAGGTCCTTCAGCCGGCTCGACAGCACGTTCGTGGCGATGCCTGCCACGGCTTCCTGCAGCTCCCCGTAGCGCATCGGGCCGTCCAGCAGGGCTGCCACGACGAGCAGCGTCCATCGATCACCAACGCGTTCGAGGGCTGAGGACAGGGCTGCAGTCGAGTCGGGCACGGAAGATCTCTACACCTCTTGGGGCTGGTGACAACGTCCTGGCTGTGGTTTAGGGCCAGATCCGACCCGAAACCACAGCCAGGTCTCGGACCGCCCGCCCCCGGATCACTCCCGCAGGAGCGGAGCCGGGACTTGCAATCCCACATAGTAACTTGTATAATGCAAGTCACAAGCTACTTGAGGAGTCGCACCAATGACTGCACTAGACGAGATCACTTCAACCATCGCTTCGGTCGCCGAGAAGGCGGGGCCGGCAGTCGTCGGCGTCAACCGCCACGGGACGGGCGTCGTCGTCGCCGACGGTTTCGTCGTGACGAACGCCCACAATCTGCGAGGCGAGGCCGCCTACGTCACCTTCGCCGACGGACACAGCGTCACTGGCACCCAGGCGGGTGTCGACCTCGACGGCGACCTCGCCGTCATCGCCGTGGACACTTCGGGAACCGTGCCAGTCGAGTTCTCAACTGCTCCCGTGGCGGTCGGCCAGTTCGTCGTCGCCCTCTCGAACCCCCGAGGGCGCGGCCTCCGTGCCACCATCGGCACCATCTCCGCCACCGGTCGGGGCTTTCGCGGCCCCCGTGGCCGTCGCATCCCCGGCAGCATCGAGCACACCGCGCCGCTCGCCCGCGGGTCGTCCGGCGGTCCCGTCCTCGACCGCGAGGGCCGCGTTGTAGGCGTGAACACGAACCGGGTGCAGGAAGGCTTCTACCAGGCGATCGCCTCCACCGACGAGCTGACCAAGCGCATCGGCGCACTTTCGAAGGGCGAGGCACCCGTTCGGCATCGCCTCGGCACCGCCATCGCCCCACCACACGTCACGAGCCGCCTGCGGGCGGCCGCCGGCCTGCCTGAAGTCGAAGGCCTCCTCGTCCGTGGCGTCGAGGAAGCAAGCCCGGCGGATCGTGCCGGACTGCTCCGAGGTGACGTCCTGCTGAGTGCCGGTGGCATCCAGCTCGGGTCCGTCGACGCGCTGTACGAGGCGCTCGACCGTGATGGCGACACCCTGGAGCTCACAATTGCACGCGCGGCCGACGAGCTGACCGTGACGGTGAGCTTCGCCTGAGGGATCGGCGTGGAATGCCTTGGGGTCGCCGGTCGTTGACCACGGCATGCCGATCACCCGCCTCAACCACGCTGTGCTGTACGTGCGTGACGCCGAGAAGAGCGCACAGTTCTATATGGAGGTGCTCGGCTTCCGCCCCGTCGGCGTCGGGCCCGTGGGCTTCAAAGGGGCGGCATTCCTTCAGGCGCCCGGTTCGACGAACGACCACGACATCGGCCTGTTCAGCATCGGCGACGAGGCGGCGGCTTCGCGGGCCGGCAGCTCCGAGGTTGGCCTGTACCACCTCGCCTGGGAGGTCGACACGCTGGCAGAGCTCGAGCGCCTCTCCAATGTCCTGAGCAAGGCCGGTTCGCTCGTGGGCGCCTCCGATCACGGAACGACGAAGTCGCTGTACGCCAAGGACCCGGACGGCATCGAGTTCGAAGTCGCATGGGTCGTGCCGGCTGACCTGATCGACGCCGCCACTCTCGAGGCGCGCAAAGGGATCGGCCCGCTCGACATCGCCGCTGAACAGCGGCGCTACGGAGCAACAACCCGCGGCGGTATCGGGATCTCCACACCTCAGCCAGCCTGACACGGCGCCGCTTTGCGACGGTGTGCCGGAGGCACGAAGATCAACTGAACTCGATCGAGGAGGAACGGCATGCCGGCTCACCCGGCTGCAGTCGACGGCTACCAATGGCACGACGCCGAGATGCCAGGACCCAGACGACTCGAGGTCCTCACATCGGGACCAGAGGACGGGTTCCCGCTCGTGTTCCACTCCGGGACGCCGAGCGGTGTCGCTCCGTTCGGCATTCTGACGGACTCTGCCGCCTCGCGAGGCTTGCGCGCGATCATGTATTCGAGGCCGGGGTACGGAACTTCGACGTCGATGAAGGGACGTCTCGTCGCCGACGCCGCGTCTGACACAGCCGCGGTGCTCGACGCGCTGGGCTACGGCGCCGACGCCCCCTTCGTCACCGTCGGCTGGTCCGGGGGCGGTCCACACGCGCTTGCTTGCGTCGCGCTCTTGGCGGAGCGGTGCCTCGGGGGCGGCGTGATCGCCGGCGTGGCACCCGCCGACAGCGAGGATCTCGCCTGGACAGCGGGTATGGGCCAGGAGAACGTCGAGGAGTTCGAGGCTGCCCGGGTTGGAGGCCAGGACTTCGAGGCGCTCCTTGGCCTTGCCGCCGAGATGTTTGCCGGCGTGACCGAACCTGCCGTCTTGGTGGACGCCCTCGGCGGTCTCATCACCGAGGCAGACAAGGAGGCCCTCGTTCGCGATGGCATCGCCGACTACATGATCGGCGCCTTCCGCCAAGCGGTTCTCCACGGCACCGATGGCTGGCGAGACGACGATGTGGCGTTTCTCACACCATGGGGTTTCGACCCGGCGACCATCGAGCGACCGGTCTGGATCTGGCAGGGCTCTGCAGACCAGATGGTGCCCGCAGACCACGCACGGGTGCTTGCGGCGCGCATCGGATCAGCCCACCTGGAACTTCGCGACGGCGAGGGCCATTTGTCCATCGTCACGATCGCGCTGCCGGCGCTGTTGGACGACCTGGCCGCCCTCGTGGCTTGATTCAGGCCGCTCGAGACACGGGGGGCGCGGTCACCGGCTGAGCCGTGGCGATGGCGTGCACCGACGTGGCACCCTCGACGAGGTGCAGTCCGTCGAGGCCCGGCAGTCGGTCGATCTGGCGGTCGATGCGGCGGGCGGCGGCACGGCCCGCCTCGTCGCCGAGGAGGTAGCCCGCCAGAAAGGCCACCTCGTCGTCGGGCATCACACCGGAGCCGACGGGTGCCCAGAAACGCCGAAGTGCCATGCGCGTCAGGCGTTGCGCCCGCCGGCTGGAGGCGAGGCGCTCCCCTGCCTCGCCTGCATAGAAATCGATGTGACGACCTTCCTGTCGCATGATTCGCTTGACCAATTCCGACAGCACGGGATGACCGGCGCGCCGGCTCAGCTGTGAGTACCCGGTCTGGGTGGTCCACTCGTTGACGGCGCCCCAGGTCATGTGGACGGCCGTGAAGTCCGTGCCGCCCAGCCATCCGCCGACGGCCATGAAGATCGGGCGAGCCTTGTCACGGGCGCCGAGCTTTCGGCGCACGGCGCTCACGCGCTCCTCGCCATGAGCCTCACCGTGCGCCGCCAGGACAGCGGCGAGCGCCTCACCGTGCCAGTACTCCTGGTACGTCCACATGTTGAGGAACGCCGTCACTCGAGCGTCGGAATGCGCCGGCGTGAGCAGCAGGTCCCGCAAGTAGCACACCGTGTGGAACTCGACGTCGTGCATGTACCTGATGCAGCGCAGCGCCAGCGGATCGAGGGGCTTGGCCCTGAACGATTCGAGATCGAGGTCGTCCCACCGAAGGCGGTCGGAGGAACGCTCGACGAGAGTGGCCGTGTCGACTTGCATGTCTCAAATCCGTTGCAGGAGGCTCGGCCGGATGACCCGAGCGTTCCCGGTCGACACCACCGGGCCGATCATGACCGGGAGATGTCACATCCCAACGGAGTGTGCTCCTCAGCCCCAGTCGTCCTGCTCGGCGTCGTAGACACCCTGCTGCCGGGGCTGGCGCCGGGGGCGGATGAGCCCACCAAGCACAGCTCCGGCCTTGCCGGCGCTGGAACCGCCCGGCCTGCCGCTCTTGGGCGGCAGTTCGCCGGGCTCCGTGCTGAACTGCCCCATTTCGGCACCGAAGTCGGCTGGCGGGCGCTCGGC
>JBEKMC010000142.1:0-7550 GCA_050008715.1 Acidimicrobiales bacterium | reverse complement strand
GAGTTCGGCCTCGTCGACGAGATCGTGCGCTCGCGACGCGCCACCGTTCGTGCACTACCCGGGCGGCGCTGAGCGGCTCGTGGCGGCTCAGCGCCAGGTGTCCCTCGCGACGACGTGACCGAGGCGGGAGTGGAGGAAGTCGTTCACGAGCGTGCGCTCGTCGTTCCGCATCCGCCAGCGCAACATCGCCTGCGCCGCCTCCAAGCCCAACTGTCGGCACGCGGGCGCCGATGACACGTCGGTGAGCTGACGGGGATCGGCCTCGAGATCGAACAACAGAGCCGGGAGGACGTCCGGATCCGCCGCGAACTGCACGTACTTGTAACGGTCGGACCGCACGACGTTCAGCACGCAATGGGCGGACGGTACGCCGAAGTACGCCTCTGCCATCTTGAGCACCGGATGGTGAAAGGCCCACTCGAAATGGGCCTCTGTCCGCCAATGCTCCGGGGCCGTTCCCTGCTCGATGAACGGCGTGAGTGGCCAACCGTCCACTTGAGCAGGGATCTCTGCTCCGATGAACGAGAGGATCGTCGGGAGGACGTCGACCGACTCGGTCACCTCGCGGACGACGAGACCCCGGGTGGCGTCCGCCGACGGGCGGGGATCCCTCACGATGAGGGGAATCGAATAGCTCTCGTCCCAGTAGCCGGCTTTCTCGAAGATCCAATGGTCGCCCCCCATCTCGCCGTGATCGCTCGTGACGACGACGAGCGTCCGTTCGGCGAGGCCGGCGCCGTCCAGCCAAGCGAACAGCCGCGACAACTGGTCGTCGACCTCGCGTTGCATGCCGTGGTAGGTGGCCCGCATCTGCCTGCGCTCGGATTCGTCCTCCGGTGCCGCCAGGGGAGGCAACGTCAGCAGGACCCGATTGAGCGGGTGCATCGCCTGTTCGGCCTCGCGAGTGGAGTGCGCCACGAAGGCGGGTACGTCCTCGAGGGAGTAGAGGTCGTGGTAGCCGGGGGGGTTTCGATAGGGCGGGTGCGGGCGGATGTACGAGGCGTGCACGAAGAAGGGCTCGTCGCCGTGGGCGCTCAGGTACTCGATGAGCGAGTCGGTGAGAAACGCCGTCTCGGTCTCGTCCGCGCTGAAACGTGACGGCGCCCAGCCGGGTGGATGATCCGATGCGCCGGGGTAGCTCGTGTCCGGGTCGTACAAGCGGCGCGGGTCGGAGGGCACGTCCACGCCGCGGGCCGCCAGCCAGACCGCCCAGGCGCGACCGACGCCGGCGGTGTCGTAGGGGTCGTTCACGATGGCACGAAACCCGGGCAGAATCCCCTCGTAGGTCCGCAGCCGGGGATCGTCCGGTGGCACCGTTCGCGGGTCGACGCTCGTGTCGGTATAGCCGAACAAGACCGGGTCGTAGCCGGCGGCCCGCGCCTCGAGAGCCACGTTCGTGAAGCGGGCGTCGAGGGGGGTGCCGTTCAGCGCCGAGCGGTGGTTCTGCAGGTACATGCCCGTGTAGAGGCTGGCACGGCTCGGGCCGCACGGGGCGGCGTTCGCCCAGTGGTTGGCGAACAGGACGCCTCGGGCCGCCAGGGCGTCCAGCGCCGGCGTCACGACGAGCGGATGCCCGAGGGCCGACAGCGAGTCACCCCGCCACTGGTCGAGCGTGATGAACAGGACATTGCCGTTCGGCGTCACGCCGCCTGGGCCGGTCATGGCAGAGCGTACCGAGGCCGGCGGCCTCGGGGCGGCCAACCGTGTGCGCTATGTCACCGGAAGGGGGGTCCGCCGGTCACTCTTGGTACGAAGTTGCGCACGCAAATGAATCAAATGAATCGCTGGATCGCTGGATCGCCGGCGGCTGCCGCCGGCCGCCCGCGCCGCCTCAAGCGCCCTTCGGACCGTAGAGGTCGAGGATGATCGAGTCGACGAGCTCGGTGGCGACGGTGTGGTCGAGTTGCCCGGACTCGCGCAGCTCACGGACAGCCGGCACCGGATCGGCGTCGGAGAACAGCTCGTCGTCGCCGAAGTCGACGGGGCGGCCGGTGGGGTCGAGCGTCCACCACGACGCCTCGAGGGCGATCCCGGTGGGATCGCTGAAGTAGATCGAGCGCATGAAGCCGTGATCGACGACGTCAGTCACCTCACAGTCGTGGCTCTTCAGGCGGTCGTGGAGCCGCAGTAGGGCAGCCTCGTCGGGCAGGTGCATCGAGAGGTGGTCGAACTGGGAGGCGGCCTCGTAGGGGACGCCGGCCGGCTTGGCGTACGTCGCCAGCTTCTGGTCCGTGTACTCGAAGAAGGCGATGGTGTTGCCCGGCCCGATCTCGAAGAAATAGTGGCGAAACGCCGGCGTCGCCAACGTCGCCACGAGCCGGGCATCGAGCACGCCATGCCAGAAGCGCACGGTCGCGTCCATGTCGGAGGTGATGAGGGCGAGGTGGTGCACGCCTCGCCAGTGAACGGTGTCGGAAGTAGCGGCCATGGGACAAGGGTACGACGCCTTGCCAGAATTGGCTAGGTCAGGAGTCGGGCCCGAGGTGTTCGACTTCGAGCAGCGTGAAGGCGTCGATGACGGCGCGCAGCACCTGGCGGGCGATGCGTGGATCGAGGCCCGCTTCGGTGGCCGTGCCCTCGATCCGCCCGAGCATGACGTCCTCGCGGGCCCGGTCGATGACGGCCATCCCGTGCGCCCGCTTGAAGTGGATGACCTCCTCGATGAGCTTCGAGCGCTCGAGCAGAACTTCGACGAGCAACTTGTCGACGACGTCGAGGCGCTGGCGGATCTCGCTCAGATCTGAAGGCGGTTGCGTGGTCACGGCGGAATCATTGCCGAGAGCGGCGCTAGCCGAGAAACCACCCTCGCCCTCCCCACCTCACTACCATCGAACACATGCGCGACGCGTCCGCTGCACCACGCCGAACCGCCACCTCCAGCTTCGGGGTGGGGAGGCGTGAGGGGCACGACGCGTCGGGTTTCTATGAGCGTTTCAGCGCACCGGAACTGTCGAGCGACGAGGTCGTCGGCACCAGCAGGGCCATCGACGAGATCTTCGTCGGCGACGCCCGCCACATGGACCAGGTCGAGGATGCCTCCGTCGCCCTCGTTGTCACCTCACCGCCATATTTCGCCGGCAAGGAATACGAGACGGCGCTCGGCGAGGGCCACATCCCGGCTACCTACGCCGAGTATCTCGCCATGTTGGAGGCCGTGTTGGCGGAATGCGTCCGCACGCTCGAGCCGGGTGGGAGGATCGCCGTCAACGTCGCCAACCTCGGGCGCAAGCCGTACCGCTCTCTTTCCGGTGACGTCACCTGGATCCTGCAGGATCGCTTGCGGTTGCTGCTCCGGGGCGAGATCATCTGGTTGAAAGGCCGGGGGGCGACGGGCTCGTGCGCGTGGGGCTCGTTCCAGAAGCCGACGAACCCGGTCATCCGGGACCTGAGCGAGCGCGTCGTGATCGCCAGCAAGGGGCGTTTCGATCGTGCGCTCACGGCTCGGGAGCGTTTCGCCCGTGGCCTGCCCTCGGAGGCGTCCCTGTTCCGGGACGAGTTCATGGAAGCGACGACCGACATCTGGGAGATACCGCCGGAGAGCGCCAACCGGGTCGGCCACCCCGCCCCTTTCCCCGTGGCGTTGCCGGAGCGGCTCATCCATCTCTTCACGTACCGCGGCGACCTCGTGCTCGACCCCTTCATCGGGTCGGGCTCGACCGCCGTCGCGGCGGTGCGGACCGAGCGGCATTACGCCGGCTACGACACCGACCCGCAGTACGTGGAGCAGGCGCGGGCGCGGGTCGCGATGGAGCCGGCGGGAGGCGCATCCCTGGAGCCGTCACCCCGGGCCGCACTTGGCGTCGGACCACAGCTCGTCCGCGACGGCGAGGACGCCCGGACGCGCGCCGTCCGGGAGGGACGGTCGGCGAAGGAAGTGGCGGAGCTGGTGTTGCGGTCGTGCGGTTTTGCCGAGGTCATGGGCAAAGTAAAGCTCGGCGGCGGCCTCGGCGCCGACTTGGCGGGGCGGGACGCGACAGGGAGGCGCTGGTTCTTCGACGTGGCCGGGGGTTACACCTCGAGCAGGCCAGGACTGCGACGGGCCGACACCTTGTGGCGATCGCTCGCCAAGGCGGCCGTCGTGCACGAGCGCCAACCGGAGACACCGTTTGTCCTGCTCACAACGGGACTTCCGTCTCCGGGCTCGCCAGGCGAATCTGCACTGTCAGCGCTCGTCGGCCCGGGTCGGGCCCTGCGGGCGGTGGCACTGCTCGACTCGCCGGCGGATCACGCTCGGTTGCGGGCCTACGCCGCCGCCATCTGAGTCGAACGCGACCGAGCCGGGCCGGTACGCTCGCCTCAGTCGGATCCGGCGGGGTCCGCTCGAGACGCAGGGAGGTCCGCACATGACCACTGGCCGAGGACAGGGGCAGGAATCGCGGCGGAGCCGGCGGCCGAGCCGGATGTTCGTGTTCGTTGCCGTCGTGATCGCGGCGGCGCTCGCATTCCTGGCGCAACCGTCGGGAGCGGCCGTTCGTACGAGTCGTACCGTCTCGCCCCACGCACGCGTAACCAAGGCACTCGGCCAGCTGCTCACCTATGGGTACAACAACGCCCGCGACGGCGTCGACACGGCCGACCCCTCATTCGCCCACTTGAAGGCGGCGTGGACCGTCAACATCAACGGCGGCATCTATGGGCAACCGCTCATCGACGGGAAGCTCGTCATCGTGGCAACCGAGCTCGACGAGGTGTACGCGCTGAACGCCTCGACCGGAAAGGTGGCCTGGAAGTTCTCGATCGGTCGGGCCAGCAACACCTCGATCATCGACCAGGCGCCCGGGCTCTCGTCGTGCGGCGACATCAGTCCTCTTGGCATCACCGGGACGCCGGTCATCGACGGCGCCACGAGCGACATCTTCGTCGCCGGCGAGGTCCAGAACGGCGATAGCTGGCACGGTGTCAAGCACGTGATGGTGGCGGCTCACTTCAGCTCCACCAAGGTGAAAGTCCTCTGGGACCACCAGATCGACCCTCCCGGTCACGGCACGACCTACATCATCCCCGCCGAGCAGCTGCGGTCGAGCCTGACGCTGTCCGACGGGCGCGTCTATGCCGAGTTCGGCGGGCTCGACGGCGACTGCGGGGCGTACCAGGGCTACGTCCTGTCATTCGACACAGCGGGCAAGGCCTACAAGTGGTTCAAGGTGCCGACCTCTCGTGAGGGGGCCATCTGGGCGCCGGACGGCGCCGCCACGAGCCCGAGCGGCGAGCTGTTCGTGGCCACCGGCAACTCCGCCAACGGCCCGGGGAGCCCGTACGACTACGGCGACTCCGTCATCGGCTTGTCGCCGAGCCTCAAGATCGACGGGTACTTCGCGCCGTCGGACTGGGCTCAGCGAAACGCTCAAGATCTCGACCTCGGCTCAGGTGGGCCGATCATCTTGCCGAACAGCGACTACGTGTTCGAGACGGGCAAGGCAGGCGCGGACGACGTGTCGTGGGGGTACCTGCTCGACGGAGCCAAGTTGGGCGGTCTGGCCCATCAGCTGTTCAAGGGAGCCGTGTGCTCGGGAGGCCAGTATGTGTTCGGATCGGACGCCGCCACGATCGTGACGGTGAAGGGCAAGCGGCACACATACCTCTTCGTGCCCTGCCCGAGCGGGACGGCGGCCGTGCAGGTGAACTACGGGAAGCACCCGACGTTCTCGGTGAAGTGGAATGCGTCGAGCGGCAACCCCAACGGGACGCCCATCGTCGCAGGCGGGCTCGTGTGGGCCGTGGCGACGGACGCCGACGGAGGCGGTGGCCCGTCCGACCTCTATGGGATGAACATCCTCACGGGCAAGGTCGAGGTTGCGGTCGGCGTGCGATCGGTCGAGCATTTCGCCACGCCGGGGGCCGGCGACGGCATGATCTTCGTGTCGAGTCAGTCAGGCGTGCAGGCATTCAAGCCCTGAGCCTGGTCAGGTGACCCTGTCCGCGAGACGGGTCTCCACGCAGAACCAACGCCCACTCACTACCCGTTGGCGGTAGCCGTCGTCCGGTCTCCGCGTCTTCATGTTCACGTCAGGTACGAAGCTCATGATGTCGTCAGTCGACCCAAGGGGTAGAAGTGACAGACGATGGTTCGGGTACGCCGGCCGACTGGATTCCAGATACCGGCAAGGCGCGCCAACGAGGCGGCAGGACGACGTATCGACCGAGGCGTCGCTGGCTGCGGCGCACCGTCATCGGAGCCTCCGTCGTGGTGGTCCTGGCGATGCTCCTCGGCGCCGGCGGGTGGTTCTACATCAACTACCGCTTCGGCGAGATCAAGGTGGTCAAGGTTCACGGCCTCGCTACGGAGCCGAAACCGGGGCAGCCGTTCAACATCTTGCTCGTGGGTTCCGACACCCGCTCGTTCTGCACGACGGCATCGTGCCAATCCCACCTCGGCAACCAGGGCGCAGCCGGCGGGCAACGAAGCGACGTCATCATCATCCTGCGGGTCGTGCCGGCGGAAAAGAAGATGGAGATGCTCTCGATCCCACGAGACACGTGGGTGACGCTGGCGAGCTCGGGCGGCGAGGGCAATCGCATCAACGCTGCGTTCAACAACGGCCCGGACCAGCTCGTGTCGACGATCGAACAGGACTTCCACATCCCGATCAATCACTACGCCTATGCGAACTTCCTCGGGTTCACGAATGCGGTGTCCGCCCTCGACGGCGTATGGATGAACTTTCCCGACAAGCTGAGGGACACCAACTCCGGGCTCGACATCACCAAGACCGGCTGCCAGTACCTGACCGGCGTACAGGCGTTGGAGCTCGTGCGGAGCCGGGACACGTCGTACTACGCCGACGGACAGTGGAATTACGACGGCCTCGGTGACCTGAGCCGTATCCGGCGACAAGAGGCGTTCTTCCACGCCCTCATCGACCGGGCGCGCTCGGACTACAACCCGCTGTCGATCAACGCCTTCATCGCCGATGCCGTGAAGGACATCGAGATCGACTCGACCTTCCGCGGCGATCTCGAAAGTCTGGCGCTGAACTTCCGGGGCATGTCGTCGGCAAACCTGTCCACCGAGGTGATTCCCACGCGTGGTGCGGTCACCACATCGGACCAGGACATCCTGTTGCCCGTCTGGAAGCTCGACAGCGCGATGATCGCCAAGTTCCTGCGCTTCGGACTGACGAAGTCCACGTCCTCTCCGACGACCTCGTCCTCGAGCACGTCGACGTCGTCGTCCACGTCCACCACGACCACGACCGCACCGGTCACCGGCACGACGACGGTCGCGATCGTCGACAACAGCAAGAACTACCCGGAGCCCTGGAACCCCGTCCCCTGTAGCCACTAGAGGGTGGCCGGTCTCGGCTAAGGTTTTCTAAACCAAAGATTAGAATGTCTCGAGTGGCGACCGCGCGGTCCCCACCCGGGTGATTCTAAGATCGCTCTTAGAAAGCTTTAGATTCGTTGTCGGACAGGAACGGGGTCGGGTGAACAAGCGCGACAACCCCTATACGCCTGGAGCAGGGAGGAAGCCTCGCACGCTGGCCGGCCGGGACGAGGATCTCGAGAGCTTTCAGTCGCTCGTCGAACGCCTCGGTGCTGGTTCCTATGAA
>JBEKMC010000141.1:0-7640 GCA_050008715.1 Acidimicrobiales bacterium | reverse complement strand
CCAGAAGTCGAGCCTCACGGTGTCGTCGACGTGGAGCAGACGACCGACGCCGCGCCGAATGCTGGTCTCGTCAGGACCCGATGGCAGGATCGGGACGCCGGCCTCTTCGCACAGATCCGACCAAGTCTTGCGGCCGGCGTACACGTCTTCGAGCTCGAGTCCCGTATCACGCAGGTACGTCGCCAGCCGGACTGCGTGACCGCCCTGGCGAAGTTGGCGGAGTTCTTCGACCTTCTGAGACCATCGGTTTGGTACGGAGGCGCGAATGTTCGCGAGGACAGCGTCGGCGGCGACGGCGTCGAGTTCCATGTGGCATCCGGCCGGCAGATAAGGAAAGCCTCGCTCGATCTGGCCGACGAGGTCCTGTCGCGAACCGCCGAGAAGTGCCCGGAACCTTCGGTCGAACCGGAACTCCTTGCGATGATGGCCAACGAAGTCAAGCACTGTGCAGACGTCCTTCTCCGGAGCCAACCGAAGACCGCGCCCGAGTTGCTGGAGGAACAGTGTCGGGCTGTCCGTGGGACGGAGCAGCAGCAGAGTGTCGACGACTGGGACGTCCACGCCTTCGTTGAAGAGGTCGACGGAGAACACGACGCTGACCCTTCCGGCGGCGAGGTCGACGAGCGCTTGCCGGCGATCTTCCGGCGGACTGTCCGCCCACACCGCCACAGACTGGATACCGGCGGCGTTGAAGACACGGGCCATGAACCGAGCATGACTCACGCTGACACAGAAGCCGAGCGCTCGTATTCGACGTACATCGTCAACTCGCGTGACGAGTTGGGCGATGACAAAACGCGCCCAGGCGTCGTCAGCCGTATAGAGGTTGGTAAGACTCTCGACGTCGTAGCCGTGACCCCGACGCCACGGGATCTGCCGGAGGTCGAGGCCATCGTGGATTCCGTAGTACACGAACGGTGCAAGGCGATGCTGGTCAATCGCGTCCCATAACCGCAGCTCGGCGGAGATCCGGTTGTCGAACCATTGGAGTACCGACAGTCCGTCGCTGCGCTCGGGCGTTGCCGTGAGGCCCAACAGTTCGATCGGATGAAGCCGTTCCAGCAACGCCTCGTAAGTGGCCGCGGCGGCGTGATGGAACTCGTCGATGATGAGGACGTCGAAGTGCTCCGGCGGCAGATTCGACACACCGCTGGCGGTCAGGCTCTGGATTGAAGCAAAGACGTGTTCAAACTGGCGCGGTCGTGCACTCCCCACCCAGAGCTCACCAAAAGCGGCGTCTCGCAGGGCATAGCGGAACGTTGCCAGGCTCTGACTGAGAATCTCCGCTCGATGCGCGACAAACAGGAGTCGCGAACGCGGCAGCCGCTGCTGGAGCCGGCAGTAGTCAAGCGCTGCCATCACGGTCTTGCCGGTGCCGGTAGCAGCGGCCAGGAGGTTTCGATGGTGGCCGTGCTGGCGAGAGAGGTCGATCTGCTCGAGCAGGCGGTCCTGAAACGGCTCGGGGCGTAGCTCGATCGGACTGAGCATGACGGTCGGCAACGCCCTTGCGCGCTCGGTGCGTTCGTCGAATTGACCTCGATCGAAGTCGACGAAGTCGCCGCTTTCCCAATACGACTCGAAAACGGCGGCCACCTTGGCGATCACGTCAGGATTGCGGGCTCCCGAGACGCGAACATTCCACTCGAGGCCCGTCACCTGCGCCGATCGCGTGAGGTTGGAGGAACCGATGTACGCAGTCGAAAAGCCCGAGGTGCGATGGAACAACCAGGCCTTCGCATGGAGACGAGTGGCGGACTCGTCATAAGAGACTCGAACGGCCACGCCGGCGCTGGCGAGCAAGTCGAGGGCAGTCCCTTCTGTAGAGCCCGTGTACGTCGGCGTCAGCAAGCGGATGGAGCGACCGGAATCGATGTGGCGGCGCAGGTGGTCCAGGAACGGGCGGATCCCGCTCGTGCGCACAAATGCCATGACGACGTCAATCTGATCGGCGGAATGGATCTCGGTGACGAGCTGATTTCCCACCCGAGGCTCCCCTGGGGCGTTCGTGAGGAGGGTGGTGTCGAGGAGAGGGATGAGCGGCGGGTCGAGCTTGTCCGCCTGGCCATCGAGCCGCCGCCCGAGGACGGCACGGAGAACCTGCGCATCCGACGTGGGGGCGTCGTCCGTGATGTCGGCGTTGGTCTCACCGATGAGCGCGATGAGCTCCCGCGCCAGGCGGATGCCCTCCTCAACTCGCTGTTCGTCGGAGATTCGCGAGATGGCCCGTTCGATGACCCTGGCCAGGTGCAGGGCGATGCGATCGCCCGCTTCAGCGGGCCGGAGATCGGATTCCTGAGCATGCAATGAGGGGTCCAGTGCATTCAACTGCTCGCGGAGGCGGTCCGTGAGCAGGATCTCGTACAGCCCTCGAGTGAGGTCCCCCACGGCAGCATTCTCCCTCGGAAGGGATGCGCCCGCTCGCACGATGAAGGTGGCGCCCTGACGCGCCGGACGCCTTACCCTTCAGACCGTGCTGCACCTCCACCGCTCAGAACGGGCCGACGGGCTCGTGGCCATGCTGGCCGAGGTCGTCGTCGACCCGCTCGACGACCCGATGGAGCCAGAGGTCGTGGCCGTCCCGACCCGCGGCGTCGAGCGGTGGCTGACCCAGCAGCTGTCAGCCCACCTCGGGGTCACGCCGGGGCGGCAGGACGGCGTGTGCGCCAACGTCGACTTCCCGTTTCCGGGTGCGGTCATCGGAGGGGCCCTGGCCTCGGCCGGCGGCGTCGACCCGGACGCCGACCCGTGGGCGCCGGAACGGTCGGTCTGGCCGCTGCTCGAGGTGGTCGACGCAAGTCTCGGTGAGGCCTGGTTGTCGCCGCTCGCAGCTCACCTCAGCCACTCGGCTCCGGACGGGGAGCCTCGCCGCTTTGCGAGCGTTCGGCACATCGCCGACCTGTACGACCGCTACGGCGTCCACCGGCCGGAGATGGTGAGGGCCTGGTTGAACGGCGACCTCGACGAACCGAGCCAAGGCTGGCAGCCCGAGCTGTGGCGGCGGCTCCGTCTCCACATCGGGCAGCCGAGCCCGGCCGAGCGGCTCATCGAGGCGTGCGCCAGGCTGCAGGTCGAGCCGACGCTCCTTGAACTTCCGGCGCGGCTATCGCTCTTCGGCCTCACGCGCCTTCCTGCGAGCTACCTCGACGTGCTCGACGCCATCGCGACCGAGCGCGACGTCCACCTCTTCCTCCTGCACCCGTCGCCGGCGCTCTGGGCCCGGCTGGCTGCAGCGGACAGGCCGGCTCGAGGCATGCGCCGGGCCGAAGATCCGACAGCCGGCGCGACGGCCAATCCGCTGCTGGCATCGTGGGGCCGCGACGCCCGCGAGATGCAGCTCGTGCTGCAATCCGCCTCGAGCGGCGTCGTCGCAGACCACCATCGTCCGGTTGACGAGGCGTCGCCCGATCTGCTGCATCAACTGCAAGGGGACATCCGTGCCGACCGCGAGCTGCCGGGCCTGCCGACGCCTGGCAGCCACGACCGCCGGCCACTGCTCGACCCCGCCGATCGGAGCGTCCAGATACACGCCTGTCACGGCCGCGCCCGCCAAGTCGAAGTGCTGCGTGACACCGTGCTGCACCTGCTCGAAGAGGATCTGAGCCTCGAGCCTCGGGACATCATCGTCATGTGCCCCGACATCGAGTTGTTCGCCCCGCTGATCCAGGCGACGTTTGACAGCTTCGACCCGGAGGACGAGAGCACGATGTCGCTACCGGATCTGCGCGTTCGTCTCGCCGACCGGTCACTGCGCCAGACCAATCCAGTCCTCTCAGTCCTCTCGGCGTTGCTCGAACTAGCCGAAGCTCGCGTGACTGCGACCGAGGTCCTCGACTTGGCGGGTCAGGAACCGGTCCGCCGCCGGTTCGGCTTTGACGACGACGATCTCTCTCGGCTGGAAGAGTGGGTCGTCGGCGCCGGCATCCGATGGGGCTTGGACGCCGCCCACCGTGCCCCCTTCAAGCTCGAGGAGATGGAGGCGAACACGTGGCGGGCCGGACTCGACAGGATGCTGCTCGGCGTGACGATGGCCGACGAACGCCAGCGTCGCTTCGGGGGCGTCCTTCCGCTCGACGACGTCGACAGCGGCGGCATCGATCTCGCCGGGCGCCTCGCCGAGCTGCTCGACCGACTCGCTGCCGCAGTCGCGACGCTCAGCGGCACGCGCCCGATCGATGCGTGGGCGACCGACCTCGCCGACGTGGCCGACGCCTTCACGACGACGTCGCCACAGGACGCCTGGCAACGGGTGCAGCTGCAGCGCCTACTGGACGGGCTCGTCGACGAAGCCACGACAGACGGCGTGGTCAGCGCCGTCCCGCTGAATCCGGCTGACATCCGCAGTCTTTTGAGCGATCGGCTCCGCGGTCGCCCGACGAGAGCGAACTTTCGCACCGGGCACCTCACCATTTGCACCCTCGTCCCAATGCGCTCGGTGCCGCACCGAGTCGTGTGCCTCCTCGGTCTCGACGACGGGGTCTTTCCTCGCCACACCGAACGAGACGGCGACGACCTCATCGCCGCCGATCCCCACCTCGGCGACAACGATGCCCGCACCGAGGATCGCCAACTCCTCCTCGACGCGCTCTTGGCGGCGACCGATTGCCTCGTCATCACGTATGCCGGCCGCGACGAGCGGAGCAACCTCGTCCGCCCTCCGGCTGTTCCCGTCGGCGAGCTGCTCGACGTCATCGACCGCACGGTTCGCACGAGCGACGGGATGCCCGCTCGACGCCACCTCATCGTCCACCACCCGCTGCAGCCGTTCGACGCCCGCAACTTCACGCCGGGTGCTCTTGTCGCCGGCGGCCCATGGAGCTTCGACACCGTCAACCTCGACGGCGCCCGAGCCGCCACCCACGAACGCTCCGAGCGCGGGAGATGGCTTTCCGGCGTCCTGCCGGAAGTCGAATTGCCGTCGATCGACCTCGAACGGCTCGAGGCGTTCGTCCGTCATCCCGTACGAGCGTTCCTGCGGCACCGCCTCGGCTTCTCGATGGCGGATTGGTCGCGCGACGTCGATGACGCCGTACCCATCGAGCTCGACGCCCTCGAGACCTGGACCGTGGCGGAACGCTTGCTGGGCGCCCGGCTCGGGGGTGCCGGCCTCGACGAGTGCATCGCCGCCGAGCGCGCCCGAGGCCTGCTCCCGCCCGGCGAGCTGGCGACACCGATCCTGCGAAAGATCACGCCCACGTTGGAGGAGCTCGTCGCAGTCGGGAACAGCGACGTGGAGCCGTCATCGCTCGACGTCAACGTGGTGCTCCCGCAAGGTACGGCGGTGATCGGCACCGTGGCGCGCCTCAGCGGCGACGCGCTGCAAACCGTCACGTACTCCCGTCTCGGCCCTAGTCACCGTCTCATCGCCTGGGTGCGCTTCCTGGCACTCACGGCGGCATGGCCCGATCGTGCTTTCGAGACTCGCACCATCGGACGGGCTCGCGACGGAGCAGCGCGCGGCATGAAGGTGTCCATTGCCACGATCGAGCCACTCGGAGGCGATCGCGCCACGAGGCAAGCGGCCGCCCTCGAGTATCTCGCCGCCCTTCTCGATCTGTACCGTCGAGCGGTCTGCGAGCCTCTCCCGATGTATTGCAAGACGACGGCTGCCTGGGCCAACGAGGCGTACCACGGGCGCCCGCCGGGCAAGGCGGCGTCGTCCCAGTGGACTTCGAGCTACGACTTCCCGAAGGAGAACAAGGACCCCGAGCATGTGCTCGTGTTGGGGGGAGAGGTGGGTTTCGAGGAGATGGTGGCGCTGTCGGGCCTACCTCGATCAGACGAGGGCGGTGCCGGTTGGGACAACTCCGAACCGACCCGTTTCGGACGCTTGGCGCGGCGCCTCTGGGACGGCCTGCTCGATCACGAACAGGTCGTCGACCAATGAGCCCGACACGCGTACCGGAGCCCTTCGACATGTGCGGACCGTTGCCCGCCGGCGTGACGTTGCTCGAGGCGAGCGCCGGCACCGGCAAGACCTACACGATCGCCGCCCTCGCCGCTCGATACGTCGCCGACGGCCTGCCGCTCGACTCACTCTTGATCGTCACGTTCACCCGCATGGCGACCGGCGAGTTGCGCGAGCGAGTCCGCGAACGCCTCGTGAGCGCCGCCGAGGGGCTGACGGCCGCGCTCACCGGTGTCCTGCCTGATTCCGACGACGCCGTCCTCTGCCTGTTTGCAGATGGAACGCCCGAACAAGTCGCAGTCCGGCGGGATCGGCTGGCGAAAGCCGTCGCCAACTTCGACGCAGCCACTATCGAAACCACCCACGGTTTCTGCATGCAAGTCCTCTCCGGGCTCGGGACGGCGGGCGACGTGGAGCGCGACGTCACGCTCATCGAGGACGCCGGCGATCTGCTCGAGGAGGTCGTCGACGACTTGTACCTGCGGCGTTTCTGGGCGCGGCCGGACCAACTGAGATTCGCTCGGGCCGAGGCGATGAGCATCGGTGAGCAAGTGCTCCGCCACCCCACCGCAGCCATCGTGCCGGCGCTCAGCAACGACCGCGACGCCACCGCCATCCGCCGTCGCCTTGCCGACGCCGTCGGACGCGAGATCGAGCGGCGGAAACGTGCAGCGCAGGTTCTCACTTACGACGACGTCCTCATCCGGTTGCGCGACACGCTCTTCGACGCCGAGCGCGGCCCGGTGGCATGCAGGCGGCTCTCATCCCGATACTCGGTTGTGCTCGTCGACGAGTTCCAGGACACGGACCCGGTGCAGTGGGACATCATGCGGCGCGCCTTCGGGGAGGGCGGCTCGACGCTCGTGCTCATCGGGGACCCCAAGCAGGCCATCTACGCCTTCCGGGGAGCCGACGTCTTCGCCTATCTCGATGCCGCCGCCGACGCCGCCTCCCAGGCGACGCTCTCGGTCAACTGGCGGAGCGACCAGAGCCTCATCACGGCGTATGACGCCCTCTTCGCAGAGAGCCAGCTCGGCCACGCCGGCATCGGCTACCGGCAGGTCCGGGCGGCGCCCGCCAACCTCGACCCGCGGCTGCTCGGGGCCCCGAGAAACGCCCCCATGCGGGTGCGGCTGCTGCGGCGCGACGACGGGCTCGTCACGCTCACGCGCATGGGTTACGTGCAGACGCAGTCCGGCCGGGCCCTCGTGGCCGCCGACCTTGCGTCCGACGTCGTGCGCCTGCTCTCGTCCGAGGCGACGATCGTGCATCGTCGCGTCGACGGGACCGCCGTCGAACGGGACTCGGTGCGGCCTGGCGACATCGCAGTGCTCGTGCGCGCACATCACCAAGCCGCCGTCGTGTGCGACGCCCTCCATGCCGCCCACGTACCCGCCGTGATCGGTGGGGCGGGAAGTGTGTTCGCCACCGAACCTGCCCGGGAGTGGCTCCGCCTGCTGGAGGCGCTGGAGCGTCCCACCGCTCGAGATCGTGCCGCCTCCGCCGCTCTCACCGCGTTCATCGGATGGGAACCCGTCTTCGTTGCGACGGCGGCCGATGGCGAGTGGGAGGAGCTGCATTGGTCCTTGCACCGATGGTCGGCTGTGCTGCGGAGACGGGGTGTAGCGGCGCTGCTGGAGAACGTCACCGTCACACGTCGCCTGCCGGCACGGGTGCTCGCGCGGGTGTCGGGTGAGCGGTTTCTTACGGATCTGCGCCACATCGGCCAGCTCCT
>JBEKMC010000140.1:0-7650 GCA_050008715.1 Acidimicrobiales bacterium | reverse complement strand
GGTGACGTGGAAGCGGACCTCCCCAGGGCGTTTCCTCCGCTCAGCCCCCCGCTGTACGTCTGGTTGTTCTTCGACACCGTGCCCGACCCGCCGCCGGGACGGTTGCCGGTAATCGTCGGGCAGGCGTTCGACGAGGCCGCCCTTCCAAAACCGATCATCGGCACGTCGCCGTCAGTAGTCGGAGGGATACCCGAGTCCACGGTTGTGAACGTGGTGACCTGGCTGTGGGTCGATCCGGAGAGTTGGCACACCTATCGCGCCACGGCTTCGGGCGGCGGCTTTGTCGCCACCGTGTGGGCCGACCCCGTCAGCGTCACGTGGACGGCCGCTTGGGACTTCTCCTCGCCCGCGCAGGACCCCGAGGGGGGCATCACTTTCGCGCCAGAGGTCGTCGACGAAGCCTGTGACGGGCCCGGCGCCGTCTACGACCGGGCGACTGCCTCGCAACCGCCGGCGTGTGCCTTCGACTTCACGCAGTCGAGCTTCGGCACGCGGCAGCGACTCACCGCCACGGTCACCTGGGAGGTGTGGTGGGCCCTGTCGAGTCGCAGCGGCATCGTCGGAGGCGAGGGAAGCCTCGGATTCGCCCACGCTCGCGCCAGCGAAGGGCTCCGCGTGCTGCAAGTCGAGTCGGTCATCCGCAGCGGGTGAGACGCCTCGCCGGCACGGGCGTGCGTGCCCCACGACACCCAGTCGGCACCTACACGACGCGTTGGAGGACCGAGCGCGTATGGGGCGAGAACGCCGCGTCGTTGACGGCGATGTCGACCTCGGTCACGAGGCTCTCACCCTCGAGCCGCAGCCGGCGCCGGCAGCCGGTGACGTTGTCGGTCGTTGGTGTGTGCCCGATCTCGACCGAGTCGAGCCGCAGCACACCGGCCTCTGGGTGCCCGACCAGCACCTCGGTGATGCCGGTTGGCTGGGCCAGCGTCACGTGGACATCGCCGCTGCTCTGCACCGCGAAGAAGCCGGTCTCCGCGTGCGACGGTCGTCCGTCAGGACCGACGGTGACCTGGTCGTATCGCAGAATGGGACGACCGTCGTGCGAGAACCTCACGGCGTCGGTGAACGAGAACCCTCCTGCCCACAGGCCTTCGCCGCTGCCATGCCACTCGCCGATCAGGAACGCCAGGGGGCCAAGCAGCTCGTGAAGCTCAGGTGGGTCCTCGGTCATGGACCCGAACCGTAGTCCGCCGGGCGGCCCCGGCCGATGGGCACGAAAGAAGAACACGTTCTAAAATCCGCCAACCTCCACCTGCAGCAAGACCGATCGAGGGAGCCCCACCGTGCCAACGCCCGTCATCGTCGAGGCGGCAAGATCACCGATCGGCAAGAGGAACGGCCTCCTCTCCGGTCTTCATCCCGCCGACCTGCTCGGCGCCGTGCAAGCGGAGACGATCAAGCGTGCCGGCATCGACCCGAGCGACGTCGGGCTCGTCGTCGGCGGCTGCGTGACCCAGGCCGGCGAGCAGGCGGCCAACGTTGCCCGCAATGCCTGGCTCGCTGCCGGCCTTCCCTATTCCGTCGGTGCGACCACGATCGACAATCAGTGCGGCTCTTCGCAGCAGGCCAACCACTTCGTGGCCGGTCTCATCGCGGCCGACGCCATCGACGTCGGGCTTGCCTGTGGCGTCGAGTCGATGAGCAGGATCGGCCTTGGTCAGAACGTGTTCAACGCCCCCGGTACGCCGCGCCCGGAGGACTTTCCCTACGACATGCCCGATCAATTCACGGCTGCCGAACGGATCGCGACACTTCGCGGCATCACGCGGGGAGACGTCGACGCCCTCGGGCTCGCCTCCCAGGAGAACGCCGGGAGGGCGTGGGAGGAGGGGCGTTTCGAGCGCGAGGTCATCCCGATCGAAGCGCCCGTGATCACGCAGGACGGCTCCTCGGGCGGCGTGCAGCTGGTCAGGCGGGATCAGGGGCTGCGAGAGACGACGGCCGACGGGCTGGCGTCCCTGAAGCCGGTGCTCGGCGAGGGCGGCATCCATACGCCGGGCAATTCGTCCCAGATCAGCGATGGCGCCGCCGCCGTGCTGTGGATGTCGGAGCAGCGTGCGAAATCGGAGGGCCTTCGGCCTCGCGCCAAGGTCGTCGCCCAAGTGCTCGTCGGGTGCGACCCCTGGTATCTCCTCGACGGCCCCGTCGACGCCATGACGGCCCTTCTCGGCAAGACCGGCATGACGATGGCCGACATCGATCTGTTCGAGGTGAACGAGGCCTTTGCATCGGTCGTGCTCTCGTGGGCGAGCGTGCACAAGCCCGACATGGACCGCGTCAACGTCAACGGTGGCGCCATCGCCCTCGGGCATCCGGTCGGTGCCACGGGCAGCCGGCTCATCACCACGATGCTGCACGAGCTCGAGCGGCGCGACGCCACGATCGGCTGCGTCCTCATGTGCTGCGGGGGCGCGCTCTCGACCGGGACCATCATCGAGCGCGTCTGATGCGAACCGAGGGGACGGAGCCCACCGGAACCGAGCACTGCACCGTGGAGCGACACGGTCCGAGCGGTAGCGTCGTCGTCGTCACGCTGAACCGTCCGGAGGCGAAGAACGCCCTCAGCCCCGCGATGCTCGTCGGCATGGCGGACGCATGGCAGGAGATCGACGCCGACGACGACGTGCGTTGTGCCATCGTGACCGGCGCCGGCGGCACGTTCTGCGCCGGCATGGACCTCAAAGCCTTTGCCGATCCGACCGCCAACCCCTACCAGCACCGGTACCAGGAGGATCCGGACCTGCATTGGAAGGCGCTCCTGCGCCACTACCACCTGCGCAAGCCGCTCATCTGCGCCATAGAGGGTTACGCCGTCGCCGGTGGGACCGAGCTGTTGCAGGCGACCGACATCCGGGTGGCGGCGCAGAGCTCGACGATGGGCGTCTTCGAGGCCAGACGCGGGCTGTTCCCGCTCGGCGGTTCCACCGTCCGTCTCGCCCGGCAGATCCCCTTCACCGTCGCCATGGACCTCCTTCTCACGGCACGGCCCGTCAGCGCCGACGAAGCGCTCCGGATCGGGCTCATCGGCTACGTCGTGCCCGACGGGACGGCGCTCGAGAAGGCTCTCGAGATCGCCGCGCTCATCTGTGCCAACGGACCACTCGCGGTCGAGGCGATCAAACGGTCCGTGCGAGCTGCCGACGGGCTGCCGGAGGACGAAGCGTTGAAGCTCGAGCTCGAGATCGGCCAGCCGATCTTTGCCACCGAGGACGCCCGGGAAGGGTCACGGGCTTTTGCCGAGAAACGCACCGCCGAGTTCAAGCGGCTCTGAGTGACCATCCCGAGTTCTGACACAACCGACGCATAGGGTTGTCGGCGATGGCGCGCACCACAGGTCCAGGTTCGGTCGATCACGTCTTTCCCTCACCCGAGGTCGGATCACGCGGCCCATTGGTCGCAACCCGGTCTGCCGGCTCGGCGCGTATCGGGCTGACGCCCCGGCGTTCGACGGCGGTGGCGAAGAGCGAGGCGGCGAAGTCGCTCCAGCGATTCGTGCGTCAGGAGTACTGGAACGGCCTTGCCGCCGGTGACGTCGTCCGGGTCGCCGGCCACACCGCCCGAGGACGGCACTGGCGGTTCCGGGCGCACGTGACGAATACGAGCAACGGTGCCACCTGGGTGGAGGTTGCCCTGGTGGACGGGCCTCCGCCGTCAAAGCGCCCGCTCACCGAGTCCCTCGACGCCGGCGCTTCGGCAGGCCCTGACGGCGGCGTGGCCATGGGGCGAGTCGAGAAGGTCCGTTCGTTCGATCCCTCGCTCGTCACGCCGCGCTGGCGCCGCAAAGGACGCGTGGCGACGTTCCTGCGACCGGCGACTCAGACCCCGGTGAGCCAGGACGGCGGCGCAGGCGACTCCGAATCGATGTCGCAGCCCTCGCTCTTCTGACGGTCGGCTGGAAAGCTCCGGGTGGCCAAAGGAGACAGATGACGGGGAGCCCGACGAGACGGATCCGGGTGAGCGGCGTGGAGGTGGCGTGGGACGCCTGGGGCGACGAAGCGTCGGCATCGCCGGCGCTGGTCCTGTGTCACGGCTTCGTCGGTTCTTCGTTCGACTTCGCGCTGCAGGTCGAGGCGTTGGCGGCTGATCGATACGTGATAGCGCTCGATCAGCGCGGGCACGGGCTGTCCGAGAAGACCCATGACGCCTCGTCGTATTCGGTCGGCCAGCTGAGCAGCGACCTGGTCGCCTTCATCGAGCGCGCGACGACCCCGCCGGTCGATCTCCTCGGTCACTCACTCGGTGGCCGTGTCGTCCTCGGAGCCGTCCTGCAGCGACCCGAGCTGGCTCGCTCGCTGATCTTGATGGACACCTCGGCGTGGTCGTTCGTCCCGGAGGATCCGAAGCTGCGAGAGATGATGGGCGGTTTCATCGAGAGCTTCGACCCTGCCGGTGAGTTGCCCGATCCGACGTCGATGCGGGGACCCGAGGACGACCTCATCGAGGCGGAGACGCCCGAGTCCTGGCGAGACCACAAGCTCGAGCTCTACCGGGCCTTCGACACCTACGCCTTCAAGGCGTTGGGATCCGAGCTCTTCGGCTCCCAGTCGATCTCGGTGCGCGAGCGGTTGCCGGAGATCACCTGTCCGGTGACGGTGCTCGTCGGAGAGAACGACCATCCCTTCGTCGACCAGGCTCCGGAGCTCGTCGCCGAATTGCCACACGGCCGCCTTGCCGTTATCGACGGCGCCTATCACTCGCCTCAGCTGACACATCCGGGGGCGTGGCGGGCGGCATTGGAAGAGCACCTCGGCCGCTTGGGCTGAGTCGGTACGGGCCGCCAGCTCCCGCCGCGTGCGAACGCGCCGCAGACCTGCGCCGGCGCCGACTTCCAGGCCAACCGCGTGCACAGAGTGACCGGAATCGCCCGGTGCGGTCGTCCTGCGCACTCGGTTCGCCGCGACGCCACGCCGGCGCCGGCTCAGATGGGCCGCTCGTGTCCTTCCCAGTACGGGTCTCGGAGGCGACGCTTCAACAACTTGCCGTTCGGGTCGCGCGGGAGCTCGGCGACGAACTCGATCGACGCCGGCACCTTGAACTTCGCTATCCGTTCGGCGAGGTAGGAGCGCAGCTCGGCCTCGAGCTCGGCTCCCGCCTCGGCGTCGTCGACCGGCTCGACGACGGCCTTGATGGCCTCGCCCCACTCCTCGTCGGGAATGCCGAAGACGGCGGCGTCCATGACCTTGGGGTGGGAGACGAGCTCGCCCTCGATCTCCGCGGGATAGATGTTCGTGCCGCCCCAGATGATCATGTCGATCTTCCGGTCGCAAAGGAACAGGTAGCCCTCGTCGTCCACGTACCCGAGATCGCCGACGGTGAAGTACTTGCCCACACGATTGGCGGCCGTCTTGCCGGGGTCCTTGTGGTATTCGAAGTCCACCCCCGACATGGACATGTAGACCGTCCCGATCTCGCCGGCGGCGACCGGGTTGCCAGCTTCGTCGAGGATGGCGACCTCGGAGATCGGCCATGCCTTGCCGACCGTGCCGGGACGCTTGAGCCAATCATCGGAGCTCACGACCGTGCCGCCACCCTCGCTGGCGGCGTAGTACTCGTCGACGACCGGGCCCCACCATTCGATCATGCGGCGTTTCACGTCGATCGGGCACGGCGCGGCTGCATGAATCATGTGGCGCATGGATGACAGGTCATACGACTGACGCTGCTCCTCCGGCAAGGCGAGCATCCGGCGGAACTGCGTCGGCACGAGGTGGCTATGTGTCACCTTGTAACGCTCGATGCGCTCGAGCATCCCCTCTGGTGTCCATTTGTCCATGAGCACGACGGCGTGCCCGAAGCTGAGAGCCGCCCCCGAGAACGTGAGCACGGCGGTGTGGTACAGCGGCGACCCGACGAGGTGCACGTTGTCGTCGCGGGGCTGAATGCCGAACAGCATGAGAATCCCACCGAAACCCAGGCCCGCCTGCTCCGGCGTGATCGGGTTGAGGGCGCGGCGGATGCCCTTCGGCCGCCCCGTCGTGCCCGACGTGTAGTTCATGACGGTGCCCGCCATGCGATCGGGCGGGGGCTCGGTCGACTGACCGCCCAACAAGGCGGCGAAGCTGTTGAAGCCTGGGACGTCACCCACCGCGAAGCACCGGTCGGCGTCCAGTCCCGCCTCCTTGGCGGCGGTCACCGAGATGTCGGCGAAGCGCTCGTGGGCGACGAGGGCCTTCGTCTCGGAATTCTCGAGGATGTAGGCGATCTCCGCGCCGAGGAGATGGTTGTTGATGGGGACGAGGTACCAGCCTGCCTGCATGCAGGCGAGGTACACGGTGTAGAAGTCCGCGCAGTTCGGGAGCACGGTCGCGACGGCATCGCCGCGGACCAGCCCCAGCTCCCGCAGGCCGTGCACGAGCTGATTGCAGCGACCGAGCATCGCGCCGGCGCTGATCTCGGTGCCGTCCGGCTCGACGACTGAGACGACGTCAGGCTGCTCGGTCGCCATTGCCCAGAAACCGAATTCCACGAGCTCCCCCTCCAGACCGGCCGACCCGGCGGCCCCAAACAAAACTGGAACGTGTTCTCGTTCAGGGTAGTACGGGGCTCGAACCAGCTGTCATGATGACCCTCGTGGCCGCATGGATCGCCTGGCGCGCTGCCGACGAGCACGATCCTCGGATTCAACCCGTCGACTGAGCCCTCGGTGACTCGACGGATCAGGGGACTGCCGGCGCCGGACCCACGTAGGCAGCGCGCAGGCGGAAGCGCAACCGGTGCCCGTACTCCTCGATGGCGTGCGCCAGCCATCCAGCCGTGCGGGCAACGGCAAAGATCACCTCGGCGGAACCGTCCACCATGCCGGCGGAGGCGACGAGCGTGGCGAGCATGAGATCGACGTTCGGGAACGTCTTGCCGTGGGCCGTGACGGTGCCGATCAGGTCGCGGGTCGCTTCGATGAGAAGGCCGTCCGGCCAGGCCGCCTGCAGAAGGGGCCAGAGCGCCTCCGCACGAGGGTCGCGAGCCGTGTAGACGACGTGCCCGAAGCCGGCGACGGTCTCGCCGAGTCGCCACTTCCCCGAGATCGCCTCGGCGGCTCCCCGGTCGGCAGCGTCGCGCAGCAGCGGCACGAGGCGATCGCCCACGCTTCCGTGCAATGGGCCGCCGAGCGCCGCCAGACCGGCCGTCACCACGAGATACGGATCGGCCCACGTCGACGCGGCCACGCGAGCCGCCAACGTGGAGCTTGCCATCTCGTGGTCTGCAAGCAGTACGAGGGCGGCGTTCAGCACAGCGACCTGGTCGGGCGATCCCGGTGCAGCGCAGAGTCTCAACCAGAGTCGGTGGGCGACGGAGTCGTCCGACGGGTTGAGAGACGAAGTGTCACCGGCGGACCCCGTCACTTCAGCCGGCAGCGCGTCGACGAGCACGGCGATGATGCGCTCGCCCGCGGCCGCAACGGCGTCCGGGCGCCGGTCGAATCGGAGCGGGTCGGCCGTGGCCCCCGCCGCCAACGCCACGCGGAGCCGGTCGATCGGCGGCGTGCCGGCGGACAGCGCACCCACGGCGTGGCGGGCGACCGCCAACACGCCCGCCGGCGCCTGGAACACGCCGACCCCCGCTCCCGCACCCGCCGCTCCCGCCGGCGCTCCGACGCCGGCCGGCGGCGCCCCGTGGAGTGCGCCAGGTGTCCCCGCCCCCGCCCCCGCC
>JBEKMC010000014.1:0-45482 GCA_050008715.1 Acidimicrobiales bacterium | reverse complement strand
GACGTGCCAGAGCGAGAATCCCCTCGGGACGTGAATCGGCTGGACGACCCAATGACCGCTCGAGGGATCGGTCGACCAGGCGATCGTGTGGGCGGCGTTCTGGTCCACGGCGGCGCAGAAGGGATTCCGCTGCCCAGCCGTGAAGGGCGCACAACTGATGGCCCAGATGCCGCTGTAACCGACGTCGTCCGGCCAGAGGGTCGCCTGGCTCGTGACCGTCGCACCCGCGGTGGTGACCACGTTGGCGTTGTCATCGACGGACGCGCACTGGACGTTCGCCCAGCACGACACGGCACCCAGGTCTGCACTCTCGTCGACGAGGGCAGCTCCCCAGTTGGGGGCCGTGGGGTTTCCCGTCTGGAAGATGGACCCGCCGTAGGACTCTTGGGGATGGCCCGGGAGAGGCTGGTAGCCGACCATGGCGCAGTCGATGTGGACGCCGGCCGGGCTGCAGCTGACGTCGTCCCCGGTCCCCCCACCGGCGAATGCCTCAGAAAACGCCACGAAGTGCCACTTCGACCCGCCAGCCGCCGGATCGGTCGTCACATAGATCCCGGTCTTGTTCTTGAGGTCGCCGGTGAGGAGCACGTCGGAGACGCACAGATGAACCGAGGGGCACGAGACACCGCCGAGGCCGTACTTGGCCTCCTTCCCCGGCATCGACACGACCTTGGACCACCTCCAAGTCGGCGCCCGTTGGACCGTCGACGCCGCCACCGGCGCGACCACCGACGCCGCCACGACTGCAAGCGGCACCACGGCCATTGCAAGCTTCCTGCCACGGACGGCAAACATTCGCTCCCCCTCGCGTTTGAGCCTGAACCTGCACGATTAAACCACAGCCGTTTCAGGGAATCCCGAGCGCCGTCATCCCGGCGATCTCTACGAGCCGTTTCGAGCTCCGGTCGCAGCTAGCGAGCCGGACGTCGGGTTGAGCCCTTGCGGCGTCCGTACACTGTCGGCGTGGACTCCATGCAGCCGGCTGTCGGGCCATCGGTCGGATGGAACGTGGTGCATCTCTTCTGCAGGATTCCTGTCGGCAATGGGGCCGCTCACCTATCCGCGCCTCGGGTATTCGAGGCCATCGAGCGGGCACGGAAGAGCGACCACCAGGTCGTCACCGCTGCGATGATCGGCCACAAAGCGGATCTGTGCATCCTCGGGCTCGGCCCCGACCTGAACGTCCTCCGGGCATTGCAGACCGATCTGCGGCAGTGCGGCCTCGAAGTGGTCGACTCCTACGTGTCCCTCACGGAGGTCTCCGAGTACGCCGGCGGCGTGCCGGAGGAGATGCGCCAGGCGCGGCTCTATCCCGTCCTGCCGCCGGAGGGCATGCCGGCGTTCTGCTTCTACCCGATGTCGAAGCGACGGTCGCCGGGAGCAGAGAATTGGTATCGCCTCCCGTACGAGGAGCGCTTGCAACTGATGTATGCGCACGGCGCTGTAGGGCGGGAGTTCCGCGGTCGAGTCCTGCAGCTCGTGACCGGATCGACCGGGCTCGACGACTACGAGTGGGGCGTGACCTTGTTCGCCGTGCACCCGGACGACTTGAAGGACTGCGTGTACCGGATGCGTTTCGACGAAGGGTCGGCCGTCTATGGCGAATTCGGAGCCTTCTACACCGGCATCGTCGCCGACGCCGAGCGGGTTCTTCACGACCTTGGGGTCGCCTGATCCGATGCAAGTGACGGCGGAGCTGGCGCCTGCGGCTGCACGACTCGAGCGGGAGTTGAGCGAGCTGGGGAAGGTTGTCGTGGGTTTCTCGGGCGGTGCCGACTCGGCCTTGCTCGCCTACGCAGCTCGGCAGGTTCTCGGTCGGGACGGAGCACTGTGTGTGACGGCAGTGTCGTCCTCTCTCGCGCCCGAGGAGCTGGCCGACTGCGAGGCCCTGGCGTCTGAGTGGGATCTCGACTGGCGCCCGACTGCCACGCACGAGCTGTCTTCCGAGGCGTATGCCCGCAACTCCGGGGACCGCTGCTACTACTGCAAGGCCGAGCTCATGGGCGCGCTCGCGCCGATCGTCGCAGCCACGGGCGCAGTCGCCGTGCTCGGCGTCAATGTCGACGATCTGTCTGACTACCGGCCCGGGCAGCGGGCAGCCGCCGAACGTGGGGCGCGCTTTCCCCTTCTGCAAGCCGGGCTCACGAAAGCCGACGTGCGGACAATCTCGCGGCAGCTCGGGTTGCGGACGGCCGACAAGCCGGCGGCGGCCTGCCTCGCCTCACGCATCCCCCTCGGGACACGGGTGACCATCGGAGTGCTGAAGCAGGTGGCGGCAGCCGAGAGCGGGCTGAGGGCTCTCGGGTTCGAGGCCATGCGGGTCCGCCACTACGGCGAGCTCGCCCGTGTCGAACTGCTGATCGAGGACTTACAGCGAGCGCTCGATCAGCGGGAGCGGGTTGTCGCCGCCGTGCAGGCCGGCGGCTACCGCTACGTGACGATCGATTTCGAGGGACTCCGCTCGGGCAACTTGAACCGGGACGAGCACACCGCCTGAGGTGGCACGCGGTCTCCAGTTCCACGTGCAAATGTTCCTCCCCTCGTCGAGGTGTCGGTCGGTTTCCCCCGTTATCCGGAGAAGGCCGCTCGTGCGTCTTCGTTCACGCGGCAGGGGAGGACCGGCTCATCGCCTGTGCGCCGGCACGCGCTCAATCAGGCCGGCGACGGTGGCGACGTCGCCGGACTGACGGAGAGCTCTGACCGAAGCGACGTCCGTTGGTTCTAGAGCGTCACCTTGCCACTGCCGGTTATCACACCGATCGTCTCGATTGGGACGGCGGCTCCATTGCAGGTGCCGTTCTTGAGCCGTGGCACGACGGCCACGACGGTGCCACTGGCCGAGAGCGTCCCCGAGATTCCCTTGTAGGCACCGGTGCCGTTGTGGAGCCCGATCGTGCCGGAGAAGGTCCCGACGATATAGCAGGTCTTGGCGTCGAACTTGAAGCTCGTCTTGAGATGGCTCCTGTCAACGAGGAAACCGCCCTTGGAGAGCGTCACGCTTCCTGCGGAAAGCCTTCCGGCATCGGTGAAAAGACCGTTGCCGATGAACGCCGTTGGCTTGCCGGTCTTGGGGTTCCAGTTCGAGACCCAGTAGTGCTCAGTGCCCGTGGTGGTTCGACTCGGGTGACTCGTCGCTGAGGCAACGCCAACTGAGGTGCCCGTCAGAGTCGCAGCCACGAGAATTGCGGCAGCTATTCTTGAACGCAGGATCATTGGGTCATTTCCTCCCTTGTGTGAGTTGCGGCTTCGGCACGTGGTCACGATGCCGGGAGCCACTCGGGGACGGTTCCCCTCGGCGTGATGGTGACCGAGGGGCGTCACACGAGCGTCACACCGGCGTCGCAGCCAGCAGCTGGCCGACGAGGACGATGATGGGCGGCGCGACGTCTTCAAAGTGCATCGGAGTCACTCGCGAAGCCGGCCTCGATAGCCGGACCAGCTGAGGACTCGCGCACGTGGCCGCGGCCTCTTCAGGCAGCTGGACAGGGCTTTCGCCCCTCATGACCCACCTCGGGTCACTTCCAGCGGAAGTGGACGAAGACCCTCCCGAAATTCTTCGAGTCTTTCTCGACGCGGTGGTAGAGGGGCTTGATGTCCTCCTGGTCGAGGAAGCGCAGGACGCGCTTCTTCAGGGCTCCCGATCCCTTGCCCGGGATGATCTCCACCTCGCCGGCCTTGATCCTGATGGCTTCGTCGATGATGCCGCGCAGGGCGGCTTCGATGTCGCTTCCGCGGTTGTAGATGTCGTGGAGATCCAACTTGAGCTTCCTCATGCGGGCTCCGGCGAAGGGCAGATCGCCTCCGCCTCGAGCTCGACCCGCCAACGGGCGTCGAGCAGCCCGGCCACGACCACCATCGTCGCCGCCGGTCGTACCCGGCTAAACGCCCGGGCATGAGCCCGTCCCACTTCCGCTGCGTCGTCGGCATCGACGAGGAACATGCGCGTTCGCACCACGTGGTCGAGCGAACCGCCGAGCTGCTCGAGGCTGTTCGAGATGATCTCGAGGCAGCGGTCGGCCTGCCGGCCGACATCAGGGTCACATGATCCGTCGGGCCAGACCGGCGCGGTACCCGATACGAGGATCCGGTCCCCGACCCGCACCGCTCTCGAGAAACCGATGCTGTCCTCGAACGGGGACCCGGATTGGGTGCTCCTTCGTTCCATGTCGCTCCATCAGAGTCGCCCCCCAGCCCCAACACAAGCGCGTGATCTGGCCCTCGCAGAGCACCGGCATTGCCACCAAGGTCACCGGCAGGCATTCGGGGACCAGGCCGCCGATCACCGTGGACAAGCTCTGAACGCCGGGTGCGCCACAACCTGGCTGTGGTTTCGGGTCGGATACGACCCCAAACCACAGCCAGGACGCGGCGTCGACAAGCCGAGCCGGCCCAGCCGGCCCGCCCGTCCAGCCGCGCGGCACTCGCCGTCACCCTGGAGTACCGGAGCCGCGCACGCTCGGGATAGCGTCGCGGGCCGTGGCGGACGATGCAGCCTCGATCCGGGACCTCGTGCGTTGGGGGGAGTCCCTGGCGGCGATCGCGCGTACGGGGCTCGGGTTCACCGAGAGCCTGTACGAGCGGGAGCGTTTCGAGGAGATCCTCCACGTCGCCGGCGAGATCCGGGCCACTGCGGCCGAGGCGCTCGCTCGGGAGGGGCAGCCGGGGCCGCATACCGCCGCGGACGGGTACGTGCAGGAGTGGTTGAGCGCCGTCGGGTCGGGAGTCCCTGGGTATGTCACGCCGAAGGTCGCCGTCGGCGCTGTGGTCGGCAACGAGCGCGGCGAGATTCTCCTGGTGCAACGTGGCGACTCCGGCGTCTGGCTGTATCCCACCGGATGGGCCGACGTCGGCTACTCGGCTGCCGAGGTCGCCACGAAGGAAGTCCGGGAGGAGACAGGCATCGACGTCGAAGTACAGCGGCTCATCATGGTGCTCGACGGCCTTCGTATCGGCATCACGCAGATCCCGCTCTACTCGCTCGTCTTCCAACTGCGGCCCGTCGGGGGCGAGTTGCGCCCGCATCCGCTCGAATGCCGTGAGGTTGGCTGGTTCGCCGAGAGCGACCTGCCGAGCCCGCTGGCGGGAGCCGGCCTTTGGAAGGAGCACGCCTTCAAAGCGATCCGTGGCGAGCAGGTCGACGTCCTGTTCGACCGACCGCGGACCCCGGTCTGGAAACACCCCGATCCCGACCATGCCTGATCACCCATCCTTGACGGTCGAGGTGGTGACCGACGTCAGCGAGGAGGTCGTGACGGCAGTCGCCGGCCTGATCCCCCAACTCTCCTCGAGCGCGCCCGCGCCAAGCGGCGCGGAGCTGGAGGCGGTGGCACGAGCGCCGGGCTCGACGCTGTTCGTGAGCCGGCTCGCCGAGGGTGACCGCCGAATCGTGGGCATGCTCACGCTCGTGATCTACCGGATACCTACGGGGGGGCGGGCTGTCATCGAAGACGTCGTCGTCGACGGATCGGCCCGTGGCACCGGCGCCGGCGCCGCCCTCGTCGCGGCGGCGCTCGAAGCAGCCCGGAAGGCAGGTGTGCACAACGTCGACCTGACGTCGCGCCCCTCGCGGCAGGCCGCCAACCGGCTGTACGTACGGATGGGCTTCGAGCAACGGGAGACGAACGTCTACCGGTTCCGCCAACAATGACCGAGGACTTGACTCTCCAGATGCTGGAGGATCGGGTGGACCGGGGGGTGCGGGAACGGCGCTTCGACCTGGATCGCGCCGGTCGGCGAGTGCCGGGCATGCTCTGGACGGGGGCGGACGCCACCGGCCCGCGGCCGTTGGTCCTGCTCGGGCATGGCGCATCCGGCCACAAGCGCCAGGACTACGTCGTGTCCATGGCGAGACGACTCGTGCGACACCGCGGCTACGCAGCCGCCTCCATCGACGGCCCGGTGCACGGCGACCGCCGGCCCGCCGGCGTCGACTCCGGGTCCCGGGCGGTGTTCTTACAGTTCGCGCAGGCCTGGTCGAGCGACGACCATATGACGGACGACATGTTGGCCGACTACACGGCGACGGTCGACGCGCTGCAAGCCCTCGACGACGTCGGCGACGGACCACTCGGCTGGTGGGGCCTCTCGATGGGGACGATCCTCGGTCTCCCGTTCGTGGCGGCCGAGAAACGCATGTCCGTCGCCGTCCTCGGCCTCATGGGCATGACCGGCCCGACGCGGCCTCGTATCGAGGCTGACGCCCCGAAGGTGAACTGCCCGGTCCTGTTCCTCGTGCAGTGGGACGACGAGCTCTTCGCCCGCGACGCCGCCTTTGCCCTCTTCGGCGCGCTCGGTTCAGCCGACAAACGGCTGCACGCCGCCGTGGGAGGCCATGGTGGGGTGCCGGAGGAGGAGTTCGTGGCGAGCGAGGGTTTCTTGGCGAAGTACCTGACGGCCAGCTCGGTGTGACGGCGCCGTGAGGCGGCGCCTGCCCATGTTCCCGCTCGAGAGCGTCCTCTCCCGGGCGTGCTACTGCCCCTTCACGTGTTCGAGCAGCGTTACGGGACGATGATCCGTGAGTGTCTGTCAGGTGATGGCACCTTCGGTTCGTGTTGATCGAGCGGGGGCGTGAGGTGGGTGGTGGCGACGTGCGGCTCGGCGTCGGGACAGTGGCCGTGATCGAGCCTGGTGCGCCCTGGCGCCGCTCGGGGCGCTCGACCGCGCCCGCCTGCTCGAGCCGGACCACCACGACGAGCGGCTCGAGCTCCTCTGCGACCTGACCGACGCAGTCGCCACCGACGCACGGGGGCTCCTCGCTGGAGGCGGCCCGCTCAGCTGACCCACGAGGTCGACCAGGCAGAGTCACAGGACTCGTCTGTCGGATTCTCAGGCTTCGGTCATAGGATGGGTCCGGTACGTACACCCCATGGGGACGCAGGAACCGACGGGAGGTCGGAAGTCGTGGCTGAGAGCATCACGATCACAGACAACCGGAACGGTGAGACGATCGAGATACCGATCGTGGACGGCGGCATCGCCGCCGACCAATGGGCCAAGCTACTGCCCGGCGTGTGGTTCTACGACCCGGCCTTCATGACGACGGCCGCAGCCGAGAGCTCGATCACTTACATCGACGGCGACGAGGGCAAGCTCGAGTACCGGGGCTATCCCATCGAGCAGCTCGCCGAGTCGTCGACCTACCTCGAAGTCGCCTACCTCCTGCTGCACGGCGACCTCCCGACGGCGCCCCAGCTCGAGACGTGGGTGCACGAGATCACGTACCACACGTTCATCCACGAGAACGTGCGCAAGCGTTTCCTCGAGGGCTTCCATTACGACGCCCATCCGATGGGGATCCTCGTGTCCGCCGTGGCGGCCCTGTCGACGTTCTACCCCGAGGCGGGAGACATCTTCGATCCGGCAACCCGCTACAAGCAGGTCATCCGTCTGATCGCGAAGATGCCGACCCTGGCTGCGGCCGCCCATCGCTTCAGCGTGGGCATGCCGTTCGTGTACCCGGACAATTCTCTCGGATTCCCGGCGAACTTCCTGTCGATGATGTGGAAGACGGCGGAGCCTCGTTTCGACGCCAACCCGGCCCTCGCTCGCGCCGTCGACGTGCTGTTCATCCTGCACGCCGACCACGAACAGAACGTCTCGACGACGGCGATGCGAGTCGTCGGCTCCTCGCACGTCGATCCGTACTCCGCCTGCGCCGCCGCCTGCGCGGCGCTCTACGGCCCGCGCCATGGTGGCGCCAACGAACAAGTCATCCGCATGCTGCAGTCGATCGGCTCGCTCGAGAACGTGCCGGAGTTCATCAAGTCGGTGAAGTCTGGGCAGGGTCGGTTACAGGGTTTCGGTCACCGCGTCTACAAGAATTACGACCCTCGGGCGAAGATCATCCGCCAGGTCGCCTACGACGTCTTCGAGGTGACCGGCAAGAACCCGTTGCTCGACATCGCCCTCAAGCTCGAAGAGGCGGCCCTCGCCGACGAGTACTTCACGAGCCGCAAGCTGTACCCGAACGTGGACTTCTACTCGGGTCTCATCTACCAGGCGATGGGTTTCCCGATGGAGATGTTCCCGGTGCTCTTCGCCATCCCGCGGACCGCCGGCTGGCTCTCCCACTGGGCCGAGATGCTCGACCACGACACGAAGATCGCCCGGCCCCGGCAGCTCTACATCGGCAGCCCGCGGCGCGATTACGTGCCGCTCTCGGAGCGCTGACCGCCTCAGCGTCGCTTCTGGGCGCCCCGCTTGCGCTGTCGCGCCACCTCGAAACACGCCACCGCCGCCGCCGCTGACACGTTCAGCGAGGGGATCGCACCGCCGACGGGGATGCTGCAGAGCACCTCGCAACGGCGTCGAGACAGCGGCGACAACCCCGTGCCTTCCGAGCCGAGGACCAACGCCACGGGGCGGTCCGACAGGTCGAGGTCGTACAACGAGGTCGTGCCGCGCTCGTCCAGGCCCACCGTCATCACCCCAAGGCGCTCGAGGTCCTGCAAGGCGCTCGGCATGCCGGGCAACAGCGCCATCTGCAGGTACTCGATCGCGCCGGCGGCAGCCTTTGTCACTGCGGGTGTCACGTGCACCGAGCGGTGGCGGGGCACGGCGACGCCCGTCACGCCGGCGCATTCGGCGCTGCGAAGGATGGCGCCGAGGTTCTGCGGGTCGGTGACACCTTCCAGCAGCACGAGGAACGCATGCTCCCGCTGGGCGCCGACAGGAGCCGTCGAGACTGCTAACGCTTTCGCGATGGCGGCAGCGGTGCGGGAGCTTCCTTCCTCGGCAGCGTCGGCGCCGGTCTCCTCGGCGTCGCCTGCGGCGTTCTCCTCGCTGTCCTCGACCATCGCCGGAGCCACCCCGTCGGCGGGCGATGCGCCCCCCTCGAGGTTGGTCGCCTCCGACATCGTGACGTCGCCGTCGTTCGCGAGAGCAACCGGCACGATGTCCGCGTCCTCGTCATCATCGGGCTCATCGGTCTCGTCCACGAGCTGCACGAGCACCGGGAATTCGTCGTCGTCGAGCACGTCCTCGATGTCATCAAGGTCGCCCGTGTCGAGCTCGATGAAGAAACCCTCCCCGTCCTCGTCGTCCTGACTCTCGTCGTCGTCGATCTCGTCGTCCAGCTCGTCGTCGTCGACCTCGTCGTCCAGCCCCGGGCCGAAATCGGACTCCGACGACGAAGTACCCTCGTTCCAGCCGAGGACGAGCTCGTCGAGGCTTGCTGCTGTCAACGGCTCGGCAAACGCGACGACACCCTGAGGCGCGTCAGTGCCTTGCACCGACTCGAGGCGCCGCGGTGAGACGAGCCGGACCGGAACGTGGGCGTCGCGAGCCAAACGGTCGATCTCGCCGAGGATGGGCGAAGGGTCACTGCCCTCCGTCATCCAGACTTCGGTGACACGGCGCCGGCGGGCTGAAAGCAGCTCACGAACGGCTTGGCGTCCTTCCACCTGCTCACCCCCGAGGGTGTGGGGCGACCGCTTGATGATCGGGCCCCGGGTGGAACCGGATCCGCCACGCGGCGACGGGTTCCAGAGGTTGCGTCCTGCCGTGGCTGCGCGGCTGACGGAGCGGCCCTCGCTCAGGTCGCCGCCGCCTCCGCCCACAACCGGTGGGCGCCCCGCGCGCCGGGAGGCATCGGAGTCGTCATTGCGCCAGGTGCGGCCACCGGCCGGCCGGCCGCGATCGCGGTCTCCGCTTCGGCCCCGGTCCCGGTCCGCCCCACTTCGAGTCTCCGCGTCCCGGCCGCGGTACCCACCGCCGCCGCGGGCGATTCCACCCCACACCGAGCCGTCCGGGCTGCGGGGAGGGCCGGACCTCGCCCGGTCCGCACCCTGGTAGCCGCCGGAGGACCGATCGCCACCAGGCGCCCGGGAGGGGTACCGGCTCTCGCTGCGATCACGATCCCTCGTGAAACCTCCTTCACCGCGCGGGCCGCCCGAGTCTGGCCGGCCACCGCCGAACCGGGAGTCGGGACGTGAGCCCTGATAACCGGATCCGCCCGGCCGCCCACCTTTGTATCCGCCGGAGCTCGGCCTCGACCCCTGGTAGCCGCCGCTCGTGGGACGAGAGCCTTGGTAAGCGCTGCCGCTCGGGCGCGATCCTTGGTAGCCGGCGTCATCGGGCCGAGAGCCTTGGTAACCGCTGCTGCTCGGCCGCGATCCTTGGTAGCCACCGCTACCACTCGGGCGGGAGCCCTGATATCCGCTACCACTCGGGCGGGAGCCCTGATATCCGCTGCCACTCGGGCGCGAGCCCTGGTAGCCGCTGCCACTCGGCCGCGAACCTTGGTAGCCGCCACCGCTCGGACGAGAGCCCTGATATCCGCTACCACTCGGCCGCGAACCTTGGTAGCCGCCACCGCTCGGACGAGAGCCCTGATATCCACTCCCACTCGGACGAGAGCCCTGATATCCACTCCCACTCGGGCGGGAGCCTTGGTAGCCACTCCCACTCGGGCGTGAGCCCTCGTAGCCGCCACCGCTCGGACGAGAGCCCTGATACCCGCCGCCGGGACGCCCGGCGCCTCGGTACCCGCTGGAGCTGCCGCCGCGGAAGCCCGGGCGATCGCCGCCGTCACCCGGACGACCGGAGCCGCTCCGGCGCGGACCGCCGGAGGAACCACGACCGGCGCCGCCGTAGCCACCCCGGCCGGGGCTGTCACCGCTGTCGCGCCTGTCGCGGCCGCCGCCTCGCTTGTCGGAACCGGAGTCCTTCGGGCGGTCGCCGTCGTCTCGCGAATACGGACTCACGACGAGACCTCCTCGAGCAGTGCGACCGCCGTGCAGGCGATGCCTTCCTGCCGCCCGAGCGGCCCGAGGCCCTCGGGTCGAGTGGCCTTCACGTGAACCGGGCCACTGGCGGCGGTGCTGAGCTTTGCCATCATTTCCTCTCGAGACCCGACGAGTCGGGGGCGCTCGCAAATCACCGTGCAATCGGCGTTCACGAGCGTGAATCCTTTGCGATGCACCAACTCCGCCACGCGGGCCAACAGATCGAGGCTGTCGGCTCCTTCCCAGCGTTCATCCTGGTCGGAGAAGTACATCCCGATGTCTCCGAGGCCGGCCGCCCCAAGCAAGGCGTCGGCGACCGCATGAGCGACCACGTCGGCGTCACTGTGACCCGACAGGGCCGGCTCCCCGGGAAACTGCACCCCACCGAGGATCAACACACGCGATCGATCGGCGGAGAACGGATGCACATCGTACCCGACACCGACGCGCGGGCTCACGGCACGCTCCGAACCGGTGAGCTGGACGCCAGGCGCCAGTCGAGCAATGCCAGGTCGGAGGGGGACGTGATCTTGATGTTGTCGTCCTCGCCGGGCACGACCATGACGTCCAATCCGAGCGCCTCGACCAGCGCCGAGTCATCTGTGGCCTCGTGTTGGCCAGCATGTGCCTGCCGGAGGATGGCGGCGACGAACGCCTGCGGAGTCTGCACCCGGACAAGGCTCGCGCGATCGATCGTGCACCGTACGACGCCGGCCTCGACACGCTTGATGGTGTCCGACACGGCGACGCCGGGGATCGCCGCCACCGCTCCTGCCTGCACTGCCCCGACCACCTTCCGGAACAAGGCCCCCGATGCCATCGGTCGGACGGCGTCGTGCACCACGACGATGTCAGCCCCTGCGGGAACCGCCGCCAGCCCGGCGCGGACCGACTCCGCCCGCGTCTCGCCGCCGGCGACTACTCGATCTGCCACCGATGCCAGCTGCGGGTCTGCCTCACGACCGGGCGGCACGACGAGCACGACGCCGTTGGCCACGGAACGCATTGCCTCGAGTGACCAGACATGCACCGGCTTGCCACCGAGAGACTGGAATTGCTTGGCGGCACCAAAACGCCGGCCAAGCCCACCCGCCACGACAATGCCCCACACGAGATCCCCGGCTGCCTCACGGTCATCGACCGGGGCGTCGGGCGACGACGGAGGGCTCGGCACGAAGTGCCCGGTAGCTGCGCCTGCCTAGGGCAGGGCTGCGTCGAGGCGCTCCTCGGCCTCGTCCTCACTCACGCCGATGGCGAAGGTCAGTTCGGACACAAGAATCTGCCGCGCCTTCGTCAGCATCCGCTTCTCTCCCGCCGAGAGCCCCTTGTCCTTGTCACGGATCGAGAGGTTGCGGACCACTTCGGCGACTTGGTAGATGTCGCCGGACTTGAGCTTCTCGACGTGGTTCTTGTAGCGGCGCGACCAGTTGGTCGGCATGCGGGCTTCCTTCTTGCGAAGCACGGCGAAGACTTCCTCGACCTCTTCGTCGTTGATGACTTCACGGAGCCCGACCTCGGCCGTGTTGTCAGCCGGCACCATCAAGGTGAGATCGCCGTAGGCGAGCTTCAGCACGAGGTATTCCTTCTTCTCTCCGAAGAACTCGCGCTCCTCCCGGCACTCGACCACGGCTGCGCCGTGGTGCGGATAGACGACTTTGTCCCCGACGTCGAACAACAGAGCACTCCTCACAGACGATGCGATACTTACCAGGGTACGGAGGTATCTCAATTCCCTCAACTTGAGCGTTCCAGCGTCGAACCGTACGAGCTCAGTCCCGTACGACGGAGAGTCCGATCCTCGCCTTTCCCGCTTGTCGCGCTGGTGTGCCCGTCGCTGCTCGGCCCGGGATACCTTCCGGTTGATCTGATGCTGCGATTCGGGCTCTCTCCGCCATTGATCTGTCTCGATCCCGCCGCTTTACCACGCGGCGAGTGTCCGCCAAGCCCAACGCGCTGACAGCGTCCGCGATCGCGGCCACCTGAACAAGCTCCATTGTACCGCCTGGTGGCGGCGTCGAGATCGGCGCCACAGCCCGGTCAAAACCGAGACGAGCCGCCTCCGACAATCGCCGCCCGGCGCCGGGTGCCTGGCGGATCTCGCCACCGAGCCCGATCTCCCCGAACGCCACGACGCGCTCAGGTACGGCGACCCCGGAAGCGGCCGACACGAGCGCGAGCGCCACGGCTACGTCGCATGCCGGCTCACTCACTTTGATCCCCCCGACGGTCGACACGAAGACGTCGAGACCGCTCATGGACACATCCACCGACCGCTCCAGTACCGCCAGTAGCAAGGCCAGCCTGGCCGGCGGGATTCCCTGCACGACGCGGCGTGGCGACGACGAGCGTGTGTCGCCCACGAGCGCCTGCACCTCGACGAGCAACGGACGACGACCCTCGATGACCGGAGCGACCACGGAGCCGGCGACGCCCAGATGGCGATCCGCCAGCAGCACGGCACTCGGGTCGACGAGACCGACGAGCCCGGACTCGGCCATCTCGAAGAGCCCGATCTCCCCCGTGGTCCCGTATCGGTGCTTCGTGGCGCTGAGATGACGCAGGGAGTGATGACGGTCGCCGTCGAAGGAGAGAACCGTGTCGACGAGATGCTCGAGCGTGCGCGGACCGGCGAGTGCGCCGTCCTTGGTCACGTGCCCGACGAGAACTGTGGCCGTACCGGTCGCCTTCGCATAGTGGACTAGGGCCTGCGCGCATTCCCGTACCTGGGTCGTCGAGCCCATTTGGGACGTGAGGCTCGGGTCGCCGATCGTCTGGATCGAGTCCACGATGAGCAGGCTCGGCTGCAGCCGGCCGGCAGCTTCGAGCGCTGTCTGCAGATCCCCGCTGGCGACGATGTAGCAGTCGTCCACGACCACACCGAGCCGCTCCGCCCGCCGGCGGACTTGCTCGGCGGACTCCTCGGCGGCGACGAGGAGCGTGCGCGCCCCGAGTCGGGCGGCGCTCGCAGCCGCCTGCAGCAGCAGCGTCGACTTCCCGATGCCGGGCTCGCCGCCGATCAGCGTCACCGAGCCGGGCACGAGTCCGCCGGAGAGCACTCGGTCGAGCTCCCCGATCCCGGTCGGCACCGGCTCGCACGCATCCGGATCCACCGCCGACAGCAGCACCGGCTCTTCCGGCACACGGTCGCGTATCACCGGCGGGCGGGATCCGCCGAGCCGGGCGCCGCTCTCATCTCGGTTCCCGGCAGGACCGCTCCGCAGGCTTCCCGTTCGCCGCAGCCCCGACGGGGGGGCGAGCTCACCTTCCGCCAGCGTGTTCCACTCTCCACATGTGGCACAACGCCCAGCCCAGCGAGCCACGGAAGCCCCACAGTCGCTGCACACAAAGATGGTTCGGGTTCGGGTCACGTCCCCCAACGGTACGGACCGGGTGTGTCAAGTCGTCTTGGCTGATCGGTGGGACATATTCGACCCAACCGACCAGCCAGGATTCAGAGACTCACAACTCCTAGGAGGTCTCGCCGGCTCCTGCGAGCTCGACCGTCGGCGGCTCGAATCCTTCGATGGCGCGGAACGTGAGCTCCTCGCCCTCGAGGTCGACGATGACCGTCTCACCGACGCGGAACTCCTTCCAAAGGAGCTTCTCCGACAGCGGATCCTCGATGTAGGTCTGGATCGCCCGGCGCAGAGGACGAGCGCCCAGCGTCGGCTCGTAGCCTTTGTTCGCCACGTATTCCTTGGCGGACCGCGTCAGCTCGAGGCCGATGCCCTGGTTCTCCAACTGTTCGCGCACTCGGCGGATCAGGAGATCGACGATCTCGATGACCTCGAGCAGCGTGAGCTCGTGAAAGACGATGACCTCGTCGATGCGGTTCAGGAATTCCGGGCGGAAGTGCGCCTTCAGCGCTTCGTTCACCCGGCTCTTCATGTGCTCGTAGGTCACGGCCTCCGACGACTTCGAGAAACCCACCCGTGCCTTCCGAAGATCCGCCGTACCGAGGTTCGACGTCATGATGAGCACGGTGTTCTTGAAGTCCACGGTGCGACCCTGGGCATCGGTCAACCGGCCGTCTTCCAGGATCTGCAGGAGGGTGTTGAACACGTCCGGGTGGGCTTTTTCGACCTCGTCGAAGAGGACCACGGCGAAGGGCTTGCGACGCACGGCCTCAGTCAGCTGGCCGCCTTCCTCGTAGCCGACGTAGCCGGGAGGCGAACCGACGAGGCGGCTCACGGTGTGCTTCTCCATGTACTCGCTCATGTCGAGCTGGATGAGCGCCGACTCGTCGCCGAACAGCAACTCGGCCAACGCCTTGGCGAGCTCGGTCTTCCCGACGCCGGTGGGGCCGAGGAAGATGAACGAGCCCGAGGGACGCTTCGGATCCTTCAGGCCGGCGCGGGTGCGTCGTATCGCCCTCGAGAGCGCCTTCATGGCGTCGTCCTGACCGACGACACGCTTGTGCAGCTCGTCCTCCATGCGAAGCAGCCGAGCGGTCTCCTCTTCGGTGAGCTTGTAGACCGGGATGCCCGTCCAGTTGGCGAGCACCTCGGCGACGACGTCCTCGTCCACGATGTCGAAGAGGTCGACACCTTCGGCGCGCCACTGCTTCTCGAGACTGGACTTGGCTTCGATCTTTTCGCGTTCCTGGTCGTCGAGCTTCTTGGCTTCTTCGAAGTTCTGCTTCTCGATAGCGGCTTCCTTCCGGATCCGCAGCGCCGAGAGCTCCTCCTCGAGCTTGCGGTGCTCCGGCGGCGACGACATGCGGCGAATGCGCAGCCGACTACCAGCCTCGTCGATGAGGTCGATCGCCTTGTCGGGAAGGAAACGGTCCGAGATGTACCGGTCGGCAAGGTTGGCCGCCGCCACGAGCGCCTGGTCCGTGATCGTCACCTGGTGGTGCTGTTCGTAGCGGTCGCGCAGGCCTTGCAGGATCTCGATCGTGTGCTGGAGCGAAGGCTCTTCCACCTTGATCGGCTGGAAGCGGCGCTCGAGGGCGGCATCCTTCTCCAAGTGCTTGCGGTACTCGTCGAGCGTCGTGGCCCCGATCGTCTGCAGCTCGCCGCGGGCGAGCATCGGCTTCAGGATGGACGCTGCGTCGATGGCCCCTTCGGCAGCCCCGGCGCCGACGAGCGTGTGCAGCTCGTCGATGAACAGGATGATGTCACCACGGGTGCGGATTTCCTTGAGGACCTTCTTCAGGCGCTCCTCGAAGTCGCCGCGGTAGCGGCTGCCCGCCACGAGGGCCCCGAGGTCGAGGGTGTAGAGCTGCTTGCCCTTCAGCGTCTCGGGCACGTCGTTCGCGACGATCTGCTGGGACAGGCCTTCGACGATGGCGGTCTTGCCGACGCCTGGCTCGCCGATGAGCACCGGGTTGTTCTTTGTACGGCGCGAAAGGACCTGCATGACTCGCTCGATCTCACGGTCCCGTCCGATGACCGGGTCGAGCTTGTGATCGCGGGCGAGCTGGGTGAGGTTCCGGCCGAACTGGTCGAGCACCGGCGATCCGCCCGTGCTCTCCGGACTGGGGCTGCCGCCCGGCGGCGTCGACTGCGGGTCTCGGCCCTGGTAGCCCGAGAGCTGCTGGATCACCTGCTGGCGAACTTTGGCAAGGTCGGCACCGAGGCTGATGAGGACCTGAGCGGCAACGCCCTCGCCTTCGCGCACGAGACCCAGCAGCATGTGCTCGGTCCCGATGTAGTTGTGGCCGAGCTGCAGCGCCTCGCGCAACGACAGCTCGAGGACCTTCTTGGCTCGCGGAGTGAACGGTGGGGAGCCAGTCGGAGCGCTGCCCGCCTGCCCAATCGTCTTCTCCACTTCCTCGCGCACGGCTTCGAGCGAGATGTTGAGGGACTCGAGCGCCTTGGCGGCGAGGCCCTCACCCTCGTGGATCAGCCCGAGCAGGATGTGCTCGGTGCCGATGAAGCGGTGGTTGAGAAGGCGCGCCTCCTCTTGAGCGAGGACCAGAACTCGTCTTGCCCGGTCTGTAAAGCGCTCGAACAACTGCCGCTCCTCAATGGACGGTTACTTCTACCCAGTGTATAGGGAGGGTGCGCTCTGGCTGATGGCACCTTGTCGGCACCCCTCACCGGAGCGCAAAGCAATCCCTCCGTGCAGTACAACAACCTTGCTTGCTCTCACCTTCCCGTACGGTGCAGAACCGTCTCGGAGATGAGAATCGGCAGCTCGCAAACAGAGCTTGAGCGCAACGGGGCGTGATCGCGGCGTCTGCCGGGGGCTCGGGCACCGTTGCGAGTGTCGGAGGCGGGTTTTTGTCGCCTAACCTGCCACACTGGTGACTGCACTCGATCTGTTCTCACTGCCGGTGGACGAGGCCGACATCGCGCGCCTCGAGGTGTGCCTCCGGCAGTCGGTGCTCGGTGACGACCCGTTCCTCAACGAGGTCGCCAGTCATCTCATCGAAGCCGGCGGGAAGCGCCTCCGACCAGCCCTGGCCTTGACGGCAGCCAGCCTCTCGTCCGCCCCCGTGAGCCAGGACACCCTTCTCGGCGGCGTGTCCGTCGAGCTCGTCCACCTCGCCTCGCTCTATCACGACGACGTCATGGACGAAGCGACCCGCCGGCGCAGCGTCGACAGCGTGAACGCCCGCTGGGGCAACCTCGTCGCCATCGTCGCGGGCGACTTCCTGCTCGCCCGCTCCGCCGAGATCGCCGCCAGCCTCGGCACCGAGGTCGCCGGCCTGCTGGCGGCGACGCTCGCACGCCTCTGCCAAGGCCAGGTGTCGGAGGTTCGTGCCGCCTTCCAGATCGACCGGGACGAGAAGGACTACCTCGGTGCGATCGCCAACAAGACAGCGGCACTCATGTCCACGGCGTGCCGGATCGGCGCCATCACCGCCGGCCTCGACAGGGCTCAGATCGACGACCTGACGTCGTTCGGCGAGTACTTCGGAATGGTCTTCCAGATCCGCGACGACGTCCTCGACGTCATCGCCACAGAGGAGGAGCTCGGCAAGACGCCGGGCCAAGACCTTTCCGAGGGCATCTATACGCTGCCCGTCCAGCGCGCCCTCGAGGATCGCGTCAACGGCGGTCGGTTGCGCGACCTGCTCGGCAAGCCCCTCTCGGAGCACGAGCGCGACACGGCGCGGGCACTGATCGCCGCCTCGCCGGGCATCACGGCCGCGAGCGACATGGCCCGCGAATTCGCTCAACGAGCCGCAGAGTCCGCCCAACAGCTCGGCGACAACTCGGTCGTCATGGCGCTGACCATGCTCAGCCTGAGAGTGGCCGACGACCTGGAGCGGACTGCGGGTCAGGCGAGGGAGCGTTTCGAGGCGCTCGCGGGCTGATCAGGCCGGAGCCTCTGAGGCGGCTGAAGCATCGGGGTCCGCCGGCTCACGTCCCGCCTCCGGCCGCAACGCAGGGAACAGCAGCACCTCGCGGATGTGGGCCACGTCGGCAAGCACCATCACCAGGCGGTCGACCCCGAGCCCGATCCCCCCGAGTGGAGGCATGCCCCGCTCGAGCGCTCGGAGGAAGTCCTCGTCCATCGACATGGCCTCGTCGTAGCCGCGTTCGCGGTCCGCCACCTGGGCGACAAAGCGCGCCCGCTGGTCATCCGGGTCGAGCAGCTCGCTGTAGCACTCCCCGAGCTCGCGGCCTGCGGCGATGGGCGTGATGCGCTCGACGTAACCGGGCTTCGACCGGTGCTTGCGAGTGAGCGGTGACACGGACTGCGGGTAGTCCATGACGTGGACGGGTCCCCAGAGGTTGGGCTCGGTCGTCTTCTCGTAGATCGCCGTGAGCACCTGGCCGGCGTCGTCCCCCGGCAGCGTCTCCACCCCGAGGGCATCGGCGGCGGCCCGCAGATCGCCGGACGGTGTCTCGAGGCTCAGCTCGTAACCGGTCGCCTCTTTCACGACCTCGGTCATCGTCGCCTTGCGCCAGGGAGGCGTGAGATCGAGCTCTCGACCCTGGAACTGGATGACGGTGCTCCCGGTTGCGACGAGGGCAGAGCCACTCACGATGTACTCGACGAGCTCCGCCATGTCGTGGTAGTCGGCATAGGCCTGATAGGCCTCGAGCATCGTGAACTCGGGGTTGTACTTCGGCCCGATGCCTTCGTTCCGGAAGATGCGGCCCACCTCGAAGACCCGCTCGAAGCCGCCGATCACGCACCGCTTCAGGTAGAGCTCCGTGGCGATCCGGAGGTAGAAGTCCGCGTGCATCGAGTTGAAGTGCGTCACGAACGGCTTGGCGTTCGCACCACCGGCCTGTGGAAGCAGGACCGGGGTCTCGACCTCGACGTATCCCCTCGCCGCCAGGAGCGAGCGAATCGTCGCCACGACCTTCGAGCGCATGAGGAAGCGGTCGCGGACCCCTTCGTTCGCCCACATGTCGACTTCCCGCTGGCGGAAACGAACGTCCGGATCGTTCACCCCCCGCCATTTGTCCCCGAAACCGCTTCGGGCCGTGGCCAGCAAGACGAACGACCGGACCTTCACCGACAGCTCGCCACGGCGGGTCTTCACGATCTCGCCCGTGGCGCCGATCCAGTCACCGAGGTTCAAACGCTTGAAGGCGTCGAACTCCTCGGTCAGGGAATCGAGGGCGAACAGCTGGATCGCACCTGTCCACTCCCGCAACGTCGCGAACGCAAGCTTGCCCTGAACCCGCATGAGCATCACGCGCCCGCCGACAGTGACGATATCGCCAGACTCGTCGCCGTCACCGAGCCGGTCGGCGTACGCGCTCACGACGTCACCAACCGGCGTGTGCCCGTCGAAACGGTACGGGATGTCCGGCGTCACAGCCGTGCACCGGACCGATCGGCGTTGCGTTCGAAGACGAGGCGCAGACCGTGCAGCGTGAGCCACGGCTCGTGATGGTCGATCTCCGTCGACAAGGGTCGGATCACCGTGGCCAAGCCTCCTGTCGCGATCACCGTTGCTTCGCCCAGCTCGTCCTTGATCCGCCGGCACAACCCGTCGACGAGCGCCGCGTAGCCGTAGATCACACCCGACTGGATCGACTCGACGGTGGACTTCCCGATCACGTGCCGCGGTTCGACGAGCTCGACTCGCCGGAGGGCCGCCGCCGAGCCGAACAAAGCATCGGTGGAGATCTCGATCCCCGGTGTGATGGCGCCGCCGAGATACTCCCCCGCAGCCGAGATGACGTCGAACGTCGTCGCGGTACCGAGGTCGACGACGATGAGCGGTGTCTCGAACAGGTCGATGGCACCGACGGCGTTCGCGATCCGATCGGCACCGACTTCCTTCGGGTTGTCGTAGAGGATCGGCATACCGGTACGCACGCCCGGCTCGATGACGACGGTCGGGATCGGGAACCAGCGCTGCGCCATCTCCCGCAATGCCGTCGTCGCCGACGGTACCGAGGACGAGATGGCGATGCCCGAGAGGTGCTTCGGCAGTTCCTCGGCACGGATGTCGACGCCGACGAGGCGCAGGTACTCGACGAGCAGCAGGGCGTGCTCGTCAGCGGTCCGGTCCGCCACCGTGGCGATCCGCCAGTGATAACGCAAGTCAGGCAGCTCGCCGGCCGGGCGTCGACGGGAGGGCAATGCGCCGTCGGCCTCCGCCACGGCCTCGTCGAACACGCCGATGACGGTTTGGGTGTTGCCGACGTCGAGAGCGAGCAGCACGGCTGATGTCTAGCCGAGACCGGCGTGTGGCCCGGCGGCCAGGTCGAGCCCGATGTCGAGGATGGGGGCCGAGTGCGTGAGCGCTCCAACCGAGACGAGGTCGGCGCCGGCCGCGGCGAAGTCGCCCACGGTGTCGAGCGTGACGCCGCCGGAGGCCTCCACGAGGACGGAGTCGCCGGCACGGGAACGGACGAGCTGCACGCAGCGGCTGAGCTCCTCCAGGGTCATGTTGTCGCACATCACGATCGAGGCACCGGCGTCGACCGCTTCGGCGACCTGGTCGATGCGATCACACTCGACTTCGATCATGCGACCGGGCCACTGCTGGCGAGCCTGGCGCACGGCATCGCCGATCGATGCGACGCCGAGATGGTTGTCCTTCACGAGCACGCCCTCCGACAGACTGCCGCGATGGTTCACACCGCCGCCCGCCCGGACGGCCGCCTTCTCGAGGGCGCGCAGACCGGGCGTGGTCTTGCGGGTGTCGAGGACGCGGGTGGCGGGGTTTCGGTGCGTGGCTTCGGCGACATATCGGGCCGTGAGCGTTGCGACGCCAGACAGGTGGCACAGGAAGTTGAGTGCCGTCCGCTCCGATATCACGATCGAGGCCATGGCGCCGTGCAGCTTCGCGATCTCGTCGCCGGGGGCCACGACGGACCCGTCGTCGAGCAGGACCGTCACCATGAGGGACGCATCGATCTGGCGGCAGGTCTCGAGGAGGCAGGCGGTGCCGGCGACGACCCCGCTCGCTCGGCTCACAAAGCTCGCCGAGCCCACGGCGGCCGGCGGAAGGAGGGATGCAGTGATATCGCCGAGCGGCAGCAGATCCTCGTCGAGCGCCGCCGACACCGCACGCCGGACCGCTGGCGACGGTGGGTGCAGCGAGGAGCTCATCGCCGACCGCCGTGCACGAACCGCGCCAGGAGGTCGCCGGAGCGCTCGGGGAAGTCGGATCGGGTATGGGCGCCCCGGCTCTCCTCGCGCCGGGTGGCGGACTCCACGAGGGCCCGCGCCAGCGTCACGAGGTTGACGAGCTCTGCTTCGGCCACCGCCCCGCCGGTCACGGCCGGAGCAGCCGGGCCAAGGACCGCGACCGATGAGAACGTGGCCGCCACCTCGTCGACCGCCCGCTCTGCCGCCTTCAAGGAGACGGCGTCGCGCACGACCCCCGCCTGAGCGGTCATCGCCGCCTGCAGCTGCGCCTTCCTCGTGGCGGGATCGGCCGGCGGACCCGACGACGACTGTCCGAACCATTCGCCGGCGAGGGGACTGGCGCACCGGCACCCCGGGAGAGGTCGGAGCGGGACCGTCGGATGCTCGCCGAGCACCCCGGTCCGGCCTCGATCGGATGGTGAAGGTCGGCCACCTGAAAGGGCATCAACCACCCGTGACCCGAAGACCATGCCCTCGAGCAACGAGTTGGAGGCGAGGCGGTTCGCCCCGTGCACCCCGGTACAGGCTGTCTCGCCGGCGGCCCAGAGCCCCGGCAGCGCCGTCGCACCGTCGAGGTCCGTGAGGACACCGCCGCTCAAGTGGTGAGCGGCCGGGGCCACCGGCAGCCAGTCGCGCCCTGGATCGAGCCCGATCTCGGCGAGTGACGCGTGGATCGTGGGGAAACGCTGGCCGAAGGCTTCGAGGCCCGTGCAGTCGAGCCAGACGTTCTCGATGGCGTTCTCCACCATTTCCTGCGCCATCGCCCGGCTGACGACGTCGCGCGGTGCCAGCTCGTCGACGAAACGCCGGCCCCCCTCCCCTCGCAGCAACGCCCCGTGCCCGCGGAGCGCTTCGGACACGAGCGGGCGTGGCATGGCGGGGTGGTGCAGGGCGGTCGGGTGGAACTGCACGAACTCTGAGTCCGCCACGGGCACGCCCGCCCGGATCGCCATGGCGATGCCGTCGCCGGTCGCCTCGGCCGGGTTCGTGGTGACGGCATACAGCTGCCCGGCGCCCCCGCAGGCAAGCAACACGTCGGACGCCTCGACCCGCTGCAATTGCCCGCTCGGATCGAGCGCGACGACTCCCACGCAACGTCCGTGCTCGACGATGAGGTCGAGAGCGAACCAGTGCTCGAGGACCGCCGCAGCGCTGCGCTCGACGGCGGCAACGAGGGCTCGTTCCACCTCCGCGCCGGTGGCTGCCCCACCGGCATGCAGGACCCGCGGCATCGAGTGCCCACCCTCGCGGGCGCGGGAGAGATCCCCCGCGGGGCCACGGTCGAACACGGCCCCGAGGGCGATGAGCTCGTGCACCCGCCCCGGTCCTTCGTCGACGAGGACGCGCACGGCAGCTTCGTCGCACAGATCGGCGCCTGCCCGCAGCGTGTCGGCGAGGTGCAGATCCGTCGAGTCCTCGTCGCCTGCGAGGACGGCCGCCACGCCTCCCTGCGCCCAGCGCGTCGTCGACTGGTCGAGCTCGCCCTTCGTCAGCACGCCGACGCGCATACCCGGCAGTTGGGCGAGGCGAACGGCGGCAGAGAGGCCGGCGACGCCGCTGCCGACGACGAGGACGTCGAGGGGGCCGGTCATGGGGAGCCCACGGGGGATGGGTTTCGGTGAGCCGCCGGCGCCGGCGCCGGCGCCGGCCGACCGCTGGCCGCAGGCTCTCTGGCGACAGGCTCTCTGGCGGCAGGCTCTCTGGCGGCAGAACTGTGCTCAGGGAGGGCGGCGACGTTGTCGATGAGGCGAACGGGACCCACTCGGGCGGCCACGAGGAGCCGCACTTCGGCATCGATGTCCGTCACGTTCGCCAGTGTTGCGGGGTCGGCGGCGGCGGCATAGTCAATTGTCAGCAGTGGCTCGGCGGACAGAACGACCTCCATCGCCTCGCAGACGGCGGCGCTGGAGCGCTCGCCGGCCGATACGAGGCGTGCACCCGTGACGAGTGCCCGGTACAGGGCCGTGGCCGCCACCCGCTGCTCAGGCCCGAGACGGCCGTTGCGGCTCGACATCGCGAGCCCGTCGGCCTCCCGCACTGTGTCGCAGCCTACGACCTCGGCTGGGAGGTTCAGATCGGCGACGAGCCGCCGGACGACCGCCAGCTGCTGAAAATCCTTCTCGCCGAAGTAGGCGCGGCAGTGGCCGGCGATCGAGAGGAGCTTTGTCACGACCGTGGCGACGCCGGTGAAGTGCCCGGGTCGCGACGGTCCTTCGAGGACCTCGGCGAGCGCCCCCGGGACGACCGAGGTGTCGAGCGAGCCGCCCGGGTACATCTCTGCCACCGAGGGGGCGAACACGACGTCGACGCCGGCGGCAGCGCACATCTCCGCATCGGTGGCGAGATCGCGCGGGTATGCGGCCAGATCCGAAGCGTCCCCGAACTGCGTGGGATTCACGAAGATACTGACAACCACGCAGTCGCAATCCCGGCGGGCAGCCGCCATCAGCGAGAGATGACCAGCGTGCAGCGCCCCCATCGTCGGCACGAGACCGACGGAGGCTCCCGCCGCCCGGGCGACTCGCAGCTTGGTTCGTACGCCCTCTCGAGACGAGATCAGGTCCACGAGGTACGGGCGGACGGCTCCGGGCGGGACCCGAGCCGCTCGTACGCCAACCGCTCGGCGAGGGCGACACCGGCGTCATAGCCCGCCAATTCCGCCGGGTCGATGGCCGCCCGGTGGCGTTCGATCGTGACGGCGTCGCCCCGCGAGGCCGGTCCCGTCAAGGCCTCGAGGGGTCCGAGGAGAGCGACATCGTCGAGGGCGCCGCGAGCGAGCGGCAGGAACGCCTCGAGAGGGAGACCGGCGGACTCCGCCACTCGCTGTACCTGGCCGAGTAAGCCGACGAGGTGGTTGGCCGCCATGCAGGCAGCGGCGTGATAGGCCGCTCGCAACTCGTCCGCAACGACGATGGGCTGGCCTTTCAGGCGGAGAGCGAGATCAGTGGCGAGGCGGTCGCCGGCGACAGCGAAAAACGGCCGCCCACGCAGGCGGAGCGCCCCGATGACAGGGTCGGGAAGGGTGACGAGCGGGTGCAGCGACCCTCGACGTCCATGCGGTTCGAGCACGTCGAGCCCGAGAGAGCCGGAGCAATGCAGGATGACGGTGCCCGGCATCGGGTCGATTGCACGCGCCACCTCGGCAACGGCACGGTCCGGTACGGCGAGCAGCACCGCATCGACACCGAGAGCCGCCGGGCCGAAGTCGTCGAATCGGTGGAGGATCTCACGCACCTCAACCCCGGTATCGGTGAGGGCGCCCTCGAACGAAGCGCCCGCGCGCCCACCTCCGACGATGCGGATCGACGTCATGTTGTGCAGCCTCGCTCTCGTTCCAGCCCTTTGTGGGGTGCCGGTCGTGCCTCAGCCTGACTTCTCCTCGATCGTACCAACTCGGCGCACGTCGGTGGCCAGGGTGGCGGCGCCGGCAATGTGCCGGCGCCATTCGGCAGGCACAGCGTTCGGATCGAGATCCTCGAGCGGAGCCAACACGAATCCACGCTCGTGCATCCGGGGGTGAGGGATCGTCAGCTCGGGCGTGTCCAGCTGGAGGTCGCCGACGAGGAGGACGTCGACGTCGAGCGTCCGCGGCCCGTCCTTGACTACGCGGACGCGACCCGCCTCGGCCTCGAGGCGGTGAGCAAGCGCCAAAAGGGCGAACGGCTCGAGCTCGGAGTCGAGACACACCACACAGTTGAGATATGGACCTTGTTCCGGTCCTCCGACCGGAGCCGTCTCGTACACGGGCGAGACGACGAGCCGGCTGCCCAACGCGCGCAACGAGGCGACGGCGTCGCGCAGGTACTGTCGACGATCCCCGAGGTTGGAACCGAGGCCGAGGTATGCCCTCACGCCACGGTGCGCCGGAGCCGCACACCGACCGAGTCGACGTGAGCGGCAAGCGGCGGGCGCAGCTTGCGCACCTCGACGGTCACCGCCTCGACTCCATGCCGCCCGAGCACGTCGTCGGCAATGGCGCTCGCGAGCGCTTCGAGTAGGGCAAAGCTCCTCGTCTCGATGATCTCGACGACGGCCTCGACGACCACTCCGTAATCCACCGTCGCGCCGAGATCGTCGGTGCGGGCGGCGGGAGCGATGTGAGCATCGATCGTGATGTCCACTTCGAACGGCTGCGCCCGCTCCTGCTCCTCCGGCAGCACGCCGTGGCGCCCGAGGGCGCGCAGGCCGTTGATGCAGATGTTGGACGTCGTCACGATCCTGGCTGGGCCGGCGGGAAGGGAGACGGCGGGGACGGGGCCGGCGAGGCGGCGGCTGCCGGCGGCGGAGAGGCGGCCGCGGCCGTCGTCGGCGGCGGCGGCGGCGGCGGCGGCGGCGGCAGGCTGTCGACCATCGCCACGAGCCGGCGGCCGGCCGAGCCCATCTGGCGGGAGAGGATCTGCTCGACGACCGTGATGGCCCGAGGGCCGTCGGGCAGGATGGCGCTCCATCGGATGTAGCCGGCGACGGCGCCCATGATCCGGTCCCCAAGCTCGTCCTGGTGGACGAGGATGCGCTCGCCCGATCGGAGCCACTCGTACATCGCCGGGTAGAGCTCGCCGAGCGTCGTCTCTGCCTCCATGTCGGCGGTGAGCGAGAGAGGGAAGTGGGACCAGGCGAGGTTGAACTCGCCGTAGGCGTGAAGATTGTGCGAGGAGGTCAACAACGAGACCACCCGGTCAAAACCCTGCGCCCGCAGCCAGAGGAGCTCCTCTTGCCGCCTCACCTTGCGATGGTTCGGGGCATAGCCGCCTGGCCGCTCGCTCACGGCGAGGCGGTCCTTGATGATCCAGGCGAAGTTGCGGGGGACGATCCCGGCCGCCCAGCGCCCCCTCATTGCGATACCGCCCCGACAAGGCGCGCGGCTTGGGCGGTTGCGGCGACGTCGTGCACCCGTACAGCGGCAGCGCCCTTGGTCATGGCAAACGTCGCCGAGGCCAGGGATCCTTCGAAACGCTCGCTCAACGGGGCCGCCCGCGAGCCGGGCGCGAGCGTTCCGCCGGCGTCGAGATTGCCGGCGGCGAGATGCCCGAGGAACGTCTTGCGGCTCGTCCCGACCAGCACGGGGTAGCCAAGGGCGACGATCTCGCCCAGTCCGGCCAGGAGCTCGAGGTTGTGCCGGGCCGTCTTGCCGAAGCCGATCCCCGGGTCGACCCAGACGTCGGTCACGCCGGCCTCGAGCGCACGAGCCGCCCTGGCGGCAAGGTACTCGGTCACCTCCTTGACGACGTCGTCGTAGCGAGGGTCGTTCTGCATGTCGGCCGGAGTCCCGAGACGGTGCATCGCGACGAAGCCCACCCCCACCTCCGCCGCCACCTCCTCGAGTGAGGCAGAGACGTCGTTGACCAAGGTGGCACCAGCCGCTACGGCGGCGCGGGCGACGGCGGGTTTCGTCGTGTCGATCGAGACCGGTACGGCGCTCGCCAGCGCCGCGATGACCGGGATGACACGTCGGAGCTCCTCGTCCTCGCTCACGGGTTGAGCTCCCGGGCGGCTCGACTCGCCGCCGACGTCGACGATGTCGGCACCCTCGAGGATCATCTCGCGGCCCCGGGCGATCGCTGCCTCGTGGTCGATGTAACGGCCGCCGTCGAAGAAGGAATCGGGCGTGACGTTCAAGATGCCCATCACGAGTGGCCGGGACACGGGATGCGCCAGGTGCGTCAAACCGGCCGTCCCCGTGCTCCGTGGATGAACGCCATTGCTTCGGCTCGTGTCGCCGGATCCTTGCGGAACAGGCCCCGGACCGCTGAGGTGACCGTCGTCGCACCCGGCTTGCGCACGCCCCGCATGGACATGCAGAGGTGCTCGGCTTCGATGACGACGAGGACGCCTCGCGGGTGCAGCGTCGCCTCGATGGCCTCGGCGATCTGAGTCGTCATGCGTTCCTGCACCTGCAGCCGTCTCGCGTAGCCGTCCACGACGCGGGCGAGCTTGGAGAGACCCGTGATGCGCCCGTCGTCGGAGGGGATGTAGGCCACGTGGGCGCGCCCGAGGAAGGGCACGAGATGGTGCTCGCACATCGAGGCAAAAGGGATGTCGCGGACCATCACCATCTCGTCGTGCTCGGCAGCGAACATCGCCGTCAGGTAGGCGGCGGGATCCTCGCGGACTTCCCCGAAGATCTCCTGGAACATGGCTGCGACACGAGCCGGCGTACGCCGCAGGCCGTCGCGGTCGGGATCCTCTCCGATCGCGACGAGCAGCTCGGACACGGCGCGCTCGGCGCGTTCGATGTCGACGCTCACTCCGGTTCGCCACCGACGTAGACGCGGAGATCTGCGAGGTTGCGGTAGCGCTCGGCCACGTCGAGGCCGTAGCCGACGACGAAGTGCGGTGCGATCTCGAAACCGACGTACTCGACGTCGAAGCTCGCCCGCTGCTGTCCCGTCTTCAAGAGCAGGGTGCAGATCGCCAGCGATGCCGGGCCGCGGGCCAGCAAGCTCTTTCGCAGGTACGACAAGGTGAGCCCGCTGTCGACGATGTCCTCCACGACGATGACGTGGCGGCCGGTGAGATCCAAGTCGAGGTCCTTCACGATGCGGACGACCCCGCTCGTCTTCGTCGCCGCCCCGTAGGAGCCGACAGCCATGAAGTCCATCTCCGCCGGCAGCTTGATGACCCTCGAGAGATCTGCGAGGAAGACGAAGGCGCCTTTCAGCACGCCGACGAGCAGCGGCGGCTTGTCTGCGTAGTCGCTCGTGATCTGCCGCCCGAGCTCTTCGACCCGTGCGGCGATCTCGTCGGCGGAGACGACGACGTCGCCGAGCATGGGATCGAGAGCGACCCAGTCCTGCGACCGGCGTTCGAGCGTGCTCGCCGGTTCGGCGTCCTCTGCCGGCGCTCGCCTGGTGGGGGGCCGGTCCGCGCTGTCGCTCACGGCCGCCGAGGTTACCTTGCCTGGGGATTGTCCCAGCGGTCGAAGTGCCGCCAATTTCACGAATCAACACGCTGAGCTGGCCGCGGAGCCGCTATTCGAGACGGCGTCGTGGCGGCGGCTCAGGTCTCGACCACCGACAGCACTCCACCGGATCTGCGCACACTGCGGCCGCCGCCGATCTCGCAGCCGCGGGCCTTGAGCGTGGCAACCTCCAGCACTCGTTCGACGGTTGCGCTGTCGGGCGGGTGACCCTCCGGGTCCACGACGCGCAGCCAGCGCCGGATGGCGCGACGCCCGAGGACCGCCGGCGCCGCCGCCAAGGCGCCGGCGTCAGTGGGGTCGACGCCGGCGGCCAGCTCGTCGAGCAGCTCGCTCTCGGCGGCGAAGTGCCCCGCCTGGCGGGCGAGGATGGGAACGAGATCCCGGGCCGCTGCCGCGCTCAACGCCGGCAGCAGATCGTGCCGGATCCGGTTGCGCAGGTGGGCGACGTCGTCATTCGACGCGTCGTGCACCGGAGAGAGCCCGAGCGTGCTGCAGAGCTCGCTGGTGTCGGAGCGGCGGAGCGCGAGGATCGGATGGGCGGCCCCGGGCCGCATGCCCGCAAGTCCGTCCGGTCCAGCCCCCCGGAGCAAGTTGAGCAAGACGGTCTCGGCCTGGTCGTCTTGAGTGTGGCCCGTGGCGACACCTGCCGGGAGAGCCGCATAGCGGGCCGCGCGGGCGCGGGCCTCGAGGTTCGGTCCCCTCTCGACCGTCACGCTCAGGGCGACGAAACCAGCCCCGAAGCGCGCCGCAACCGCGCGCACGACGTCGGCCTCCCCGGCGGAGCCGGACCGAAGGCCGTGGTCGACGTGATAGGCGACGGCGTGACGACCGCTGGCGCATGCGAGAGCCAGCAGAGCGAGCGAATCCGCACCGCCGGAGACCGCCAGCGCGAGGTCGTGCGGTGCCGGCGAGAAGGTGCAGCGCTCGAGGAGGCGTGCCGGAACGGCCGCGGGCCAGGCTTCTCCGGGCCAGCTTTCTAGGGGCCGGCCTTCTACGGGCCGGCCTTCTACAGGCCGGCCGTCCGCCACCTCAGGCGATCTCGAGCCTCCGGCCGCCAAGCCGGCTGACCCAGCGTGCAGGGTCACGCACCTCCTCGAGGGTCGGCAGGTGATCGGGCTCCTCCCAGACGCGGCCGAACAGCTCGGGGCCGCCGGCTCGCTCGACCGCCTGCACGAAGTCCTCACCTTCCTTGTACTGCCTCATCTTCGCGTCGATGCCGAGCAACTGCTGGATCAGGCGGTTGAGGCCACCAGTCGACTCGCGCCGGGCCTGCAGCGTCCTGGCGAACCGCTCGGCGCCGGGGATACGGTCCGCCGCCGCGCGGTTCATCGTGATGTCGCCGTGGCCCTCCAGCAGGCTCATGAGCGCCTGGATGCGTCGGATGGTGGCCAGTTGCTCGGGAGGCGCCAGCGCTCCGAGGAGGCCGGCGTCGCCGAGTGGGTTGCGGCGGGCCATCACCTCGCCGGCCATGCGGCTGATGGCGGCCATGATCTGCTTCGAATCCGGAGATGCCAGCGTGACACCCTTGTCGACAAGCCCGAGGAAGTAGTCGCGCATCCAGGGAACACCCGTGAACTGCGCGCGGTGGGTCAGTTCGTGCACCGCGATCCAGAGGCGGAACTCGCGCGACGGAAAGCCATGACGCCGTTCGAGGGCGATGACGTTCGGGCCGACGTAATAGACCGCGTCGCTCGGCGCCTCGCCCTCCTCCGCCCGGAACAGGTCGTACTGGCCGAGCACGCGTGTCGACATCCAGCCGAGGACGGCGCCGAGCTCCGTGCCGGCCGCCACTCGTGCAGCTGTGGCCATCGGCGCCGGCAAGCTGCGCCCAAGGCCGCCTTCCGCCATCGCCCGTTCCAAGATCGGCCGCAGGAGCCGCCGGAACGATCCGATGTTCGCCTGCGCCCAGCCGGCACGGTCGGTGACTTCGGCCCGGGCCGGACCAGCCACCGAGCGCAGGCCCGTGGATGCCTCCACGAGCTCTTCGGCGATGGGCGTGAGCTCGGCGAAGTCGTCAAGGAGCCGCTGTTGCGAGCGCGGGTCGACGTCCGGAGTGCCCCGGCGGGCCACGCGACCGGCAACCCGCACAGCGAGCGCCCAGTCGACGAGTTCAGGAGCGGCGCTCACGCAAGCATCGTAGGCATGCCGACGTGCCGGGCACGCACCGCCCCGGAGAACGGCTGCAGCCTGGGCGGGAGCCTCAAGAGCCGGAGACGCCCTCTCGCTCGCCGGTGGGATGTTCGTGGTTGCCGGCGAGATGCTCGTGGTTGATCGAGTCGGCTATCCGCTGGCGCAGCGTGTCCGGAACGGCGTCTCGGCACTTGTCGTGAACAACGCGCCGCAACTCCGCCTCGAAACCGAACATCTGCAGGCACGGCGAGCAGCCGTCGAGGTGCGACTCGATCTCGTGGCGACGGACTGGCGTCAGTTCGCCGTCGAGAAAGTGATAGATGCGGTGCAACGCCTCCCGGCAGTCGAACTCTGCCTGATCGTGATCACCCATCGGTCTTGCCTCTCGCCGTCACCGCAACTGTCCGGCTCGCTGTCACGATCCTACTGTGTCCTCACGGCTCAGCGGCCACGAGTCCTCGGGCCATCCCGTATTCGTGCAACGCCTTTTGCAACGCTCTTCTTCCCCGATGCAGCCGGCTCATCACCGTTCCGATGGGGACATCCATGATCTCGGCGATCTCCTTGTAGGAGAAACCCTCCACGTCTGCCAACAACACAGCCATCCGAAAGGCTTCCGGTAGCGACTCGATGGCTTGCTTGACTTCTTCATCGGTCATGCTGTCGAGCACCTCGTCTTCGGCACTGCGGCCGGCGGCTGCGGCCTCAAGCCCGCCGATGCGGTGGAAGAGGTAGAAGTCCTCGACTTCCTCGAGCTCGGTCTCCTCCGGATGGCGGCGCCGGGCACGATAGGCGTTGATGAACGTGTTCGTGAGGATGCGATAGAGCCACGCTTTGAGGTTCGTCCCCGCCTTGAACGAGTCGTAGGCCCGGTAGGCCTTCAAGTAGGTCTCCTGCACGAGATCCTCGGCGTCGGAGGGATTCCGGGTCATGCGGAGCGCGGCGGAGTACAGCGAGCTCATGAATTGCTCCGTGTCCTCCGCGAATCGCGCCTGCTCGGCCACGCTTCGAACCCTAGTTGCTCCCCCATGCCCGGGAGAACGCGCCCAGGTCAGGATGCCGAAATAAGGTCACGAGGATCGAGCTGCAGAAGGAGCTTCGCCCACCAGCTCATCGACCGGCGGGCGGAGCGCCGCACGACGACGGAGTCTTCGAAGGCACGGCGTGAATCTTCCTCGCTCGGGGGAAGACGGGCGAACAAAGCACGATTGGCGATGTCGGCCAAGCGGGTGAGTGCCTCGTCGGCGTCGCTCGTGAGCGCGCCGGCGCGGCGCACGCGTTGGGAGAACTCGACGAACGTCTCGGCACGCCGCCGGTGCATGCCGGCCGCGGCGAGGACGCCCACGGCCTCCCGCCAGGCGAGCAGCACGGCCCGGACCGGGTCGCGGGTCCGCCGGTCGCGAACGATCCGCCACGACGGGACGGAGACGCCCCACAGCAACGCCGCCGCGAGGAGCGCCAGCAGCACCGTTGCGACGTCGCTGGAGCTGCCTCGGCCCGTGCCGCCGATCGGCTGCGACGGGGTCGACGGCACCGTCGGGAAGCTGAACGAGCTCCCGGTGACCCCACCCTTCGGTGGCTGGAGGTTGTGAGCCGGCAAGGAGGAGCCCGTCACCCGGGCGAGTGTGGTCGACGTCGCGCCGGGGAGCGTGGTGGTCGTGATGTCCGGGTATGTCGGGGCGCCCGCCCCCGGGGTCGGCTCGAAGTCCACCCAACCGGTGCCGGGGAAGTACACCTGCGGCCATGCGTGGGTCTGCAGGCCGGTGACCACCCAGCTGCCGTCCTTCTCCTGCGTCGGCAGGAAGCCGACGACCACCCGGCTCGCCAGCCCGTCGATGCGCCCGAGCACCGCGAAGGAGCTGGCGAATTGCTGGCAGTACCCGGTGCGCGTCGTGAACAGGAAGCTCATGAGGGCGCTGTAGCCCTCGGTCTGCGTCACCGGGACGGTCTTCGGCAGCTGGTAGCGGAAGTGCGTCAGGAGGAAAGCTTGGATCTCCTCTGCTTTTGCCTCCTCAGTGGTCGCCCCGGAGACGATCTCCTGCGCCAGTGTCCGGATCGCCGGAGGCAGCGGCTGCGGCACGTCGAGATCCAGGGCCGGGGCGGCGGGAGCCGAGGCGTCGTAATACTCCTGGGCGACGGCGGGGCTCGGCTCCAGAACGGCTTGCACGCCGTAGCTATAGTTGTTCCCAAAGGCGTCGGGCGCGACGGTCACCGGGCCATCCGAGCCCTGCAGCGTGGCCGAGGCGTTCCCGTCCATGGCGACGGGAAGGCCGGGTGTAGGGATCACCGGGCCGGCCAAGTCGATGTTGGAGATGGCCTGGGTCACGAGCTCCGACTTCGGACCGCGCACCGGGGGTCTCGGGTGAGCCTCGAGAGCGGGGACCGAAGCCGCAAAGGGAACGACGGGACTGCGCAGCGTCGTCGGTTCCTGCGTCCACTGCGAGCCGGTGAACAGGTCGTCGACGAAAAGGATCTCCCGGGTCGGGCTCGTCCCGTACACGCGGAACAGCGGCGTGTTCGTGTTGTCGATCTCCTCCTCGCCGACATCGACGAACTGGCTGATCGAGACGGGACCCGGCGCACGGCCGTGCGGGCCGGTGCCGTTGAGCTTGGAACCCTTGCCCGTTTCGTGCCATGCGAGCAACGCGGTGCTCGTCGCGCCGGGGACGAGCGGGCCGATCACGCCTGCCGCCACGGCGGCGACGAGCGCCAGGCCGACGACAGCCGATGGGGATCGTCGGCTGAAGCGGCGACCGCGGTGGCGCGTGCCGGCGTCCGGCTGCACGGCCGATCCCTCCAGCCGAGCCGTCACGACCTGCTCGGTGGCGGGGTGGCGGTTTGTGCCGGCGAGGTACCACACGGCCAGTGCCGCCAATGCCGCCAGCTCTGGCGCCCTGCCCGTCGAGGTCCCAAGCGTGCCGGTGAAGACCACGATGTCGAACGCGGGCACGAGGGCCACGATGGCGGGCAGGGTGGTGTCGGCGTCGAGCGCCTCTGCCGCAAGGGCCAGCACGCCTGCGGCCCATCCGGCGGCCAGTACCAGGCCCGGTGCCTGCGACACGGGGGCGATCCGGTTGGAGAAGATGAGCCAGGCAGCGTGCAACTGGCTGCCGACGACGTGCTGGGTCCCCGTGAGCGGCAGGAAGCCCAACCGGAAACTTGCCCCGTCGACCAGACCCAGGGGCACGTAGGCGACGAGAAGGATCGTGAGTGCCCACAGCGCGATCCCGGCGACCGGGCGTCCTTCGCCACGGAGACGCCGGCCGAGGTGAGCAAGCAAGTGGGCGCCGATGCAGATGGGAACGACGACGGCCAGCTCGCCCGGCCCGGAGAAGCAACGGGCAAACGTGGCGACAGTGACGGTGTCGAGGAGGACGAGCGCCATCCAGGGCGTGATCATCTCGCCTCCAGTCGGGCGGGATGCGGGTGCTCGAGCTCCTCCTCACCAGCATCGACGGCCCTGACCTCGCCGATGGGGAGGTCCATGGCGACGTTCCAGATGTCGTGCATGGCGCGTCCGGTCGGGAGGAAGACGGCGATCTCGTTGCGCGCCAGTCGTTCGAGCCGTGGCACGTCTCCCCCGACGAGCACGAGCACGACCGTGCCGACCTGCGCCGGCATCCGACCGAGCACGTCCGGGTTCAGCTCGACGTCCTCGAGTCGGGTACCCGATTCGACGGTGACGAGCACATTCCACTCGTCCCTGCCAGAGCCCCGGCCGACGAGACGGCTGACCAAGGCGGCAACGGCGTCGCCTTCTTCGGGCTGTTCGGAGGCGTAGCCTCCGGCCGATCCGCCTGCGGCGGCGCTGCCGGGGCCGAAGCCCGGACGCTCCGACGTGGCGGTCGCGCCGAGCGAGCGCCGACGCCGGCTCGGCAGCGGGGCGTCCTCAGGCTGGACCGTGGCGAGCTGCAGACCGATGCCGTCGAGGTGCGCAGGACCGTACGAGAGGCCACTGTCGTATCCGGTCGTGGTCACCACCCGCAACAGACCCTCGCGCGCCGCCACGGTGGCGAGGCTGGCGGCGATCTCGACGGCACGTTCGAACCCGTCGCCACCGCCACGCTTCGTTCCCAGCACGATCGTCGTTCCTGACCGGTTCGCAGAGTCGGGATCGCCGCCCTCGCGCACCATGAGCTCCCCGACTCGCGCCGTCGTCGGCCAGTGGATCCGTCGCAGATCGTCCCCGGGCACGTAGCTCCGCAGCATCGAGGCACCTGTGAGGATCCGCTCTGCGGCCGAATGGGTGCTCTCCTGGCCACCGAGGCCGGCGCTGAGAGGGAGCGTATGGGGCAGCTCCTCGGTGCGGGGTCGCACGAGATACGCGATGCTCCCCGTCGAGACGAGGCGTCTGCTGGCGAGCCCCAGACCGTCGCCCAACACGGCCTCGTACCCGCTGATGGCGTGACGACCGCGCCGCGAGCTGTCGAGACCGATGGTGACGGTGGCGCGCTCGCCCGGTGCGAGACGGGGCACGAGGATGCGATGACGTCCGCCGCCGGCGGGCACGAGCTGCAACCGGCCTGGCGGTGTCGGAACCGCGCCCGTGTTCTCGACGAAGAGCTCCAGCACGGTCGGTTGCATCGCCTCGATGACTTCCGGTGACAGCCGGGCCGCCACCGAAGCCCTCACGTGAGATGCGCGCAATCGGACGGTGCTCACGACCACGAGCGCCAGCATCGCCACGGCGATACCGAACAGCTCGGTGACACCAAGGATCCTGCCCGCTACGAGCAGGACGAAGAACCCTGCGAGTGCCCCTCGACCGCGACGTGTGAGCACCGGTGCTCTCGCTCAGCGCGCCGCGCGCTCGCCCTCGAGCACCGGAACCTTCGCGAGGAGCTCGTTCACGACGGCGACGACGTGGTCGCTCCCGGCGGTGCGGGCGGTCCGGAGCTCGAGTCGGTGCCCGATCACGGGCAGGGCGAGAACTTTCACGTCGTCGGGGACGACAAAGTCGCGGCCGTGGAGAACCGCCCAGGCCCGGGCGGCGCGTTGCAGGGCGAGGGCGGCGCGCGGGGACATCCCGAGAAGGACTGCCGGGTGCGTGCGAGTGGCGTTTGCGAGGTCGACGATGTACCGCTGCACCGCTTCGGAGCAGTGGACTTCGCGTACACGTTGGGCCAGCTCGAGCACCTGTTCGGGACTGGCTACGGCCTTCAGGTCGAAGAGGGGGTCGTCGACACCGTGTCGGACGAGAAGATCGACCTCCGCCGTCGGATCGGGGTATCCCAGATGAATCCGCATCAGGAACCGGTCCAGCTGGCTGACGGGCAGGGGGTAAGTCCCCTCGTGCTCGATCGGGTTCTGGGTGGCGATCACCATGAACGGCTCGGGCAGCTCGTAGGTCGTGCCTTCCACGGTGACCTGACGCTCTTCCATGGCCTCGAGTAGGGCGGACTGGGTCTTCGGGGGCGTGCGATTGATCTCGTCGGCCAACACGATGTTGGCGAAGATCGGTCCCGGCCGGAACTCGAAGGCGGACGTGTTGCGGTCGAAGACGCTGACTCCGGTCACGTCGGACGGCAACAGGTCGGAGGTGAACTGGATCCTCCGGTGGCGGCAGTCCACCGACGCGGCCACGGCCTTGCCGAGACTCGTCTTGCCGACTCCGGGGACGTCCTCGATCAGGAGGTGCCCACCTGCGATCAGGCAGGTCACGGCATGGCGGATGGCGGACTCGTTCCCCTGGATGACCGTGCGGACGTTTCGGACGATGGCGCCGAAGATCCCGTCCGCTCCTCCCCCGTTTGTAGTCATTTCGCAATCTTCGCAGCTGTCCGGCCGCCGCGCCTGCGCGGGTCGCCTGTTTGCGTTCGATCAGGGAGGTCCCGGAGCGAAATGGCCACCAGCCCCGACACACACGAATCCCGCAGCTGCAACCGCCTCCAACACCGGGAGTGAGCGCTGTGCAAGATCATCTGCGCTGAACGACGTGATGTGGCGAGCGGCCTGGGACAGTGAGAGGGCGGCCGCAGGAGCCACGCCGCTGAGCACCCGGGTATGGAATTCGACCATGACGGCCGGAACTCCCGCATCGGGCACCTGCAGGACGCTCGCGACAATGGCCCGGCAGCCGAGCGACAGCATGGTGGCGGTAGCCCCCACGAGCTCGTCGAAGGGCTGCACGTCGGAGCGCCCGGCATCGCAAGACGAGAGGACCAGCAGCTGAGGGGCTACACCCATCTGCTCCAGCTCGTAGACCGTGAGGGGGCCGTCGGCGAGGTCGAGCGCGGAGAACAATGCGTTGTCGGTACGGAACCTTCCGTGGGCGGCGATATGGACCGTGGTCGCCGGCGCCATGGTGGCAGCAACTCGCCGAGCCGAGGCATCGCTGCCGGTCAACACGGCCGCCGCGGGGTAGATGCGGCCAAGGGCGGCGATCTCCTCGACCGCCGAGGGAACACCGGGACCGGCGACGAGAACCGTGTCGCCGGCTCGCCCGGGCCGAGAGGTGTCACCGGCTCGCCCGGGTGGATACGAGTCGCCGGCTCGCCCCGGTCGAGACGAGCGGTCGAGGAAGAGTGCGATCGACGGTGCGATGGATACCGGGCACCCTCGCAGGCTCGCCAACACGGCCCACGGGAGCGAGTGCAGCGCTCCGGTCGGGACGATCACCAGCTCGGGATGCTCCGCCGTCAAGGCTGCCACGAGATCGCCGCGGATCGGGTCGATGAGCCATCGGTCCGCCTCCAAGGCAGCTCGCAGGAGAAGGCCCGCGGCCGCCTGCAGGCTCGCCGGAGAGCTGCGCCCGGCGGCGAGGCGCCCGAGCCCGAACCGGACGGCGGCCCGCCAGCGCCCCATCTCGCCGATCGGGCCGAGGCGCCGGACCATGCAGGCCGTCCGGCTGCAGATCACCGCGTGCAGATCGCCGCCGACGGCGACGAGCTCGACGATGGCACCGGTCCGGGACCCGTACGCGGCGAGCCGGCGCTGAATGGCCGGCACGGTCGGGACCGGCGGCGCGTAGCGATGTTGACGGCCACGAGCCAGTGACCGTTGCCGGATGCCCCCCTCGAGGCTGCGGCGACGCCCGGCAAGGTCTCGGGCCTCTGCGCCGGCAGACTCCCCCGCCTGCACGGCTATCTCCAGCGCTGCAACCGTGTGCCGCAGCTCCATCAGGCGGTCGGCAAGGTCGCCGTCCGCCGGCGGGAGCACCTCGGGTGGCCACATCGAGCGAGCGCGCCAGCGCTCTGACCACTCGAGCACGGCCGGCGCCGATCCGTGCGCGAGGACGATCTCCAGCCCTAACTCGGCCAGTTCGGACGAACCGAGGGTCGCCCGGGCGCGCAGCTCAGTGGCTCCGAAGGTGGCCCGGTGGTCCTCGGCGTCCTGGAGGCCACGTTCCAGCGCCCCCAGGGCGGCTCCACGATCGCCCGTTGCGAGAAGTCCGAGTGCGACGGCGTACCAGCCGCGAACCCGCTCGTCGGAAGACGTACCGTGCTCGGCTGATCTGCCGACCGGTGCGGTCGCCAGGATCGCTGCCGCTCGGGCGTTTTCGCCGAGAGCGAGCGCCACCCGTGCCGCCGTGATGAGTGCCTCCAGCGCATGCACCCGCCACCCCGCGACCGCGAGCCCGACGGCGAGGTCGGTGGCTTCCTCGACCATGCCCAGCAACTCTTCCCGCCGGTCAACCGATCGCGAGGCGAACAGCTGATCGCCCTGGGCGGTCTCGCCGGCGGTGCTGAGCTCGCCGGCGGTGCCTGGCGCGTCGGCGGTGCCTGGCGCGTCGGCGGTGCCGCCCTCCCTGACCGCTGCCAGCTGGGCACCCCACCTCGCCCGGGCTGCCACGAAGACGGCGAGGACAGCCCAACCGCCGCGGCCTTGGCGCTCGAGCGCTTCGGCTGCTTGCTCCGCGACGACTTCGGCTGTGGCGAAGTCGCCGCATGCGAGCGCGACCTCGCCGAGCATCAGTCGCGCCTCCGCGAGATCGGCAGCCTGCCCGGTATTGGCAAGGCCGTCCACGGCCTCCGTAGCCGCAGCGCGGGCCTCCGGCAACAGCCGGACCGACATGAGCACCTCGCATCGGTCGGTCAACGCCGCGTGCGACGGGATCCCGAGTCGCACGTACTCGATGTAGGCCTCGTCGAAGTAGGTAAGGGCGGCGGGAACATCGCCGCGCCTGCCCGCCACAAAGCCGAGATTGTGCACGACGTTGGCAGCGCTCAAGTCCGAGCCCTGTTCCCGGAACAGCTCGAGTGCCTCCCGCAGTTCCGCCTCGGCGTGCGAGTACTGGCCGAGATAGGCGTGCACGACCCCTTGGTTGGAGAGCAGTCGGGCCACAGGCCCCGGAAGGTCTGCCGACCGGCAGGTGGCAAGGGCGGCCGTCGCCTGCGCGAGCGCCTCGGGGTAACGCCCGAGCCGCATGAGAATGGTCGCTCGCTGTGCCTGTACCTGGCCGAGGATGGCCTCGTCGGTCGCGAGCTCGAGCGCCGAATCCATCTCGGCCATGGCGGCCTCCGGCTCCTCGCATTGCAGGAGCACGATGGCAAGCCCGATCTGGATCTCCGCAAGGCGCGTGACCGCGCCGCTCGCGATCGCCCGGTCGCGGGCACCTTCGAAGCGCCGTCTCGCCTCCGCCACCCGCCCGAGCCCGAGCGCAGCCAACGCTCCAGCGCGTCCTGCGACGGCGGCGGCTTCTGCGCCCACATCGATTCGCTGCAGCACGACATCGGCAAGGGCGAGGGCGCGGCGCGGGTCGGCTCCCACCAACTCGAGCGCCCGAGTGGCTACCGCCAGCTCAGGATCCGTTGACGCCGCCCTCAGCACGACCGACCTCCACGCCGGAGCGCGCGCTTCAGGTGTCAGCCACTTGGGGCGTCAGAGATGCTGAACCAACTCGTGGCCGTCGCCGCCAGATCGCTGTCGAACGGCACACATCGGAGGCTCACGGCGCCTTCGGGGAGGCTCGGCGCGTAGAACGTCCCGAACTCGTCGGCACCGAGCTCAAGGCTGCCAGAGCCATGACGGACTTCGAGGGACGCTGCCTGTGGAGGCACGACCTGGCACATCAACTCGCGGGCAGGACCCTCGAGCTGCACCTCGAGCGTGAGCGACGGACCCCGAAACGTGAGTTGCCGGGTCGACCCTGCGCTATCACCACGCACGCCGACGAGTGGTTCCGGCTCCGTCATCGAGTCGTAGGCGAGCACAGCCAGTTCGTCGTCGGGCGAGGCGACGCGAGGCGAGGAGCCACTCGGCATGAGCTGACCGAACCGCCGGAACATCGCCTCGCGAGCGAGATTGGCCGGCTCGTCAGATGAATCGCCGGCGCCGGTTAGTCCGCCTCCTGCCCCTTCAGCACCCGAGGCGAAGTCGTCCCGATGCCCCCGTCGAGTCCGGGCCCGCTCGGCGAACGACACGACGTCAGCGAGCGGTCGATCCACGCGGAGAGTGTAGCCAGGTGCACGATCGCCTCAGAGACGGCCGGCATCGATGATCCGCCGCAGGAACCGTTGCGTCCGCTCGTCCTTGGGCTGACTGAACAGCTGCGCCGGCGGAGCGTCTTCAACGATGAGGCCGTCCTCGAGAAAGCACACCCGGCTGGCGATGTCGCGGGCGAAGCCCATCTCGTGCGTGGCGATCACCATTGTCATCCCGGACGCCGCCAGCTCCCGGATCACATCGAGCACCTCCGCCACGAGCTCGGGGTCGAGCGCGCTCGTGACTTCGTCGAGGAGCATGATCCTCGGGCGCATCGCCAGCGCCCTTACGATGGCCACCCGTTGCTGCTGGCCGCCGGACAGCCGGTCCGGGTAGTCGTGCTCCTTGTCGGAGAGCCCGAACCGGGTGAGGAGTGCACGTGCCTCTTCAAGCGCCTGCGGCCGGGGCACCCTCAAGGCCTTCGTCGGTGCCAGGGTGACGTTCTCGAGCACGTCCATGTGAGGGAACAGATTGAACGATTGGAAGACGATCCCGATCTGCCGGCGCACGAGGTTCTGGTCGAGGCCGGGATCGGAAGAGATGTCCTCGCCGAACAGCACGACCCGGCCGGCGTCGAGCGGCTCGAGGAGGTTGATGCACCGCAGCAGCGTGGACTTGCCCGAGCCGGAGGCACCGATGAGGCAGATGACCTCGTCGCTGTCAACCGCAAGGTCGACGCCTCTCAACACCTCGACGGCGCCGAAGGACTTGTGAAGGCCCTCGACGCGGATGGCCTCGACGCCGGAGCGATCGGCATCGCGACTGGGTTCGCTCACACCAGCGCTCCCGCGAGGCGGCGCTGGCGATCGCGACGGATGACGTGGTCGGTGAAACGAGCCAACGGGATCGTGAGGATCAGGAACAGGATCGCCGCGACGACGTAGCTCGAGTAGTTGAACGTCGAGTCGGCGTTGATCACCGCTGCCTGGCTCGCCTCGATCGCGCCGATCACGCCGACCAGGGCAGTGTCCTTTTGCAGGCTGATGAAGTCGTTCAGCAGCGGCGGGATGATGTTGCGGACGGCCTGCGGGAGGATCACGTAGCGCATCGCCGTCCATCCCGACAGCCCGAGCGAGCGGGCAGCCATGGTCTGACTCCGATGCACCGAGTTCAGGCCGGCTCGGTAGACCTCTGAGACGTAGGCCGAATAGGAGAGGACGAGCGCCGCCGTCCCGTAGACCGCCGGGGACTGGGACGAGAGGAAGTGCAACGAGAGCGCCGGGATGCCGAACCCGATCATGTAGATGACAAGCAGCAAGGGGACACCCCGGAAGACGTCCACGTAGATCGTCGCGACGACCCTGAGAGGGAACATCACTGGCCCGGACGACTGGCGCACGAGGGCGATGACGAGCGCCAGGATCAAGATGAGCACCTCGGCGGCGAGGAACATCTTGATGTTGAGGACGATCGCCGTGCCGATGCTCGGGAGACCCTTCCGGTTGTCGCCCACCAACGAGCGCCACATGTTCGTGCCGCTGAAGAAGTCGTGACGGACGGACGAGCTGCCCGGGGCCAGGAAGAACACCGCCGCCAGGGCTCCGACGAAGACAAGCGTGCTGACCGTCGAGATCACCGTTGCCCGGCGGTCACCGGAGCCCAGCATGCGCGGGCCTCGGTCGCCGAGTGCCCCGGCGAGGGGCTGTACGCCGACCCCGGACTCCGCGGCGGCGTCTCCCCGATGCCGGTTCAACGCAGCATCGCCTGGCTCACGGCTCGATCGTGGGGATGACGTTGTAGATCTGCAGGTTCTTCTTCGCGTAGTTGGCGAGCGACCCGTTCGTCGTCAGGTGCTGCAATGCCTTGTCGACGCACGAGACGAGCGGGTTGCCCTTGTGGAAGAGCAGCCCGAAGTGCTCGCCGGTGCTCGGGAACTGGCCGACAACCTCCGAGCCTGGGATCTCGTCGGCGGCGATGTACTGGGCGGTCGGCGTGTCGGTGACGAACGCTTGAATCTGGTGGGTGTCAAGGGCGCTCTTCACGTCGTTCAACGACCCGTAGATCCTCGTCTGATGCGTCGGCTGGATGTACTGGTTGATGTAGGCGAGGCTGGTCGTGCCGATCTGGTCCCCGTACTGGTACGTCTTCAGCGCAGCGGGCGAGTGGTCGTGCACGAGCGGGCCCTTCTTCAGCACCACCAGCGCCTGGTTGTCGGCGTAGTAGCTGACGCTGAAGGTGACCTCCTGGGCGCGGGCGGACGTCACGGAGATCTCATTGATGTCGAAGTCGAACGCCTTCGGACCGGGTGCGTACGAGTCGTTGAAGGGCTCGTAGGCCCACTTGACCTGGGAGGTCGTAAAGCCGAGTGCGGCCGCGATGCCGTAAGCGACCGCTGCTTCGTAACCCTGGCCGTTCTCGGGATGGTTGTTGACGAACCAGGGCGTATAGACGGGGTTGTCCGTGGCGACCGTGAGCACACCTTTCCGGTACAGCTCGCCCTGGATGGCGCTGTTGCTGCAGGTAGCCCCGAGCGGACCGGTGGCCGTCGTGCTGCCGGAAGGAGCGAGCGTCGTGGTCGTCGACGTGGAAGCGGAGCTGCCGCAGGCGGTCAGGCCGGCCGCGAACACGACCACCATCGTTGCAATCAAGAGCCGTCGCATGTCGTTCTACGCCTTACCGGGGATCATCCCCACTGAGGGACCAGGCATTCCCGGCGCCAGCCGGGCAACCGAGCCTAATCCGGACCGAACGCGTGCCCCGGCCGACTTCTGGAGTGAGAAAACACCGCCTACGGTCGCTTTCTCACTCCAGAACTTCCGGCGACAGCGTGGAGCAGCGAGTCCTAACATCTCGTCCGTGAAGGACCTGACCGTCGTCGCCATACCGATCTACTTCGGCAGCATGGGAGCGGAGTACCTCTGGTTGCGCGACCGAAGCGACGAGCTGGACGGCTCGCCTGCCCTGTACGAGCGGAAGGACACCGTCGCCAGCCTCACCATGGGTGTCGGCAGCTTGCTCGGCCCGCTCGTGATGCCGAAGCTGATGCGCCAGCTCGTGCCCGGTAAAGGCAGGTACGGCAAGGTGCTCGTCGGTACCGCTCTGGGAGCTGCTGCCGTCACGACCCTGGCCGATCTGCTCGTCCGTCTCGATCAGCCCGATCCCGTGGCATGCGACCAGGGCACACCGGCGCCGGCCGGTTCGCCGGACGACGTAACCGGCGGCCAGGGCACACCGGCGCCGGCCGGTTCGCCGGACGACCGCGCCGGCGACACCCGGGCCCGATGGGCGGCCCGGCGAAACCCAATGCGATCCCGCCTGGCGCAGATGGCGCGTCCCGTAGCCGCTGCCGGCGGTGTCGCCGCCGTGGTTGCCGCAGGTCTCGGGGTGACGACGTCATGGGCCTCGCGCACCGGGATGGACCGCCTCTCGAGACGCCGCACGGTCCGCTCGCTCGGCAGCGGCCCTGCGGCCGTGGCGGCGGCGGTGCTCGCCTGGGACTTCATCTACTACTGGAACCACCGGGCGATGCACGAGAGCCGCTTCATGTGGGCGATCCACGTCGTCCACCATTCGAGCGAGCGCTACAACCTCTCCACGGCCCTCCGCCAGCCTGTCGCCGAGGCCTTCGGGACGTTCCTGCCGTACTCGGCGATGACGTTGCTCGGCTTCGAGCCGGCACTCGTCAACACGGCCCGCGGCGTCAACCTCCTCTACCAGTTCTGGATCCACACCGAGGTGGTCGACAAGATCGGGCCGCTCGAGGCCGTGCTCAACACCCCGTCCCACCACCGCGTTCATCACGGTAGCAACGGCCCATATCTCGACCGCAACCACGGCAGCATCCTCATCGTCTGGGACAAGCTGTTCGGAACGTTCGAACCCGAGCGAGAGCGGGTCGTCTACGGCCTCACGAAGAACATCGACACGTTCAACCCGCTGCGGATCGCCGGCCACGAATACGCCGAGATGTTCCGCGACGTCGCCCGCTCCCGGACATGGCGGGACCGCCTCGGCTTCGTGCTCCGGGGCCCGGGGTGGGCCGGCCGGCGCCGCGCCCAGCAACTGGCTTCCCAGCAACTGGATTCCCAGCAAATGGACTCCCAGCAACTGGCTTCGGCTCGCATGGGCTCCGTCGGTGAAGAGACGATGCCGCCGGGCAGCGAGAGCGCGCAGGTCGCCCAACCTGCCAAGAAACCCGCCGCCTGATGGCAGAGCGTCTCGCTCGACCGGAGGACTTGTTTCGGCTTCGTACCCTCGGCGACCCATCCGTCTCACCCGACGGCGAGCGGGCCGCCTGGGTGCAGGCCGAGCCGGACGAGACCTCCGACCGCGTGCAGACCTCGATCTGGGTCGCCCCCTTGGACGGTTCCGCTTCCCCAGCGGCATTTACCTTCGGGCCCTCGGATGCCAGCCCGAGATGGTCACCGGACGGCCGCTACCTGGCGTACGTGACCTCGCCCCCAGAGGGACCGGCGCAGCTGCGGCTCGCCCCCTTGACAGGAGGTGTCCCGCGCCCGCTCGGGAGCTTCCCCGGCCCCGTCAGTCAAGCGGCCTGGTCGCCGGACTCGACACAGCTGGTCGTCGTCTCTGTCATCCCGTTTCCGCTGACCGAGCCGGCACAGCCCGGTCAGGCGGCCCCCGAGCCGGTGCAACGGTCGGAGGACCGGTCCGCCCGGGACCGCAATGCTCCCCGGATCGTGCGCGGACTGGCCGCCCGATACGACAACGTCGGCTGGTTCGAGGGCCGCCGGCACGTGTTCGTGGTCGACGTGAGCACGGGCGCGAGCCGGCAGGTCACGAGCGGTGACTACGACAACGCCGACCCCTCGTGGTCTCCGGACGGGAAGTGGATCGCTTTCTCGTCGGATCGCGATCGCGGCAGGGACGATCGCCAACTGCGGGCGGATGTCTACGTCGTCGCTGCCGGCGGCGGGCGTGCCCGGCGCGTGACGCCGGGCCATGGCCGGACCGGCGGCCCCGTCTTCTCGCCGGATGGCACGCAGATCGCCTTCGTGGGCCACGAAGGGGGCGACGCCTGGAACCATGACCTGCACCTGTACGTCGTGCCCGCAGACGGGAGCGCTGAGCCGCGAGTGGTGGCACCGGCGACGGACCGGCCCGTTCCGTGGCTCCCGGGGACGGCGCCGCCGTTCCAGTGGCTGACGAACGAGGACATCGCCGTACTCGTGGCCGACCGCGGCTGCGTCGGCTTGCACGTCGCCCGCCTCGGCGAGGCGCGAAGCAAGCTGATCGTCGGCGGCGACCGCCAGGTCGACGGCTTCTCGGTCGGGGGAGACGGGCGAGCCGTTGCCTTCACGTCCGCGTGGCCGGACTCGCCATCGGAGTGCTACTCCATACGGCTCGGCGCCAAGGGCGCCTCGAGCCGGGCCCGCAACGCAGTCCGCCAGGTCAGCCATGCGAACGACGACTTCATCGCCGACGTGCTGCTCGGCCGCGTCACGCGGGCGACGACAACGGCCGAAGACGGGACTCCCGTCGAGTACTTCGCGATCGAGCCGCCCGGCAAGGCACGAGGACCTCGTCCAGTCCATCTCGACATTCACGGTGGCCCGCATGGGGCGTGGCCGGCGGGGCGGTTTCTCGCCTTCCATCAAGCGATAGCTGCCGCCGGCTACGTCGTCGTCCTGCCGAACCCACGGGGCAGCTCGGGCTACGGGCAGGCGTTCACCGCCGCGTGCACGGGTGACTGGGGCGGTGCCGACGCCGCCGACATACTCGCCTGCGTCGACGACGTCGTCGCCCGGGGCCTCGGGGACGGCCGCCGCCAGTTCGTGAGCGGCGGTTCGTACGGCGGCTTCATGACCTCGTGG
>JBEKMC010000139.1:0-7707 GCA_050008715.1 Acidimicrobiales bacterium | reverse complement strand
GTGGAACGAGCCCGGCGGCGACGCCCGCCACGACTCCCTCGATTCGGGCCCGAGCATGTAGCGGCCGGCTGTACGCGGCTTCCGACGCCCTTCGCGTTACGGAGCTCTCCCCGGTCTCGTCCTCGTCCAGGGCGCGCGCCGCGCCACGTTCCGCCGCATCGATGGTGTGCGTCTCGGGACGTTCGTCTCGATCTTCCAAAATGTCGACTCCCTCACGACGCCAGCCAAGGCGAGCGCTCAGAGCTCGAGCAACTCCTTCTCCTTGGTTGCAAGGAGGCGCTCGATCTCGGCGATCATCTCATGCGTCACTTTTTCGAGCTCCTTCTCCGCCCGCTCGACCTCGTCCGACGACACATCGCCGTCCTTCTCGAGTGCCTCGAGGTCGTGCCGGCTCGCACGACGGACATTCCGGACCGCCACACGAGCCTCTTCTGCACGGTGGCGGACCACCTTGACGAGCTCCTTGCGCCGCTCGGTGGTCAGCTCCGGGAAGACCAGCCGGATCACGGTCCCGTCGTTCGACGGATTGATGCCGAGATCAGAGGCGGAGATGGCCTTCTCGATGGCCTTGAGCGCACCCTTGTCGTACGGCGACACGACGAGCACTCGGGGTTCCGGCACGCTGAACCCGGCCAGCTGCTGGAGCGGCGTCTCGGTCCCGTAGTAGTCGACCCGCAGCTTCTCGATGAGAGCCGGGGCGGCTCGCCCCGTCCGCACGGTGGAGAAGTCCACCTTGGCGTGGTCGATGGCCTTGCGCATCTTCTCGCCGCATTCCTCCAGGGCCGCATGGATGAGTTCGTCCGCCTCGCTGGTCACGAGATCAGCGTACCTATCCGCTCGCCGGCAAGGGCAGCTCGGATGTTGCCCGGACGCATGATGTCGAAGACGAGGATCGGGATGGAGTTGTCGCGGCAGAACGTGATCGCCGTGAGGTCCATCACCCTGAGATCGCGGGACACCACGTCCATGAAGCCGATCTCCTCGTACCGGACGGCGTCCGCGTCGACGCGGGGGTCGGCGCTGTAGACACCGTCGACCCCTGAATGGGTCCCTTTCATGATGGCCTCGGCCTCGATCTCCGCCGCCCTCAGGGCAGCAGGGGTGTCGGTCGTGAAGTAGGGGCTGCCCATCCCGGCGGCAAGGATGACCACGCGGCCTTTTTCGAGGTGGCGGATGGCCCGGCGCCGGATGTACGGCTCGCACACCTCGGCCATGTGAACGGCCGACAGCACACGTGTGGGCTGGCCTTCTCGTTCGATGGCGTCCTGCAGGGCAAGGGCGTTGACCACCGTGGCGAGCATGCCCATCGTGTCGGAGGTAGCACGGTCCATGCCTTCGCCCGCCCCGATCGTTCCCCGCCAGATGTTGCCGCCACCGACCACGACAGCCATCTCCAGCTCGAACTCGGCGCGGGCGGCGGCGATTTCACGCGCCAACCTGCCGACGACAGCTGCGTCGATCGTCTCGTCCGAGGCGGCGCTCGCAAGTGCCTCCCCGGACAGCTTGAGCACCACACGCCGCCAGCGAGGCGATATGGGCACCCCGTTCGAATGTTGGATCGGGGCGTCGGCCATCTCAGGCGCCGACGACGACCTGTGCGAAGCGTCGGAGCTCCACGTCGCCGTGGGCGTGGAGGAGGTCGGCAATCGTCTGCTTCTCGTCCCGCACGTATGGTTGCTCGAGCAGGCACCGTTCCTTGTACCAGCCGTTCAGGCGGCCCTCGATAATCTTCGGTAGGGCCGCGTCCGGCTTGCCCTCGTGCCGGGCGATTGCTTCCACGGTCTGACGCTCCGCTGCGACGACCTCCTCGGGAACGTCCTCGCGACGTAGGTACTCGGGACGCGTGAAGGCGACATGAACCGCGATGTCATGTGCCAGCTCGGACGTTCCCCTGCCGAGCTCGACGAGTACCGCGTTGACGCCCCGGCCGTTCTGTATGTGCAGGTAGCTGCTGATCACCGCATCCTCGGGCGCCTCGAACCGCTTCGCCTTGCCGATGGCGATGTTCTCCTTCAGGGTGACGGCGAGGGCCTCCACCCGGTCGCGTTCCGCCTCGAGCGCCGACTCGCCCGCGGTGGCGAGCTCGGCGGCGAGAACATCCACGAGCTGGACGAACTCAGCCGACTTGGCAACGAAGTCCGTCTCGCACTCGAGCGCCACGATCGCGCCCACGCGTCCTTCGACCACGACAGCGACCGCTCCCTCGGCACGCTCACGGTCCTCCCGCTTGCGTGCGCTGATCTTGCCGTTCTCCCGCAGCCATTGCTCGGCCTTCTCGAGGTCGCCGTCGCATTCCTGAAGTGCCTCGCGGCAGTCGAGGATGCCAGCACCTGTGCGTTTGCGAAGCTCAGCTACTTCCTTGGCTGTAAACGATGCCATCCGACTTCAACCCTCCGTCAACGTGTGTGTCTCAGCAACTTCGGCGGCCGGACCCGCGCCACTCCCCGCTGCGTCCGGCGCCGGGGCGCTCGCGGGCTCAACGGTCTCCGGTGCAACTGCCGGCGCCGGCGCCTGCACCACGGCAGGTGCCTCGGGCGCGGCGACAGCAGCCGGCGCAGCGGCTGGCGCAGCGGGCGCAGCAGTTGGTGCCTCGGGCGCAGCGGCGGGCGCAGCGGCAGCAGCCGGCGCAGCGGCGGGCGCGGCGGCAGGAGCCGACGCGGCGGCAGCAGCCTCGGGCGCAGCGGCGACCGGCTCGGCGGCGGCAGGTGCCTCCACGACGGCGGGCGTCTCAGGCGCGGCGGCAGGCGCGGCTGCAGCTACCGGCTCGGGCACGGCAGGCGCCACCGCCACTGCAGGCGTAGCCGGGGTGCCAGGCATCGGCCCAGCGGGAACAGAATCCCCGACACGCGGGCCGCCGGACTCGACAAGCGCTCGGCGCGAGGCGATGAAACGTCCCTCGGCGACCGCGTCCGCGATCACCCGGCACATCAAGCGACCCGCGCGGATGGCGTCGTCGTTGCCCGGGATCACGTAATCGATGACGTCCGGATCACAGTTGGTGTCCACGACAGCGACGACCGGCATGTGGAGCTTGTTCGCCTCGGTGACGGCGATGTGCTCCTTCTTCGTGTCGATCACGAAGATGGCGTCCGGCGGACGCTGCAACCGGCGGATACCGCCGAGGTTGCGCTCCAGCTTCTCGAGCTCGCGTTGGTGCTGCAGCGCCTCTTTTTTCGGCATGGCGTCGAAGTCGCCCGCGTTCCGGGCCGACTCGAGCTCCTGCAGCTTGCGGACACGACCGGCCACCGTCTGGAAGTTCGTCAGCATGCCGCCGAGCCATCGCTGGTTCACGTACGGCATCCCGCAGGCCACGGCGAACTCGGCCACTGGGTCCTGGGTCTGCTTCTTCGTCCCCACGAACATGATGGTCCCGCCACCCGCGACGAGGTCGCGGACAAAGGCGTAAGCGGTGTTGACGCGCTGCAGCGTCTGATTGAGGTCGATGATGTAGATGCCGTTGCGCTCCCCGAAGATGAAACGCTTCATCTTCGGGTTCCAGCGTCGTGTCTGATGACCGAAGTGGACTCCGGCCTCGAGCATCTGCTTCATCGTGACGACGGCCACGGTTCATTTCCTCCCGACGGTTTGGCTGATCCGGGCACGGCGCCATCTCGGCGACCGCGGGTGTACCCGGACGAGACTTCGAACGATTCAAAGGCCCGGACGGACCTCAGCGAGAGATCGTAGCCGCTGGCGCCGGTGCCCCCGACCGGCGGGTCGGCGCCCGGCGGGCGGGTGCCGGCGAACTGGCGTCAGGTGTGGTGTTGCTCAGACCTGGTCGCGCAGCTTGTGGCGAAGCTGGTGAACCGCCTTCGTGTGGATCTGGCAGGCCCTGCTCTCGGTCACCCCGAGGATCTCGCCGATCTCGGAGAGGTTCAGCCGTTCGTAGTAATACAACGTGAGCACGGTCCGCTCGCGGTCGGCGAGGCCCGAGATGGCGCGGGCCACGAGGCGGCGGGTCTCCTGCAGCTCGAGGCGGGCGCCGGGCCCCTCGTCGTCGGCGGCGATCGTGTCACCGAGAGTCCGGAACCCCTGGCCACCGGTGAACAACACCTCGTCGAGCTGGAGCACGCTGGCGCGCGTCGTCTGGCGCAGCAGGCTGTCGAGCTCCTGTTGGGAGATCCCGAGCTCGACTGCGAGCTCCTCGTCGGTCGGCGAGCGCTTCAGCTTGTGCTCGAGCTTGGTGTAGGCCTGGTCAGCAGCCCGCGCCTTCGCCCGCACCGACCGAGGGACCCAGTCGATCGATCGCAGCTCGTCGAGGATGGCGCCCCGGATGCGCGGGACTGCGTACGTCTCGAACTTGAAGCCGCGATCGGGGTCGAACTTCTCGATGGCGTCGATGAGCCCGAGGATCCCATAGCTCACGAGGTCGGCGCCGTCGAGAGTGTCGGGCAGCCTCGAGAGCACGCGGCCGGATACGAACTTGACGAGCGGCGAGTAATGCAGGATCAGCCGGTCACGGGTGTCTCGGTCGCCGACCGCCTTGTACCGGGTCCATAGTTCGTCGATCGCCTCGACGCGATCAACGCTCACGGGGGTCATGCCCTCGGGTGAGCGCTGCGGTATGCGCCCACCAATCGTTCCGTCGAAACGTGCGTGTATACCTCCGTCGTTCGCAAGCTGGCGTGACCGAGCAGCTCCTGCACCACACGAAGATCCGCGCCGCCGTCGAGCAGGTGCGTGGCGTACGTGTGGCGAAGGGCATGCGGGTGCGTCGGCACGGGCGAGCGCCGATCCAGCACCCGGCGGACGTCCCTCGGCGTCATCCGCCGGTGTCTCGCGTTGAGGAACATCGCTGCCGAATCCGCTACCGCCTGGGCGGGCGTGGCGCCGGGTGCCGCCGCTGCCGGTAGGAACGCCTGTCTGCCGCTCGCGACGTACGCCGAGAGCGCCTCGGCCGCCGGCTCGCTGACCGGAACGCGACGCTCCTTCGAACCCTTGCCCCAGACGGTGACCGACCGCGAGGCAAGGTCGACGCTCGCGAGATCGAGGCCACACAGTTCAGCGACGCGAAGCCCGCTGCCGTAGAGCAGTTCGAGGAGGGCGTCGTCACGTAACCGGCGCGCCGGCTCGACTTGGTCGGCGGCGTGCGGGGCGTCGAGCAGTTCGCTCACCTCCGACGGCGACAGCACACGGGGCAGGCGCGCTTCCCCGGCCGGAGCACTGAGGCGTCGGGACGGATTCGCCGGGATGGCCCCATTCCGCCTCAGCCAGGCGAAGTAGCAGCGCAGGGCGGAGGCCTTTCGGGCGATCGTGCGCCGGGCGTAACGCCGCGTGCTCAGGAACGCCAGGTATCGCCGCAGCACAAGACGATCAACTCCCGCCGGATCCTCGAAGCCAGCGCGCTCCAGCCACTCGAGAAACCCAGCCACGTCTCCCTCGTATGCCCTGCGCGTGGCCTCCGACTGCCCGGCGAGCGAGCGCACGAATCCATCGAGCTCGAAGCCCATCATCTCAAACCGTACCTGCTCGTCGACATGAAACTCGACTCCATCCGCAAGCTCGTGTGCGCGACCCCATACCGGGGCGCCGACGTGCTCCAGTGGCCGCTGCTCCCTCACGTCGCTCGAAGCACCCTCGCTGCGGATCATCGGACACAATCGTAGGGCCGCGGACGTGCTCACGGGTTCGGAGCGCCCACGCCGCGCGTCGGGCCGCGAAGTGGGCGAAGATGTGTGCATGGCAAGCCGAATCCTGCTCGTCGAGGATGACGAGCGCATCCGAACCTCGATGCGGCTCTCACTCGAGGACGAAGGTTACGACGTCGAGGAGACCGAAAGCGGCGAGGAGGCCCTCGAGGTCCATTCCCGCTCGCTCGTCGGGCAGAGCTTCGATCTCATCGTCGTCGACATCATGCTTCCGGGCATGGACGGGTTCGCATGCTGTCGCGAGCTCCGCAAGGTGAGCTCGGTACCGATCATCATGGTGACGGCCCTCACCGACACGGCTCACGTCGTCGCCGGCCTCGAGGCCGGAGCCGATGACTACGTCACGAAGCCGTTCGAGCCAAAGGAGCTGGCTGCCCGCATCCGGGCGCTGCTCCGCCGTGCACGTTCGACCGACGGTGGCCCGGTGTCCCTCGTCTTCGGTGACCTCGAAATCCTGCCGGAAGCCGGTGTCGTGCGCAGTCGTGGCGAAGAAGTCCACCTCACGAGGACCGAGTTCCTCCTCCTGTGCGAGCTGGCGGCGAACTCGGGAAAGGTCCTGTCACGTGAGCAGTTGCTCGAGCGCGTCTGGAGCTACGACTACTTCGGCGACGGCCGGCTCGTCGACGTGCACGTCCGGCGGCTGCGGACCAAGGTCGAGAACGACCCGAGCGACCCCCGTCACGTTCTCACGGTTCGTGGCCTCGGGTACAAGCTGGCCCCGTGATCGGGGCGGGCGCCCGAACAGCTGAGGGAACCGAGAGCGCTCGCCGCCACGGCACCGCGGGTCGTGTCGATGACGCCGGCGCCACCCACGTGGACGGCGAGCCGAGCGCGGTCGCCCGCGGGCGGAGGCGCCGTCATCTCGGGCTGACGGCGCGTGTCACGACGACCTTCGCCCTCGGCGCCCTCGTGTTGTCGGGAACCCTGGCCTCGATCACGTACTTCTCAGTGCGGTCCTCCCTCCTCAACCAGGAGGAGTCCTCACTCGCTCACGAGGCGGTGGCGACGGCGGAGGCCCTTCAGGGCCAGAGCGAGGCCGGCCAGAGCGTCGTGTTCGCCCTCGCTGAGATCAACGGCAACGCCAAGTCGATCCTCGAGCAATCCGGGCAGTGGTATCCCTCTTCGCCATCGGTGCAGGAGGGTAACGTCCCAGTGGCCCTTCGGCACCTGGTCTTGAGTGGTCACCTCGGTGACCAGCTCATCAGCCTCGGCGGCGCACCGGTGCTCGTCGTGGGCGTGCCGTTCCGCACCGCCGGCGGATCCGTCGCCTACTTCCAGCTCTTCAATGTGAGCGAGGTGGCGGGCACGCTCCGGACCTTGCTCGGCTCGCTCATCCTCGCGGCCGTGGTGACGACGCTCGGTGGTGCCGTCATCGGCCGATGGGGCGCAAGGCGAGCGCTGCGGCCGCTGCGCCAGACGGCACAGGCGGCGCTGTCCATCGCCGGCGGTCAACTCGACACACGACTCCGAAGTGACGCCTATTCCGATCTCGCCGTGCTCACGTCGGCCTTCAACAAGATGGCGGACCGCCTCCAGGAGCGCATCGAGCGAGAGGCCCGCTTCACCTCTGACGTCAACCACGAGCTGCGCTCTCCGCTCACCACCGTAGCCACGGCGCTCTCCGTCCTCGAGGCGCGTCGAGACGAGCTTCCGGAGCGGGCAGCCAAGGCACTCGATCTCCTCGGAGCCGAAGTGCGGAGGTTCCGCCGCCTCGTCGACGACCTCCTCGAGATCTCCCGTCTCGATGCCGGCCTCGGGGACATGAACAGCGAAGAGGTGTCGCTCGGGCCGCTCGTCCGCTACGCCGTCGCAGCCACGCGCCACGACGTCATGATCGACATCCCGCTCGCGGTCGGACAGCGTCGGGTCCTCGTCGACAAGCTGCGCTTCGAGCGCGTCGTGGCAAACCTTCTCGAGAACGCCGACCGGTATGCCAACGCGGCGACCCGCGTCGTCGCGGAGGCCGACGCCAAGTGGGTACGCGTCGCCGTCGAGGACAGAGGCCCTGGCGTGCCAGTCGATGAGCGGCTGCGGATCTTCGATCGTTTCTCCCGAGGAT
>JBEKMC010000138.1:0-9999 GCA_050008715.1 Acidimicrobiales bacterium | reverse complement strand
GCAGACCGCCCGCGGCGCCATGTTCTGCCTGTCGCAGCGGGCCGAGCACATCTGGGAGGGCGTGTCGTCGGCGACGACGAGGAGCCGCCCAATCATCAACACGCGCGACGAGCCTCACGCCGACGCCGAGCGATTCCGGCGGTTGCACGTCATCGTCGGCGACTCCAACATGAGCGAGTACGCCACCTTCCTCAAAGTCGGGGCGACGTCGATCCTGCTTCGCATGCTCGAGGAGCCCGGCGTGGTCCTCCGTGACCTGACGCTCGAGGATCCCATCCGGGCCATCCGCGAGATCAGTCACGACATCACGTGCCGTCGCCTCGTGCGCCTCGCCAACGGGCGGGAGGCGAGCGCGCTCGACATCCAGAAGGAGTACTTGGGCCGGGCGATCCGTTTCGACGACCAACGGGGCCTGCCACCGCTCGAGCACAAAGCTCTCGAGATGTGGCGCCACTGCATCGAAGGCATCGAGAAGGACCCGCTCAGCCTCGATCGAGAATGTGACTGGGTGATGAAGCACCGGCTGGTGGAGGCCTACCGCGAGCGCCACCAGCTGGCGCTCGGCCACCCGAGAGTCGCCCTCCTCGACTTGCAGTACCACGACGTCGATCGCCGTCGCGGGGTCTTCTACCTCCTGCAGCGCCAGGGCGGAGCCGAACGGATCGTCACCGACGAGGTGATCAACAACGCCATGGAGCACCCGCCGGAGACGACCCGCGCCCGGCTGCGGGGAGAATTCATCCGGCGCGCGAAGGAGAAGCGGCGCGATTTCACGGTGGACTGGGTCCACCTGAAGCTCAACGACCAGACACAGCGGACGGTGTTGTTGAAGGATCCGTTTCGCTCGCACGACGAGCGAGTAGAACGCCTCATCGAGGCGATCTGAGGCGGAGGCACCTGCCAAGTAGTCTCGGCACCGATGAACGAGTCCCTTCCCGAGGTGAATGACGCCTCGGCGGCGCCCGCCGAAGACGAGGGCGCGACGAGTGAGGGGTCGTCCCAGATAGCGCCAAGCCCCCCTCGGCGCCGCCACTATCGCCGCCGTCGCCGCAGCGGGCTGTTGAGTCTCGCCGTCGTGTTCGTGGTGGCGGCACTCGTGGCGATCGTCCTGCGGCTCTTCGTCGTGCAGACGTTCTTCGTGCCCTCCGGCTCCATGATCCCGACCCTCGACATCTACGACCGGATGCTCGTGCTGAAGATCGGCTACACGGTCGGACGCGGCAACATCATGGTCTTCCGGCAGCCCCCGAACGACACGGCCGACCCGAACCACGAAGATCTCGTCAAGCGCGTGATCGGGCTGCCCGGGGAGACGATCTGGTCGAAAGGCAACACCGTGTTCATCAACGGTGAGCCACTCGCCGAGCCGTGGCTCGCAGCCGGCACGTACCTCGGCCAGCCGATCTCGCGACAGACGATCCCGGCCGGCGATTACTTCATGATGGGCGACAACCGTAGCGACTCGGACGACAGCCGCGACTGGGGGCCCTTGCCGGGCAGCTACTTCATCGGCAGGGTCCTCGTGGTGATCTGGCGCCACGGCCACCCCGTCTTCCATATTCAATGACCTGGGAGGAGTTCAGGGCCTCGCAGTACGGAGGCTCTGTGTCCACGGCCGCGCCCGCAGCGACCCCGGCCGACGTGACCGCCACGACGAAGCCGCCACGGCGCCGGCGCCATTGGGCTGTCGGCTGGACCGTGGTCGTCCTCCTTGCAGCGCTCGTCTCGGTGCTGCTTCGCGCCTTTGTGGTGCAGACCTTCTTCGTGCCGACGGGCTCGATGATCCCCACGCTGCAGAAAGGCGATCGCATCCTCGTCCAGAAGCTCGGCTACAGCCTGCAGCGAGGGGCGATCGTCGTCTTCGCGCATCCAAAGCGCGACCTGGAGCCGCCGCTGGACGAGGATCTCGTGAAACGGATCATCGGTCTGCCCGGAGAGACGATCTGGTCGAAGGGCAACACCGTCTTCATCGACGGCAAGCCGCTTGCCGAGCCTTGGCTGCCGAAGGGCACGCTCCTCGGTCCTCCTGTCCGCCGGCAGCGGATCCCCACCGGGGAGTACTTCATGATGGGCGACAATCGGACCGATTCCTACGACAGCCGCGACTGGGGCCCCATCCCGGCGAACACGATCGTCGGACGGGTCTTCCTCATCGTCTGGCGCAACGGGCACCCCGTTCTCCTCGACCCGTAACCGGAGAGACGCGGCCGGCAAGTAGTCTGCACGCCATGGGTGGACTTGACCCAGCCAAGATCCTGATCGTCCTGCTGCTGGCCGTGATCATCCTCGGGCCGGAGCGCTTGCCGAGGGTGGCGCGCCAGCTCGGCTCCGCCTGGCGCGAGCTGACGAAGCTGCGCGAGCGCCTCGAGAACGAGGTGCGCAGCGCCATGCCGGACCTCGACCTGCCGAAGCTCCCGGTCATGCCGGCACGTGGCATCACGGGCTATCTGAGCGGGATGATGATGAGCGGATCCGGCGGCGCCGGCACCGCAGCGGCTGGGGCTGCGACCGACGAGGGCGTCATGACAACGCCGTTGCTCGGTGCTGCAGGCACCGGCAGCTCGGACGTGCTCGGGCTCAGCAATCGTCCGGGTGGCCTTCCGGCTACGGAGACGGGGAGTGGACGCTCGCCCCATTCGACCTCGGAGTGGAAGACGTCCGCCTTCGAAGCCGTCCCCGAGCACTCCGAGCTGCCCGCCGGATGGCACGCCGTCGGCGCTCAAGGTCCCGGTTATGCGAGTGGCTCGCTGCTCGCAGCCGTGCCGTCATCGGTCGCCTCGGGCCCACTCAGCATCGAGGCCTCGATCTCTTTCGACGAGCCGAGCTGGAACTGAGGCAGGGCCGAGAGCTGCGGGCCGACGACATGAACGGCGGGGGTGACGATGGCGAGAACAATCAGTAAGGCCGAGCGCCCGTCGCCGGATTCCATGACGCTCCTCGAGCACCTCACCGAGCTGCGCCGGCGGCTCGTCATCTCCGTGCTCGCGTTCGTCGGCGGCGCCATCGTCTGCTACCTGTTCTACGACGGCATCTTGAGTTTTCTCGAGAAGCCATACCAGATCGCCTGTCGCAACCAGCACCACAGCTGTACCGGTGCATTGTCGACGCTGGCGCCTTTGCAGGGTTTCACAACCCGGCTGAACGTGTGTGCCTACGGCGGTCTCGTGATCGGCCTGCCGATCATCTTGTGGCAACTCTGGAAGTTCGTCACGCCGGGCCTCAAGGCCAACGAGCGGAAATATGCCCTGCCCTTTGTGTGCTCCACGGTCGTGCTGTTCTTCCTCGGCGGCTTCACCGCTTACATCATCTATCCGCGCGGTCTCACCTGGCTGCTGCAGCAGAGCGGTCCGGGGGTCAACTCGCTCGTGTCGATCCAGAGCTACATCGACCTCATCTGTCTGCTCATCGTCATCTTCGGTGTCGCCTTCGAGTTCCCGGCCGTGCTCGTCGGCCTCGAGCTCGCAGGCGCCATCAAGTCGAGCTCCCTCAAGCGCGTACGCCGCTACGCCTTTCTCGGCATCGTGATTTTCTCGGCATTCGTCACACCGAGCTCTGATCCGTTCTCGATGCTGGCTCTCGTCGTACCACTGGCCATCTTCTATGAAGGCGCCATCGTCGTCGGCAGGCTGCTCGGCAAGTGACGCCGGTGACGCCGGTGCCCGAGGTGCGGGCGAGCTTTCTCGCCACGCGCGGCTACCCGCTCGACCGCTTTCAGGTCGAGGCGCTCGACGCCCTCGACGCCGGCCGGAGCGTCCTCGTGGCGGCGCCGACCGGATCGGGCAAGACGGTCGTGGCGGACTACGCAGTCCACCTCGCGCTGCGCAGTGGCGTGAAGGCCTATTACACGACGCCGCTGAAGGCCCTCTCGAACCAGAAGTTCTCCGACCTGCGAAAGGCTCACGGCGCCGGACAGGTCGGGCTGCTGACCGGCGACAACTCGATCAACGGCGGCGCCCGGGTCGTGGTCATGACGACCGAGGTGCTGCGCAACATGATCCACTCCGAGCGAGCCGGGCTGTCGTCACTGGGCTACGTGGTGCTCGACGAGGTGCACTTCCTCGAGGATCGCTACCGCGGCGGCGTGTGGGAGGAGGTCATCATCGGGGCGCCGAGCAACGTCGTCCTCGTCTGCCTCTCCGCCACCGTTGCCAACGCCAAGGAGCTGGCCGCATGGATTTCCCAGGTCCGCGGCGACACGGCGATCGTCCGCGAGGACCGGCGTCCCATCGAGCTCCGCAACCTGTTCGCCATCGGCGATCGCTCAGCAGAGCGGGTGCATTTGTTGCCGACATTCGTCAACGGCCGCCCCAACCCGCAGGCGATCGACCTCGACGCCCTCATGCCCCGGCACGGGCCGGCGAGCCGGCGGCCGCGGACACGGCCGCAGCTGCCTCCACCGGGCTCTCCTGCACGCCGCACACGCACGTATCGTCCTCGCCGGGCGGAGACGGTCGAGCGACTCGACGACGCCGACCTGCTGCCGGCGATCTACTTCGTATTCTCCAGGGCGGGCTGTGACGAGGCCGTCCGCTACTGCCTCGACGACGGGTTGCGGCTCACGTCGGTGGCTGAGCGAGCCCGGATCCGGGAGATCGCCGAAGCGCACGTCGAGGCGCTCTCCGACGACGATCTCGCCGTGCTCGGCTACGGGCGCTTCGTCGCCGCCCTCGAGGCAGGCCTCGCCTCGCACCACGCCGGGATGGTGCCGCCATTTCGCGAGACGGTCGAGGCGTGCTTCACCGAGGCGCTCGTCAAAGTCGTCTTCGCCACCGAAACCCTCGCCCTTGGCATCAACATGCCGGCGCGCTCGGTCGTGATCGAGGACCTCACGAAATACGGCGGTGCCGGCCATGCGGAGCTTACGCCGGGCGAGTACACCCAGCTCACGGGCCGGGCCGGGCGGCGCGGGATCGACGAGGTCGGTTATGCCGTCGTGCTCGCCTCTCCCTTCCACAGCTTCGACGACGTCGCTCGGCTTGCCGGAGCGCGCGGCCGAGATCTCACCTCGTCGTTCCGCCCGACCTACAACCTCGCCGTCAGCCTCGTGCGCCGCTACGACCGGGCGGAGGCATATCGCGTCGTGACCTCGTCGTTCGCGCAGTACCTCTCGGACGAGGACCTCGGCCACCAGCTCGATGCGGTTCTCGAGATCCTCTCGGACCGCGGGTACGTACAGGGCTGGTCGGTCACACCGGCCGGTGAAATGCTGGCCGGCATCTATCACGAAGCGGACCTGCTCATCGGTGAGACAATGCGATCCGGCCTGCTCAACGGGCTCGAGCCCGCCGCCCTGGCCGCCGTGGCGTCTTCGTTCTGCTTCGAGGCGCGACGCGAGCGGGAGGGAGCCCTGCAGCCGCCACCAGGAGTGGTGGCGGCCACGATCGAATCGATCGTCGAGCTGTCGGAGGATCTTGCCGAGTCCGAACGAGCCCTCGCGCTGCCGGTGACGCGCGGAGTCGACGGTGGCTTTGCGGTGCTGGCTCGGGACTGGGCTCGTGGCCGGGACCTGCGACGAGTGCTGGAGCCTGGCTCGGACGCTCGAGGCGGCCGCCGCGGGCGGCCTTCACGACAGGTCATGACCGGCGGTGACTTCGTCCGCAACATGAAGCAAGTCATCGATTTGTTGCGCCAATTGGCTGAAGTAGCGCCCGATCCGTCGGTGCGATCGTCGGCTGCGGCGGCCGCCGCCCGGCTCAAGCGCGGCGTCGTGGCCGCCTCCTCGGCCGTGACGGTGGAGGAGCCCGACGGGAGCATCCACGCCGTCGGCACCGCCGCCTCCTAATCTCAACGGGGCATGTCGACACCGGCCCCCGATTCGTTCACGGCCGAGGAGCGGACGCTCCTCTCGCGCTACTTCACGAACCTCGACGGGCCAGTCTTCGCCCTCATCAACCTCCCCGAGGTCGTCAAGGGCGCGCTGTTCGCCCGCTATTCGCGCTCGCCGAAGAGCCTGCGGCGCCTCTTCCTCGACGAATTCGTCGACGAGCTGGACGTGAGCGGCGATACGACCCTCGATGCCACGGTGGGCCTCAAGCGGGCCGAGCAGCTCTACGCGCGGGTCTTCAACGAGTACGGCGACGACTCGGTCGCTCAGCTCGGCGGCGTCCATCTCGCCTGTGAACAGGCATCGAACGTCCTGACGAAGATTCTCGAGCGGGGACGCCTCATGTCCTACCTCGAGCAGTCGACCCGTTACATCCCTTATGACCTGCGACTCGAGTCAGGCCACTACCGCTACGTGCGCGAGCCTGCCATCCTCGACTCCCCGTTCGGTGCCCGCTACGTCGGCGAGATGGACCGGATGTTCGACACCTATGGCGAGCTACTGCCGAAGCTGCAGAAGTTCCTTCACGAGCGCTCGCCGGCACCGGCCGGGGTGTCGGCCATGGCACACCGCCAGGCGGTGCGGGCGGCGTCGCTCGACGCCCTCCGCGGCCTCCTGCCGGCCGGATCCCTCTCCAACGTCGGCATCTACGGGACCGGCCAGAGCTACGAGCTGCTGCTCCTGCGAATGCGCTCGCACTCGCTGCCCGAGGCGCAGCGCTACGCCGACCTCATGCTCGAGGAACTGCGCAAGGTCATCCCATCGTTCCTGACGCGTGTGGACAGGGCAGAGCGGGGCGGGGCCTGGAGCGAGTACTTGCGTTCCACGGAGGATGCCGCGAACGAGGTCGTCCGCGGGTTCTGGCCTGTACGGGCACCCCATCCGGGCGCCCGCGTGACGCTCACCGACTTCGACCCCGCCGGCGAGGACAAGGTGTTGGCGGCGGCTTGCTACACCCACACGAACCTGCCGGAAGCCGAGTTGCTACGGCGCGTCCGCAAGCTCTCGGCCGAGCAGCGGGCGTCGCTGCTCGCCGCCTACGTGGGCAGCCGCGGCAACCGGCGTCACCGGCCGGGGCGAGCCTTCGAGCGGACGGACTACCGCTTCGACGTGGTGGCCGACTACGGCGCCTTCCGTGACCTGCAGCGTCATCGACTGCTCAGCATCGACTGGCAGCCGCTCGGCACGGATCTCGGCTACGCGGTTCCCGAGCTCGTGGAGGAGGCCGGCCTACAAGATGCGTACACCGAGTCCCTCGACCGGTCCCGGGCGCTGCACGACGGGCTCGTGAAGTACTTCCCCGAGATGTGCGGCTACGCGGTGGCACTCGCCTACAACATCCGGTTCACCATGCAGATGAACGCCCGTGAGGCGATGCACATCCTCGAGTTGCGATCCTCGAGCCAGGGTCACCCGGCCTATCGCAGGGTGGTACAGGAGATGCATCGCCTCATCGCCGACCAGGCAGGTCACCATGCCATAGCCGGAGCGATGAGTTACGTCGAGCATGGTGACGTCGAGCTCGGACGCCTGGAAGCCGAGCAGCGAGCCGAGTCCCGTTCGGGCCTCAAGGCCGTGTCGACGGGTCGAAGCCGAGGCAGGACCAGGTCCTCTTGACGAGCGGGTGCGAAGTCGACATAACTAGTGGGTCCCTCCTCTGGAAGACCCAGCCGGAAGCCTCCGGCAGCGTCCGAAAGGCCCTCTCCGTCTCGCAGTTGAGCACCGGAGCCGCTCGGCGTCCCCCCGAGCACTACCGAGCAGTGCGGCGGTGAGGATCGGTCGAGTAGGTGTAGAGGCATTTCTTCGGGAACAGCCGGAGGCGTTGCGGCGTTGCCGTATAGTCCGCGCTTCCTCCTTGCGTTCCCGGGGAGGGCGGCGGTGTGGTGAAGGACCGAGACGAAAGCAGATCGAGGACAACGAATGGCAAAAGACACCGAGGTCGGCGTTATCGATGGCGACGACGCTCCGGATGCCGAGGACCTGGCCGATGCCGAGGCCGACCTCGAAGACCTGAGTGACGAGGAGCTGACGGACGACGACCTCCTTGACGACGACAGCCTCGTCGCGGAGATCGGGCTCGACACCGACGACGATGACGACCTCGAGGACGACAGTCTCGACGGTGACGACGATCTCGTGGTCGATGTCGACGCCGTCGTGGTCGTGCCCGTGGCAACCGTCGTCGAGGCGGAAGAGGGCGCCGCCGACGAAGACGAGGACGAGCTGGACGACGATGACGTGGAGGCAAGCCTGGACGTCATCTTGAAGGAGCGCCTCGTCGTCGAAGACGACGACGAGGACGAAGACGAGGACGAACCGGCCGACGCGGAGGATCGTGGCGACGGCAGCCTGCGGGTGCTGCCGAAGCAGCCGGGGGAGTTCGTCTGCAGATCGTGTTTTCTCGTGAAGAGCGAGACTCAGCTGGCAGACGAGGCTCGCGTGCTGTGCCGCGACTGCGTGTGATCCAGGGCGCCGGTAGCGTCCTCTCATGGCCGACGAGCGATCTCTCTCCGAGCTGCTGTGGGATTACGGGGTCTATGTCCCCATCGGACTGGCCGCCGCGATCGTCGACGAGCTGCCTCGACTGACCGACAAGGGAAAAGAGCGGGCAGCCAACCAGATCCACACGGCAAGGATGATCGGCAAGTTCGCCGTCGGCGAGGGCAAGCGCCAAGTGGGCAAGTTCTTCGGCGATGGTCACCCACCGGCATCCCCGGCATCCCCGGCCCCGGCATCCCCGGCCTCGGCATCCCCGGCCTCGTCATCCCCTGCCTCGGCCCCGGCAGCGCCGGCGCCGCCTCCCGCCGGCAGCGCAACGGCGCGAGCCACACCGCCGCAGGCGCCAGGATCGAGCTCGGCGTCGCCGGCTGGCCCCAGCAATGCGAGTACGGGTGGTCCCCCGCCCATGCCAGGCGTCGCCGATGCCTCCGCCGCCCCGTCTGGGGCGTCTCGCACGGCGCCGGCCACCGCCACGGTGCGCCCGCGCCCGCGCTCGATCGCCACCAATGCGCCAAAGGCCCCCTCCTCCCGGAAGGCCACACAGGCGGCTTCGACGGCACCGGCATCCAGCGGAGCCGCCACTCAGGCACATCCGGGGGCCGAATCCCTCGCCATTCCGGGCTACGACACCCTCGCCGCCTCCCAGGTCGTGCAACGCCTGAGCTCACTGCGACCCGACGAGCTCGAGGCCATCCGCCGCTATGAGCTCTCGACTCGGGGTCGGCGCACAATCCTTCACCGCGTCGCCCAACTCGCCGCCGACCGCTAGCGGGCGGCGGAGCGCAGAGGTCGATCGTCCAGTGCACGTGACGGCGCGCCGGGCGGTGGGGGAGGACCTACCGATCGTCGCCCAACTCGTCGCGGACGCCACCGGCGCCGTCGCGACCGAACGCGGGGGGCCTTTGTTCGCCGCTCGCGAAAGCGTCCCCGAGCCGGTGCACGAGTACCTCGATCGGTGTCTCTCGGATCCGGCGGTCTGCGCCGTCGTGGGATGTGCCGACGGCGCCGTGTTCGGCGCGGCGATCGCAGTGGTCGAGACGTTGCGTGACGGGCAGTGCCTAGCTCGGCTTGCCTTCGTCTGGGTGGACGTCGGCGTGCGTGAGGTCGGCCTCGGGGGAGAGATGATGGCCTTCGTCCTCGAGTGGGCCCGCGAGGTCGGAGCAAATCGATTCGACGCCTACGCCCTACCTGGAGATCGCAAGACGAAGAACTTTCTCGAAGGGGCCGGCTTCTCGGCACGTCTCATCGTCATGAACCGCGCCGTCGAGCGGACGAAGCGGGGCCGTCAACGATGAGTTGACGCCAGGTGCAGCGCCGCGTTGCTAGTCGGTGGTGCCGGGCGCCTGCGTGGGTCCAGCCGCGACTTGTGTCGGTTCGACTGCCGCGGCTGACGGTTCGGCAGCGACGTCCGCGATCGGTTCGGCCGCTGCGACGGTCGGTTCGGCAGCGACTTCCGTCGGTTCAGCCGCTACGGCGGCCGGTTCCGCAGCGACTTCCGTCGGTTCGGCCGCTACGGCGGTCGGTTCGCCAGCGACGGCGGCCGGTTCCGCAGCGACTTCCGTCGGTTCGGCCGCTACGGCGGTCGGTTCGGCCGCTACGGCGGTCGGTTCGGCCGCTACGGCGGTCGGTTCGGCCGCTACGGCGGTCGGTTCGGCCGCTACGGCGGTCGGTTCGGC
>JBEKMC010000137.1:0-7808 GCA_050008715.1 Acidimicrobiales bacterium | reverse complement strand
CGTAGCCGACGAGCACGCTGCCGGAGCCGCTCACGGCAGCATCACCGGCGGCAGGCTCAGCGCTCCCGCTGCCCGGCTCGGCCGCCGGCGCCGCCGGCCCGCTGTCCGTCTCGGCCGGCGACGCGGTCCCCACGACCCCTGTGACGTCGACCGAGACGAGGACCGCCCCGACGGGCACGACGTCACCAGCGGCGAAGTGAAGGGCAGCGACAACGCCGGCGAACGGCGAGGGCAGTTCGACCGTGGCCTTCGCCGTCAGGACTTCGGCGAGGGGCTGGTCGACGGCGACGACATCCCCCGCCGCGACGAGCCATCGGACGACCTCGGCGTCCTCGAGGCCCTCGCCGAGGTCCGGCAGGCGGAAGTCCCGGGTCGTCATGGGCGGTCACCGCCGACGCCGGCCCGGTCGTCCCCTGGCAGCCGGTCGTCCCCTTGCAGCCGGTCGTTCCCTGGCAGCGGGTCGTCCCATTGCAGCCGGTCGACAGCGTCGAGGATGCGGTCGACGTTCGGAAGGTGGTGCTCCTCGAGCATCGGGGGTGGGTACGGGATGTCGAGCCCGCACACTCGCAGGATGGGCGCTTCCAGGTGATGGAAGCACATCTCGGTCAAACGGGCCACGACCTCCGCGCCGAAGCCGCCGAACGTGCTCGCCTCGTGCACGACCACGGCGCGCCCGGTGCGACGGACGGAAGCCGCCACCGTCTCCGCGTCGAACGGTGAGAGGCTGCGGAGATCCACGACTTCGAGATCGAGCCCTTCTTCGGCGCCGGCGGCGGCCGCCTCGAGTGCCGTGTCGACCATGGCCCCGTAGGCAATCACGGTGGCGTCCGTGCCGGCGCGACGTACGACGGCCTGCATGGCAGGCTCCGTCCGCACCGGCAGGTCGACGTCCGCCTTGGCCCAGTAGCGCCGCTTCGGCTCGAGGAAGATGACGGGGTCGGCCGAGTCGATGGCCTCCCGCATCATGGAATACGCATCCGCCGGCCCGCCCGGCGTGAGGACCGTCAGTCCGGGCGTGTGCGTGTAGTACGCCTCCGACGAGTCCGAGTGGTGCTCGACGCCGCCGATGCCACCGCCATAGGGGATGCGGATGACGAGGGGGAGGGTGAGGCGGGAGCGGGTGCGGTTTCTCGTCTTGGCGACGTGGCTCGTGATCTGTTCGAAGGCGGGATAGGCGAACGCGTCGAACTGCATCTCCACAACCGGCCGGAAGCCGTACATGGCCATGCCGACGGCGGTGCCGACGATGCCGCTCTCTGCGAGCGGCGTGTCGAAACACCGCCCTTCGCCGAACTCCGCCGTCAACCCTTCGGTCACACGAAAGACTCCGCCGAGCCGACCGACGTCCTCGCCGAAGACGAGCACGGAATCGTCAGCCGCCATGGCGTCGTGCAGTGCACGGTTGAGCGCCTCGCCCATCGACACGGTCATGAGGCTGTCGCCTCCTCGGCGGCGAGTGCCGCTGCCTCCGCACGCAGCAGGGCGGTCGGCCGGCTGTAGACGTGCTCGAACAAGGAAGCCGGGTCGGGCTCGACATCCTGATTGAGAGCTTCCCGGACGCTCGAGACGTAGCGCTCGGCGGCGGCGGCGACGTCATCGTGGCGAGCCTGATCGAGCACGCCGCGATTCATGAGGTAGGCCTCGATGCGTGCGAGCGGGTCACGCTCCACCCACGCCTGCGCCTCGTCGGGAGAGCGGTAGCGGCCGGCGTCGTCGGCGTTCGTATGAGCCTCCATCCGGTAGGTGACGGCTTCGACCACCGCCGGCCCACCGCCCTCGCGGGCCTCGTCGAGCAGCTGGGACACCATTTCCCGAACGGCCACGACGTCGTTGCCGTCCACCCGGTACCCGCCGATGCCGTAGCCGAGCGCACGGTGGGCGAGCGTCGGCGAGCGGGTTTGCTTGGACAGCGGCACACTGATTGCGTACTGGTTGTTCTGGATGAAGAAGATCACCGGCACCTCGTAGACGGCGGCGAAATTCAGTGCGACATTGGCGTCGCCCTCACTCGTCGCCCCGTCGCCGAGGAACACGAGCACGGCCGTCCGCTCGCCTTTGAGCTTCGCAGCGAAAGCCAACCCGACCCCGTGCAACGCCTGCGTCGCGAGCGGCGTGCACTGGGGAGCGGTCCGCCATCGCTGCGGGTCGTATCCGCAGTGGGAGTCACCGCGCAACAGTGAGAGCGCCTCGACGGCCGGGATGCCACGGGTGATGAGGGCCACCGTGTCGCGGTACGTCGGGAACATCCAGTCCTGGCGGCGCAGTGCCAGTACCGCGCCGACCTCGCACGCTTCCTGACCGCCGGCCGACGGATAGACGGCGAGGCGTCCCTGCCGGGTCAACGTGGTGGCAAGCCGGTCGAAACGACGGGCGGTGACAAGGCGCCGGTACAGCTCGAGGAGGACCCCGTCGTCGGGCATCGTGAGCCCGGTGGCGCTCGACGGGGAGCCGTCCGGCGCGATCAGACAGGCGGGCTCCCCGAACGGCACGACCTCGAGGAGGCCGGCGAGGTGCGATGCGAGAGTGGTCACCGATATTGGCCTTTCAGGCTCGGTCGCAGGCTCGATGCGAGCCATCTGCCTCTTGATCATGGCAATGGCGAGCGTATTCGTCTATCCCCTGCTGAATGTCGAGACGATTGGCCTCTAGACTCGACTTCTCATGGCCAAAATGTCGCCACTCGTGCCGCCGGCCGGCGCCGTGTCCAGCCTGTCCGCCGCGACGCTCGACCCAATCGACCGGCGCATCCTCGACCTCCTGTCCGCCGACGGGCGGGCATCGGTACGGGAGGTTGCCGAACGGGCCGGCATCGGCCGGGCAACCGCCTACAACCGGATTCAGCGCTTGCAGGATGCCGGGGTCATTCGTGGCTTCACGGTCGTGCTCGATCCGAGACGGGCCGGCGCCGGCCTGGCGGCCTACGTGTACGTGAAGATCGACCAGCACGCCTGGCGGACGCTCGGCCACCTTGTCGCCGGGCTTCCCGGTGTCGAGCACGTCGCCCTCGTCAGCGGGGAGTTCGATCTGCTCGTGCTCGTCCGCGTGCACGACCCGAGCGACTTGCGCGACGTCGTCCTCGAACAGCTGCATGCAATCGACGGCGTCACGGCCACCCAGACGACGTTCGTCCTCGACGAGATGGACGGCGCCGGCTTCGTCTTCTCCGACACGCCGGCGTGAGGCGCCGGCGGCGCCGGCGCCGCCCTGCCTCGTCAACCTCGTGCACAGAGTCACCGCCGCCCCCCCTGTCCGGTCGTCCTGCGCACACGGTTCGGCGCCGTCGGCGCCGGCCGGCGACGCCTCCCGGGCGATCACTCGATCTCGAGCCGCACCTCGTCGGTCGTCGGGTGCGACTGGCACATGAGGACGTAGCCGCGGGCGGTCTCGTCCGGTTCGAGCGCGTAGGCCACGTCCATGTCGACGGCGCCATCGACCACCCGCGCCCGGCACGTACCGCACACGCCGCTCGTGCACGAGAACGGGGCGTCGGTGCGCGCAGCGATGAGCGAGTCGAGCACGGGGTCGCCGTCGAAGGGCACGGTCACCGTCGTGGCTCGCCCGTTCAATACGATCGTGACCTGGCTCGTGCGACCGTCCCATTCCTTGTGCAGTGCCGACCGGGCCGCCCGGGCGGCGCGTGGCAGCTCCCCGTCGACATGGAACAGCTCCGCGTGGATGTGGCTCACGTCGACGCCGGCCTCGCCGAGTGCCGCCCGCACCTCACCGACCATCGTGAAAGGCCCGCACAGGTACCACTCGTCCACCTCGCTCGCCGGCTGCAGCTCAGCGAGGAGGCGCTTGAACCGCTGCGAGTCGATCCGCCCGCTCAGCAGCTCCACCTCCTGTTCCTCACGCGAGAGGAAGAACAGCACCTCGAAACGATCCGCGTACCGGTCCTTCAGGTCGCACAGCTCCTCGAGGAACATGATGTCCCGGGTCGTCTTGTTGCCGTACCAGAGGGCGACCGTACTGACCGGCTCGAGGTCGAGGATGGTGGAGACGATGGAGAAGATCGGCGTGATGCCGCTGCCGGCGGCGACGGCGACATAGCGCCGGCCGGCCGCCGGATCGAGCCGGGGGCTGAAACGACCGGCGGGGGCGGCGACGTCGACGACGTCACCAGGCGCTAGCGAGTCGTTGACCCATGTGGAGAATGCACCGCCGTCGAGCCGTTTGACGCCGATGCGGAGGTTGCCGCTGCGAGCGCTCGCGCAGATCGAGTACGTGCGCCGCAGCTCCTTGCCGTCGACGACCCGACGGAGCGTCAGGTGCTGCCCCGCCAAAAAGCCCATCTCCCCCTCGAACCCCACGACAACGGAATCGTGCGTCAGGTGCTCGACCGACTTCACCCGGAGAGGGACCCAGCGACTCGCCGGAGCCGGCTCCGTCACAGCGGCTTGAAGTGATCGAACGGCTCGGCACAGCTCCTGCAGCGTCGCAGCGCCTTGCACGGCGTGGAGCCGAAGCGGGACAGCACCTCGGTGTCGGTCGAACCGCAGCGCGGGCAGCGGACGACGAACGTCACCGGATTGCTGGGCACCTCGCCGCCGTCATCGGCGGGACCGCACAGCCTCGCCGGCGGTGCGATGCCGCCGGCGGCGAGCTTGCGCCGGCCTTCCGGCGTGATCCAGTCCGTCGTCCACGCCGGCGACAGCACTCGCCACACCGTCACGTCGCTCCAGCCGGCCTCGGCCAGGGCGGCCCGCACGTCGTGCTCGATGACCTCGACGGCGGGGCAGCCCGAGTAGGTCGGCGTGAGATTCACGTCGACGTGGTCATGGTCGTCCACCTTCACGCCCCGCAGGATCCCGAGATCACCGATTGTCAGGCTGGGGAGCTCGGGATCCTCGACGTCGCCGGCGATGCGGGCGATCTCCTCGGTCGAGGTCAGCACTTCGTCACCACGTCCTCACCACGTCGCCCCCGGGTACGAACGGTGCAGGTGCTGCATCTCGGCGAGCAAGTAGCCAAAGCCCTCCGTGTGCAGGCCAGCCCGCCCGCCGGTGGGAGCCCACGAGACAGAGGGGACCTCGAGTGTGGCCTCCGACAGCACCGATGACACAAAGGCGAGCCACGGCTCGTGCAGCGAGGCGGCGTCGACGCCGACGCCCGTCTCGACGACCGCTGTGGACCCGGTCGGGTCGAACAGCTCGCCGGCGAACGGCCACACGACCGCAAGGGCCTCGACCATGCGCGCATGGCTCTCCTCGGTCCCGTCACCGAGCCGCAGCACCCAGCCGGCGGCGTGCTCGCGGTGGTACCGGACTTCCTTGACGGCCTTGGCGGCGACGCCGGCGATGCGCTCGTCGGTCGAGCCGGACAGCGCCCGGTACAGCTCGCACTGGTACGCAGAGAACACCAATTGGCGAGCCATCGTCTGGGCGAAGTCCCCGTTCGGGAGCTCGACGAGTTGGCAATTGCAGAACTCGCGCTCGTCACGAAGAAAGGCGAGATCGTCCTCGGTCCTACCCTCACCCTGCAGCTCGCCCACGTAGCTCAGCAGGGCCCGCGCCTGGCCGAGGAGGTCGAGCGCCACGTTCATGAGGGCCACGTCCTCTTCGATCACCGGTGCCCGGGTAGCCCACTCGCACAACCGCTGGGCAAGCACGAGCGCATCGTCGCCGAGCCCGAGCACATAGTCGGCCACCGGCGTCCTGAGGGCCACCCCCGTTACAGATGGCCCGCTCACAGATGTTCAGCCTCGTCCGGTATCTCGTAGAACGTCGGGTGGCGGTACACCTTGTCGCCGGCCGGGTCGAAGAAGGCGTCCTTCTCGTCCGGGCTCGAAGCCGTGATGTCCGCCGACGGGACGACCCAGATGCTCACGCCCTCCTGGCGCCGTGTGAACAAGTCGCGGGCATTCTGCAGGGCGAGCGTCGCGTCCGGGGCGTGCAGGCTGCCGGCGTGGGTGTGCGACAACCCGCGCCGCGGGCGGACGAAGACTTCCCACAACGGCCACGGCGCCGCCGAGGAACCGTCAGGCGACAGCGGCATCAGTCGCTGGCTTTCCGCCGGCTTCGTGCCCGCCGGCTTCGTGCCCGCCGGCTTCGTGCCCGCCGGCTTCGTGCTTCGCCGCATACGCCATCGCCGCCTCTCGCACCCAGGCGCCCTCTGCATGCGCCTCCACTCGCCGGGCGAGGCGTTGCCGGTTGCACGGCCCGTCCCCCGCCAACACGCGGCTGAACTCGGACCAGTCGATCTCCCCGAAGTCGTAGTGACCGCGATCCGCGTTCCACACGAGGCCAGGATCGGGCAGGTCGAGCCCGAGGACGGCAGCCTGCTGGACGGAGACGTCGATGAAGCGCTGCCGCAACTCGTCGTTCGAGAAACGCTTGATCCCCCACGCCATCGACTGCTGCGAGTGCGGCGACTCCGCGTCCGGCGGCCCGAACATCATGATCGCCGGCCACCACCACCTGTTGACGGCGTCCTGCGCCATGGCGTGCTGGCCGGCCGTGCCCCGGGACAACGTCAACAACAACTCGAAACCCTGCCGCTGGTGAAAGCTCTCCTCCTTGCAGATACGGACCATGGCGCGCCCGTAAGGCCCATAGGAGCACCGCGTGAGCGGGATCTGGTTCATGATGGCCGCCCCGTCGACGAGCCAGCCGATGGCACCGACATCCGCCCAGGTGAGCGTGGGGTAGTTGAAGATGGACGAGTACCGCTGGCGGCCGGCGTGCAACAGGTCGAGCAGGTCGTCGCGCGAGACTCCGAGCGTCTCGGCGGCACCGTACAGGTACAGGCCATGGCCGGCCTCGTCCTGCACCTTGGCCACGAGGATCGCCTTGCGCTTGAGCGACGGCGCCCGCGTGAGCCAATTCCCTTCCGGCTGCATGCCGATGATCTCGGAATGGGCGTGCTGTGCGATCTGCCGGACGAGCGTGGACCGGTATGCCTCCGGCATCCAGTCGCGCGGCTCGATGCGCTGGTCCGCAGCGATGACGGCGTCGAATTCGGCTTGGACGTCACGATCCCTGAGCTCGGTGGTCAAAACGTCCCTCCCTCAGAGCGCCAGCGTCGCCGGCCGAGAACCGACCGACCATTCGGTCTTGGAAATTTACCGGCTCGAGGCGGCGCCGACACGCGGTCAGGCTCGGTGAGGCTCACCACTCATAGAAACCCCTCCCCGTCTTTCGACCCAGCTCGCCTCTCGCCACCATCTCGCGCAGCAACGCCGGTGGTTCGAACCGCTCGCCGAGCTTGGACGCCAGATAGTCGGCGATGCCGAGCCGGACGTCGAGCCCGACGAGGTCGGTCAGACGAAGGGGGCCGACGGGGTGCTTGTATCCGAGCGTCATGGCCGTGTCGATGTCCTCGGCGGAGGCGACGCCTTCGGCCACCATGCGGATGGCTTCCAGCCCGAGCGCCACGCCGAGGCGGCTGCTGGCAAAGCCGGGCGAGTCGCGAACCACGATCGGCGTCTTCCCGAGCGCAGACACCCAAGCGCCCGCTTCGATCACGAGAGACGGTTTCGTCCGGGCGCCGACGACGATCTCGACGAGCTCGCTCGCCGGCACCGGGTTGAAGAAATGCAACCCACAGAAACGCTCCGGCCGCTCGAGCGCCATCGCCAGCTCGTCGATCGACAGCGAGCTCGTGTTCGTGGCAATCGGTGTGGAGCTGTCGACGGCGGCTTCCACGGCGGCGAGCATCGCCACTTTGAGGGCGGCCTCCTCGGGCACGGCCTCGATCACGAGATCGCTCCCGGACAGATGGGAAGCTCCGATCCCGACGGAGAGCCGGGCGAGGGCGGCGTCCACCCCTTCGCCCAAGGTCCCACGCTCTGCGCTCGCCCTCACGGCGGC
>JBEKMC010000136.1:0-12353 GCA_050008715.1 Acidimicrobiales bacterium | reverse complement strand
CGCCGCCGTCACCGCCCGTCCGATCAGCTCATCATTCGTCGCCGCCGCACTCGCGGCGCTCGCCGCTAGCGCGCCGGAGAAGTCATGCCTCGCAGCCTCAAGAAGGGCCCGTTCGTCGATGAGCATCTGTTGAAGAAGGTCGACGATCTCAACAACAAGAACGAGAAACGGGTCGTAAAGACGTGGTCCCGCCGCTCGACGATCATTCCCGACATGGTCGGGCACACGATCGCCGTGCACGACGGCCGCAAGCACGTGCCCGTCTACATCACCGAGTCGATGGTGGGCCACAAACTGGGCGAGTTCGCCCCCACGCGGACCTTCCGCTACCACGCCGGCCAAGAGCGGGCAGGGAGGCGCTGAGGTGACCGGAGTGAAGACGAACGAGCGTCCCGGTACTCGGGCGGTGCTCCGGCACTCCCGTGTCTCGGCGTACAAGGCCCGTGAGGTGCTCAACCTCATCCGTGGGCAGGACTACCAGCGGGCGACCGAGATCCTCGAGTATTGCGACCGCGGCGTGGCCGAAGTCATCGGCAAGCTCCTCCACTCGGCCGCCGCCAACGCCCGTCACAACGAGGGTCTCGACCCTGACGAGATGTACGTCTCGGCCTGCTTCGCCGACGAGGGCACCACGCTCAAGCGCTGGCGCCCGCGTGCGCGCGGCCGTGCGACGAGGATCCGCAAGCGGACCTGCCACATCACGGTGATCCTCTCTCGGCTTCCTGACGACCAGCTCGCCCGGCGCCGCTCGCGCGTGGCCGCAGAGCAGTCGGAGCGTCGGGCTCGCCGCGTCGCCGGCGGCTTGCGCCGCAACCGCGTGGCCGCCAGCACGGAAGCCGCCGCCGGCAAGAAGGGGGCGGAGCCGGAGGCCACGTCCGAGGCGATGGCGGCACTCGAAGAAGCCCGCGCCATCGAGTCGACCAGCCACCGCCATGAGCTCGAGGCCGAAGCCGAGTCAGCCCTCGACTACGACGACCACGACCACGACCACGACCACGACGCCGAAGACGACGACCACGACGACTCGTCCGACGAAGCCGACGAGACCGACGAGACCGACGTCGCCACCACGGACGAAGAGGACGAAGACGACGAAGACGATGACGAGACCGACGAGAGCCCCTCGGGCGATGTCGCGGACCACGACGTGAAGCCGACTCGGCCTCGCTCGTCCGGCGACGGCGCCCAGGGTTCCGCCGACGAGGAGAACTGATGGGCCAGAAGGTCAATCCGTACGGCTTCCGCCTCGGCGTGACCACCGACTGGAAGTCTCGGTGGTTCGACGACCGCAACTACCAGGACTCGGTGATCGAGGACTGGAAGATCCGCGACTACCTGATGCGACAGCTGGAGGCGGCCGCAGTCAGCCGCATCGAGATCGAGCGCACCCGTGACCGCCTTCGCGTGGACGTGCACACCGCCCGCCCCGGCATCGTCATCGGGCGCCGCGGCGCCGAGGCCGACCGCCTCCGCAAGCAGCTCGGCCGGATCACGCACAACCTCAACGTGCAGCTCAACATCCAGGAGATCAAGCAGCCCGAGCTCGAGGCGGCCCTCATCGCTCAGGGGATCGCCGACCAGCTGGCACGGCGCATCAGTTTCCGCCGCGCCATGAAGCGCGCCATCCAGACAGTCCAGAAGGCCGGCGCCCAAGGCGTCCGCGTGCAGTGCTCCGGCCGGCTGGGCGGTTCCGAGATGGCCCGCAAGGAGTCCTACCGCGAGGGACGTGTGCCGTTGCACACGTTGCGGGCTGATATCGACTATGGGTTTCGCGAGGCGAAGACCAGCACCGGCCGCATCGGGGTGAAAGTCTGGATCTACAAGGGCGACATCCTGCCGTACAAGGTCTCGAGTGAGGAGAAGATCTCCCGCGAGGTGGCGATGGCCGTCGGCGAGACGTCCGGTCAGGGCCGCAAGCGGATCGTCAGTGCCGGAGGCGGCCGCCGCCGCCCGGAACTGGGCGAGCCGGGTTCGCAGCTCGAAGGCGACGTCGCTCCAGCCGAGGCGCCCACGCCCACGCCCGAGCCCGGTGTCGCCGCCCCCGCAGCTCCCGAGACGCCCGAGGCGGCCACGCCGTTGCCCGGCGCCGGCGGTGGCGACGAGGCGCTCGAGCGGTTGCTCGCCGAGGAAGAAGAGATCGAGCGGCGCACTCGCGACGAGCACCACGACGTACCGCACTTCCGCAGGGAGAACGACTGATGTTGATGCCCCGGAAGACCAAGCACCGCAAGCAGCAGCGCGGCCGGCTGAACGGCATGACGAAGGGCGGCGAGTCCGTCACCTTCGGCGACTTCGGCATCCAGGCCCTGGAGCCGGCGTGGATCACGGCCCGCCAGATCGAGGCCGCTCGTATCGCCATGACTCGCCACGTCAAGCGTGGCGGCAAGGTGTGGATCCGGGTCTTCCCGGACAAGCCCGTCACCCAGAAGCCTGCCGAGACCCGCATGGGCTCGGGCAAGGGCAACCCTGAGCACTGGGTGGCCGTCGTGCGTCCGGGCCGCATCCTCTTCGAGCTCGCGGGTGTTGACGAGGAACTTGCCCGTGGCGCCATGGAGCGGGCGATCCAGAAGCTCCCGATGAAGGCGCGCTTCGTCACGCGGCCTGGAGTCGGCTCGACCCCGGAGGTGCAGGTCTGATGGCCACCGGCGCAGAGCTCCGTGAGCTCGATGACGACGAGCTCGACAACCGCTTGACCAACGCCCGCAAGGAGCTGTTCAACTTGCGCTTCCAAGCTGCCACCGGACGGCTCGACAACTCCGCCCGCACGGGCGCGGTGCGCCGGGACATCGCCCGCATGCTCACCGTCATCCGCGACCGGGAGCTCACGCCGGTCGAAGAACCGGCGGCCAGCGTGGCGAGCGGGCGCATCACCGGTGGCGGCCGCCGCCGCCGCCGGAACGAGGAGGAGTGATGTCCGACAACGAGACGACGACCGTGGACGAGCCGACCGCCGAGGCCACGGTGCCCGAAACGCCTGTGCCCGAAACGCCTGTGCCCGAAACGCCGGCGCCGGCGAGCCGTCCAGCGGCCCCGAAGGCTGCAGCCACAGCCGCAACCGGCACAGAGGCTCGCGAGAACCGCCGTAAGGTCCGCGAAGGGCTCGTGGTGTCGACGGCCATGGACAAGACGGCCGTCGTCGCAGTGACCGAGCGCGTCCGGCACCCCCGCTACGCGAAGACGGTTCAGCGCACCCGCAAGCTGTACGTGCACGACGAGACGAACGAGGCGTCCAACGGCGACCGCGTCCGTGTGGCGGAGACTCGCCCGTACTCGAAGACGAAGCGCTGGCGGCTCGTCGAGGTACTGGAGCGGGCCCGATGATCCAGCAAGAGTCACGGCTGCGCGTCGCCGACAACAGCGGCGCGAAAGAGGTGCTGTGCATCAAGGTGCTCGGTGGCTCGCGCCGCCGCTACGCACGGATCGGCGACGTCTTCATCGCCACGGTGAAAGACGCCGTGCCGGGCGCTGCCGTGAAGAAGGGCGAGGTCGTGCGTTGTGTCGTCGTGCGCACCCGTAAGGAGAACCGGCGGCCGGACGGTAGCTATATCCGTTTCGACGAGAATGCCGCCGTTCTCATCAACGACCAGTTGCAGCCGAGGGGCACCCGAATCTTCGGGCCCGTCGGCCGCGAGCTTCGCGACAAGCGGTTCATGAGGATCGTGTCGCTCGCTCCGGAGGTGATCTGAATGCGAATCCGCAAAGGCGACCGGGTCCAGGTGCTGCAAGGCAAGGACCGGGGCAAGACGGGCGAAGTCATGCGCGCCATCCCGTCGAAGAACAAGGTGATCGTGGAGGGCGTCAACATCTCCAAGCGGTCCAGCCGTCCGCGCCGCGGCACGATGCAGGGCGGCATCATCGACAAGGACATGCCAATGCACGTCGCGTCGGTGGCCATCGTCTGCGGGCACTGCGGGCCGACGAGGATCGGCTATCGGGAGGACGAACAGGGTCGCAAGATCCGCGTCTGCCGCAAGTGCGGTGCCGACCTGTGAGTGCCACCAAGACGGCCGTGGCCACCAGGCCGCGGCTTCGTACCCGATACAACACCGAGGTTCGCGAGCAGCTCCTCAAAGAGCTCGGCCTCTCGAACATCATGGAGGTGCCCCGCCTCCAGAAGATCGTCATCAACATGGGCGTCGGGCGAGCCACCCAGCAGCAGTCGCTGCTCGAGGGCGCCGTGAAGGACATGACGGCCATCGCGGGCCAAAAGCCCGTCGTGACGAAGGCGAGGCAGTCCGTCGCCGGCTTCAAGCTTCGCCAGGGCAACGCCATGTGGGAGTTCCTCGACCGCCTGATCAGCTTGGCGATCCCGAGGATCCGGGACTTCCGGGGGTTGTCGCCGCGCAGCTTCGACGGACACGGCAACTACACCTTCGGTGTGACCGAGCAGCTGATCTTCCCGGAGATCAACTACGACAAGATCGATTCGACTCGCGGGATGGACATCTCCATCGTCACGTCCGCCCGCACCGACGACGAAGGCCGGGCATTGCTGGCGGCCTTCGGATTCCCATTCCGACGCGAAGGGCAGTAAGCAGGCTATGGCCAAGAAGGCACTGATCGAGAAGCAGGAGCGCACTCCGAAGTTCAAGGTACGCGCCTATTCGCGCTGCCGGCGCTGCGGCCGGCCGAAAGCGGTCTTCCGCAAATTCGGCCTCTGCCGCATCTGCCTGCGGGAGCTCGTGCACGCCGGCGAAGTGCCCGGCGTCACCAAGGCGAGCTGGTGAGAGGAGGGGATCGCCGATGACCATGACCGACCCGATCGCCGACATGCTCACGCGCGTCCGCAACGCCAATGTGGCGATGCACGACACTGTGATCATGCCGAGCTCGAAGTTGAAAGAAGCCCTGGCCGTGATCCTCGAGCGCGAAGGCTACATCGCCGGCTTCAGCGCCGCCGATGACCCAGCACGGCCCGGCCGAGTGCTCGAGATCCAGCTCAAGTACACGGGCGAGCGAGCCCGCGTCATCGGCGGCCTGAAGCGTGTCTCGAAGCCCGGCCTGCGCATCTACGTCCGCGCCGACCGCCTGCCCCGCGTGCTCGGTGGCCTCGGAGTCGCCGTGCTCTCGACGAGCCAGGGGCTCATGACCGACCGTGAGGCGCGCCAGCGCAAAGTCGGTGGCGAGGTGCTCTGTTATGTCTGGTGAGGTGTCCTGATGTCCCGAATCGGAAGAAACCCGATCCCCGTCCCCCCCGGCGTCGAGATCACCCTCGCCGGGCGCAGCGTGGTCGTGAAGGGTCCTCAGGGCCGGCTGGAGCGCGTACTGCCGGGAGAGATCACGGTGCAGCAGGAGGACTCGACGTTGCTCGTGCAGCGCCCGGACGACCAGCGCCACAACCGGGCCCTCCACGGCCTCACGCGATCGCTCGTGGCCAACATGGTGACAGGCGTCACGGCCGGGTATACGAAGGATCTCGACATCGTCGGGGTCGGATACCGGGCTGCGTTGAAGAGCCCGGAGCAGCTCGAGCTTGCGCTCGGCTTCAGCCACCCGGTGGTCGTGGACGCCCCTCCCGGCATCTCGTTCGAAGTGCCGGCGCCCACGCGCATCATCGTGAAGGGCATCGACAAGGAGCTCGTTGGCCAAGTCGCCGCCGACATCCGCAAGATCCGCAAGCCCGAGCCCTACAAGGGCAAGGGCGTGCGCTACGTGGGTGAAGTCGTGCGGCGCAAGGCAGGGAAGGCAGCCAAGTAGTCATGGGCACGAAGACCCGTACGCACGAACTGAAGGACCGCCGGCACCGGCGGGTCCGCAAGAAGGTCGCCGGCACTCCGGAGCGTCCCCGCCTGGCCGTGTTCCGGTCCAACCGCCACATCGTCGCCCAGGTGATCGACGACCGTGCCGGCACGACGCTCGTGGCGGCTTCGACGGTCGAGGCCTCGCTCCGCACGTCGGCGACCGGCAATGCCACGGCCGCGGCCGAGGTCGGCCGCATCGTCGCCGAGCGCGCCCTTGCGGCAGGGATCACGAAAGTCGTTTTCGACCGTGGCGGCGCCCGCTACCACGGTCGGGTCGCTGCGCTCGCAGCCGCCGCACGCGAAGCCGGATTGGAGCTGTAAATGGCTGAGGCCCAGTACGAAGAGCAGACGATCAAGGTCAACCGTGTGGCGAAGGTCGTGAAGGGCGGTCGGCGTTTCTCCTTCACCGCCCTCATGGTCATCGGCGACGGCAACGGCCGTGTCGGGCTCGGCTACGGCAAGGCGAAGGAAGCCGGCCTGGCGGTGCAGAAAGGCATCGACGAGGCGAAGAAGAACATGATCGACGTCCCGCTGGCGGGCACGACGATCACGCACCCGATCATCGGCCGCGCCGGTGCCGGGCGCATCCTTCTCAAGCCGGCAGCTCCCGGTACCGGTGTCATCGCCGGCGGTGCTGCCCGGGCCATCCTGGAGAAGGCCGGGATCCGCGACGTCGTGGCGAAGTCGCTCGGCACGTCGAACGCCATCAACGTCGCCCATGCCACGTTCGCGGGCCTGAAGAGCCTTCGCCGGCCCGACGAGATCGCCCGCCTGCGTGGCAAGACGCCGGAGGAAGTCACGCCGGCCGGCGTGCTGCGCGCCTACGAGGAGCGCCGGCGCCTCGGCCGCGCCACCGCCGCCGTGGACGTGGGTTGAGATGGCTGATCTCGTCGTCACCCAGGTCCGGTCCGGGATCGGCCAGAAGCCGAAACACCGCGGCACCCTTCGCGCCCTCGGCCTCGGCCGGATCGGCAAGTCGAACGTCCTGCCGGACCGGCCGGAGATCCGGGGCATGATTGCCCGAGTCCCTCACCTCGTCGAGGTGACCGAAGTCGGGACAGGAGAGGATTCATGAAGGTTCACGATCTCGCTCCGGCGCCGGGCGCCCATAAGTCGAAGCGACGCGTCGCCCGCGGTATCGCCGGCAAGGGTGGCAAGACCGCCGGCCGTGGCACGAAGGGTGACAAGGCTCGCGGTTATTCCAAGCTGGGTTTCGAAGGTGGCCAGCTGCCGCTGACCCAGCGGATCCCGAAGCTGCGCGGCTTCGCCAACCCGTTCCGGGTGGAGTACAACGTCGTCAATCTCGACGTGCTCGAGTCGATCGAGGAGACCGAGGTCACCCCCGAGAGCCTGAAGGCCGCCGGAATCGTTCACCACAAAGGCCTCGTCAAGGTCCTCGGTGGGGGAGAGCTGACACGTTCGGTGCGGGTGTCCGCCCATGCCTTCTCGCAGTCCGCCAAAGCCGCCATCGAGGCAGCCGGCGGCAGCGTCACCATCGTGGCCAAGCCGTTCGGCGACCGCCGTCCGCCTGCCAAGGGAAACGCCCTCGCCAACCGCTAGGGTTGCGGGGCGCCCCACGGGGCGCTCGCATTCGTAAGGACGCCCCCGCTCGGGGCACGCTTGAGGAGAGGGCATGCTCGCAAGCCTGCGCAATCTGGTCCGGGTCGCAGACCTGCGGAACAAGATCCTGTTCACCATCCTGGTGATTGCCATCTACCAGCTTGGGATCAGCATCCCCATCCCGGGAATCGACTTCACGGCACTGCACAGCATCAACAAGTCCGCCTCGTCGGGCGGGATCCTCGGTTACCTGAGCCTCTTCGCGGGCACGGGCCTTTCCCATGCCGCCGTCCTCGGGCTCGGGATCATGCCCTACATCACGTCGTCGATCATCATCCAACTGCTCACCGGCGTGATCCCGAAGTTCATGCAGTGGCGCGAGCAGGGAGCGGTCGGCCAGCGCAAGCTCACCCAGGCCACCCGCTACCTCACCGTCTCGCTCGCCATCATGCAGAGCGCCGGCCTCGTCTTCCTCTTCCACTCCGGCGACATCTTCGCCACGCCGACGCCGATCATCGACAACAAGTACTTCAACGCCCCGCACATCCTGTTCATGATCCTCGTGCTCACCGCCGGCACCGCCTTCGTCATGTGGCTCGGGGAGCTCATCACCCAGCGAGGCATCGGCAACGGCATGTCGATCCTCATCTTCTCGAACGTGATCAGCGCCATCCCGATCTACGGCGAGTTCATCCACGAGGACAAGGGCTGGCCGTTCCTGATCATGATCATCGTGGTCTGCGTGCTGCTGCTGACGGCCATCGTCTTCATGGAGCAGGGCCAGCGGCGAATTCCGGTCACCTTCGCCAAACGACTGCAGGGCCGCCGCGTCTACCAGGGGCAGAGCACGTATATCCCGATGAAGGTCAACGCCGCCGGCGTGATCCCGATCATCTTCGCCAACTCCCTGCTCTATATCCCGATCCTGCTCTCCAACGTCATCCCCTCGGGCGGGTTCCGCAGCTGGGTGCAGGCGAACCTCGCCGGCGGGACCGACAGCGCCTACCTCGTCGCCTACGGGTTCCTCATCGTCGTGTTCACGTTCTTCTACGTGCACGTGACGTTCGATCCCTTCCAGCAGGCCGAGCAGATCCAGAAGCAGGGCGGCTACATCCCCGGGTTCCGGCCCGGCAAGCCGACCGAGCGCTACCTCTCCCGCATCCTCAACCGGCTGACACTGCCCGGGAGCTTGTTCCTCGCCGCCGTGGCGTTGCTCCCCTCGGTAATCCTTGCCACCGTGCACATCACGCAGATCCCGTTCTTCGGGACGACCCTGCTCATCTCCGTCGGTGTGGCCCTCGAGACGATGAAGCAGATCGACAGCCAGCTGATGATGCGTAACTACGAGGGCTTCCTGCAGTAAGTGATACCGGGCGGAAGGCTCGTCGTCCTCGGGAAGCAGGGGGCAGGAAAAGGGACGCAGTGCGTGCGCCTGTCGCATCACTACGTCATCCCTCACATCTCGACGGGCGACATGTTGCGAGGTGAGACGAAAGCCGGCACCGAGCTCGGGCTCGAAGCGCAGAGCTACATGGACGCCGGCGAGCTGATCCCCGACGAGGTCGTGCTCAAGATGGTGGCGCAGCGGCTGGACCAGGACGACACGAGGACGCGGGGCTTCGTGCTCGACGGCTTCCCGCGCACGGTGGCACAGGCAGAGGGACTCGACGACCTCCTTTCGCCGGCCAGCCTCGATCTCGCCGTGAACATCGTCGTGCCGACCCCGCTCGTGCTGCGGCGGCTGGCGAGCCGGCGCGTGTGCGAGGACTGCGCGGCGATCTACTCGACCGTGTCCCCGCCCCGGGTCGGCTGGATCTGCGACGCCTGCGGTGGCGAGGTGATCCACCGAGAGGACGACACCGAGGCAGCCATCCATCGCCGGCTCGACTTGTACGAGCAGCAGACCCAACCCCTCATCGCCTGGTACCGCCGTGCGGAGAAGCTCGTGTCGATCTCGGGTGTGGGGAGCCCCGAAGCCGTGTCCGACCGCCTCGTCGCCGCCGTCGACGACCACCGGTCGGCGACGGGAGGCTTCGGCGCCCCGCTGAGGGCCATCGGCGACGTCGCCGCCAGCGCCAACGCATGGGAGGACGACCTGCGGGAGCCGGTGGCGGCTGACAAGGACGACGACGCGGCTCCGGCGAACGGGCAGGGGTCATGAGGCGTAAGGCCGAGGAGCTGGCCAAGATGCGCAAGGCGGGCAGAGTCGTCGCCGAGATCCACGAGAAGACACGTGCCGTGATCCGGCCGGGAGTGACGACGCGGCAGATCGACGCCGTCTCCCGCCAGGTGCTCGAGCAACGGGGGGCGCGGTCGAATTTCCTGAACTACCACGGGTTTCCTGCCACGGTGTGCACCTCGCCCAACGACATGATCGTGCACGGCATCCCCTCTGACCTCGTGCTCGAGGAAGGCGACATCATCTCGGTGGACTGTGGGGCGATCATCGAGGGCTACCACGGTGACGCCGCCTACACCGCCGGCGTCGGGGAGGTCTCGGCGGAGGCACGTCGTCTCATGGAGGTCACCGAGGCGAGCCTGTGGCGCGGGATCGAACAGCTCCGGGACGGCAACCGCCTGCACGAGGTCGGGCGGGCGGTGCAGGAGGTGGCGGAGGCGGCGGGTTTCTCCGTCGTGCGCAATTACGTCGGGCACGCCATCGGGACCGAGATGCACGAGGAGCCGCAGGTGCCGAACTACTGGCCCGGTACGCCCGGCCCGCGGATCAAGGTGGGCCATGTGTTCGCCATCGAGCCCATGGTCAACGCCGGCGGTCCCGAGACGGTCGAGCTCGCCGACGGTTGGAGCGTCGTGACCGCCGACGGCCGCCTCTCTGCCCACTTCGAGCACACGATCGCCGTGACGGACGACGGTCCCGAGGTGTTCACGATCCCCTAGCTGGTGCCCGGTCGCAGAGTTGGCGGCCGGCGGCTATGCTGGTGGACGCCTCAGGGCGACCGTGTTGGCGCGGCTGCCCACGGTCTTGCGGAAGCCACCGACGTGCTGGGTGCTTGCCGCGCCAAAGCTACTACCGACGAACCCTGGAGGGTCACCTGCCAAAGCCCAAGGAGGATGCGATCGTGCTCGAAGGCACGGTCGTGGAACCGCTGCCCAACGCGATGTTCCGCGTCGAGCTCGAGAACGGCCACAAGGTACTGGCCCACAGCTCGGGGAAGATGCGGATGCACCGGATCCGAATCCTCCCGGGCGACCGGGTGCAGGTGGAGATCACGCCGTACGACCTCAACCGGGGTCGGATCACCTACCGGTACAAGTAAGTCGGCCAGTACAGCCAGTACAAGTAGGTCACAGCCAAGAGGCGCCGGCTCGGCCGGAGTGCCTCGGCAGAAGGACACGACAGTCAGAGAGCCCGGCGCCGCTGCGCCCGGCTGGCAGAAGAACGAAGACCTGGGACAAGGACGGCAAGGGTGAAGGTGCGACCGAGCGTCAAAGCGATGTGTGAGAAATGCAAGGTGATCCGGCGCCACGGCGTCGTCATGGTCATCTGTGAGAACCCGCGCCACAAGCAGCGTCAGGGCTGATCGATGGCTCGTATCTCCGGTGTCGACATCCCCCGCGAGAAGCGGCTCGAGATATCGCTGACCTACATCTACGGTGTCGGCCGTACGAAGTCCAAGGAAGTCTGCGCGGCCACCGGCATCGACGCCAACACGCGGGTGCGTGAGCTGACAGACGAGGAAGTCGCCCGGCTGCGCACCTACATCGACGCCAACCTGAAGGTCGAGGGCGACCTTCGCCGCGATGTCGCCCAGGACATCAAGCGGAAGATGGAGATCGGGTGCTACCAGGGCATCCGCCACCGCCGTGGGCTCCCCGTCCACGGCCAGCGGACGCACACCAACGCCCGCACCCGCAAGGGACCGAAGAAGACCGTCGCCGGCAAGAAGAAGGTACGTAAGCACTGATGGCAAAGACCACCAAGCCGGGCGGCCGCAGGCCGAGGCGCCGTGAGCGCAAGAACGTCACTTATGGCGTCGCCCACATCAAGAGCTCGTTCAACAACACGATCGTCTCGATCACCGACCAGGAGGGCAACGTGCTCTCTTGGGCCTCCGCCGGCAACGTCGGCTTCAAGGGCTCTCGCAAGTCGACGCCCTTCGCCGCCCAGATGGCCGCAGAGCAGTGCGCCAAACGAGCCATGGAGCACGGCGTGCGCCGCGTCGACGTCCTCGTGCGCGGTCCCGGCTCCGGCCGTGAGACCGCCATCAGGTCGCTGTCGAGCGTCGGCATCGAAGTCGTCGGCATCAAAGACGTCACCCCTATCCCGCACAACGGCTGCCGCCCTAAGAAGCGGCGACGCGTCTGAGCGTCGAGTCCGAGGAGTCAAGACACCCATGGCCCGATACACCGGCCCGGTCTGCCGCCTTTGCCGGCGTGACAAGACCAAGCTCTACCTGAAGGGCGCCAAGTGCGACACCGCCCGTTGTCCCGTCGAACGGCGGCCCAACCCACCCGGTGAGCACGGACGCGACCGTCTTCGCCAGGGCTCGGAGTACAACACCCAGCTGCGTGAGAAGCAGAAGACCCGCCGCATCTACGGCGTGCTCGAGCAGCAGTTCGCCAACACCTACGAAGAGGCGAACCGCCAGGGCGGGATCACCGGCGAGAACCTGCTGCGGATGCTCGAGCTCCGGCTCGACAACATCGCATTCCGCGCCGGCTGGGGAGCGAGCCGCAACCAGGCCCGCCAGTTCGTCCGCCACGGTCACGTGCGTGTCAACGGCAAGCGGGTCACGATCCCGAGCTACCGGGTGCGGCAGTCGGACGTCATCGAGCTGAGCGAGAAGGCCCGCGACTTCATCGTCATCCGGCACAATCAGGACACCATCGACCGCAGGCCGCCGGCCTGGCTCGAGGTCGGCGACAACGGGAACTCCGTGCGCGTCCTCGCCGTGCCGTTGCGCGAGCAGATCGACACCCAGGTTCGGGAGCAGCTCATCGTCGAGCTGTACTCGAAGTAGTCGCCCCGCCGGCTCAGGGCACCTCGTCACCACACCCTGACCGGCATCACCGAAGGCAGTACCGCCGTCT
>JBEKMC010000135.1:0-8167 GCA_050008715.1 Acidimicrobiales bacterium | reverse complement strand
GGCGGGCGCTGCAGCTCGGCCGTGACGGCGACGACGAAGATCACGAACGGGACGATGCCCGTGCGAAAGACGTTCCAGTGCCAGATGCTGGAGGCCTGCACGCCGACGATCGTCCGCGTCGAGAGGGAGTGGCTCTCGAGGATGACGGCCACGATCGACAGGCCCATGGCCGCCTCGTAGGAGATCATCTGGGCGCTCGCCCGCACGGAGCCGAGGAGGGGGTACTTCGACCCGGACGACCACCCGGCCAGCATCGTGCCGTAGACGGCGGCCGAGGAGAGGGCGAGGAGGAAGAGGATGCCGATGGGCGGGTCGGCCACCTGCAGCTCGACGGTGTGGTGGGCGATCGTGACGATGCCCCCGACGGGCACGATCGTGAAGATCAGCAACGCCGGCAGCAGTGCCAGGTAGGGCGCCAGCTTGAACACGATCCGATCGGCCTCGGTCGGCAGCAGATCTTCCTTGAAGAACAGCTTGATGCCGTCGGCGAGCGTTTGCAGGATCCCGTAGGGGCCGGCGCGGTTCGGCCCGATGCGGTTCTGCATGTCGGAGATGACCTTGCGCTCGAACCAGATCATCAACATGACCGAGACGAGCAGCACGACGAAGGCGACGACGACCTTCACGGCGGCGATGATGAACACGCCGAGCCCGACGCCTTGGAAGAAGAGTGGATCGCCCATTACGAGAGCGTCTCCACACGAACGTGCGACACGACCGCCGAGATGTCGAGCAAGTCGGCTGCACTCGCCTGGCCGACCGGCACGACGCCGAACGGCAGCACGGCGACGCCGGCCGGCAACGCGTCGTCGGCGACGACCGGCACGATCAGCTCGCCGCTGAGCGAGAGGACGCGAACGTCGTCACCTTGCCGGACCCCGAGCTGCTCGATCTCCTTCGTGCGGAGGCGGAGCGCCTGACTCGGTACGAGCGACCCGAGCGATGGGGCGGCTTGCAGCAAGGTGCCCTGGTCGTACAGCGACCGCCGGGTGACGAGACGGTACGCGTAGCTGTCCGGTGGCGGCGACGTCGGAGCGACGAAGTCCCCTGGCCGGAACGTCATGAGCGCCGGCCGTGCCGGGGCCGGCGATGCGGCCCTGCCGCCGGCAGCCCCGGCAGCGCCGGCGTCGTCCTCTTCGCCCTCCGCTCCGGCGCCCGCCGCTCCGTCTCCCCCCGGTTCGGCGACGCGATCGCCGAGGGCATCCGGTTCGGGCACGGCGCCGGAGTACAGCGGCGCCCCTTGCTCGCCGACCGAGGTGATGCCGGGCGTCGCCATCGGGTCGAGCCGCTCGATCCGCCGAGGTGTCACCGTCGTCGTCGCGACGGGTACGACGACTCCGTCGCCGCCAGCGGCACCGAGGAGGGCGCTGAGCCGACAGCCCCGGTGAGACGGCGCCAGGCGCTCGATCTCCTCCCAGATCTCGTCGACGCTCTCGAAGCCGAGATCGCTCGTCGCGTTCCCGAGCAGGCCGGCGAGCTCGACGGCGATGATCCAGTCAGCTCGGGCCTGCCCGGGCGGCACGACCTTCTGGGCGAGGCGGGTGACGCGGCCTTCGATGTTCGTCGTCGATCCCGCCCGCTCGATGGACATGGCCGCCGGCAGCACGACGTCGGCCAGCAGGCTCGACGAGCTCGCGAGGGCGTCGATGGCGACCAGGTACGGCACCGTTTCGAGTGCCTGCTTGGCGAGGCTCCGGTCGGGGAAATCGGCCAGTGGGTCGGCGCCGAGCAGGATCAACGTGCCGATCTCGGCGTTGACGGCAGCATCGAGCATCCCGGCTGTGTCGAGTCCGCGTGTCGCCGGCACACTTCCCCACGCGGCCGTGTACCAGGCGGCTCCCTCGTCGAGGCGGACGCGACCGGGGAGGATGCCGGGGGCAAGACCCATGTCGAGGGCGCCGAGCACGTTTGCCCGGCGCATGGCGGGAAGGAAACGAGCCCCCGGCCACGCCTCGGCGAGCGCTGCCACGGCACCGGCGATCTGCTCGGCCGACTCGGCGAGCGAGGAACGACCGACAACCACGACGATGCCGCTGCCGTCCGAAGCGAACTCGAGCGCCTCGCCGAGGGCGGTGCGGGCTCGAGCGAGCAGCGGGGCGGGGACGCCCGGCACGTCGGCGACCGAGGCGCCGGCGAGGCCGCGGGCGAGCGAGACACTCTCGCCTGGTCGGTACAGCAGGGACGCCGTGGCGACCTCGTCGAGCGCCGTCGGCACCGGCGAGCAGTCGATGATGACGAGACCGTCGTTGGCGGCTGCCGCCCGCAAGCGGAGGTGCAGTACCGGCAGGTCTTCCCGCAGATCTCCGGCGAGCACGATCACAGCCTTCGCGGTGCAGGCCTCCTCGATGGTCGCCCGCGGGAGCGAGCAGACGAGCTCGGCGGGAAGGCCATCGGCGAGCTGGGCGTCGACGTTGTCGGTGCCGATGACGCTCCGGGCGAGCTTGGACCACGCATAGGCGTCCTCGTTGGCCAGCCTGGCACCACCGATGATGCCGACCGTGTCGCCGGGCACGTGCCCGAGACGCTCCGCAACGGCCCGCAATGCCTCGTTCCATCCCACCGGGACGAGCTCGCCGTCACGCCGCAGAAGCGGCGTCGTCAAACGGTCCGGGCTGCTCGTGGCCTCGTAGCCGTACCGGCCGCGGTCGCACAGCCAGCTCTGGTTCACCGGGTCGGAATCGATGCCGAGGTAGCGCACGAGCGCTCCGGCGGACGACTGGGCAGCCACCCGGCACCCGACGGCGCAATAGGTGCACGTCGTCTCGACCTGCTCGAGGTCCCACGGCCGCGACTTGAACCGATAGGGCACGGACGTGAGCGCTCCGACGGGGCAAATCTGGACCGTGTTGCCGCTGAAGTACGACGTGAACGGGTGCTCGGGAAACACGGCCACCTCGATGCGGTCGCCCCGGGAGTAGAAGTCGATGAGTGGCTCGCCGGCGATCTCCTCGGCGAATCGGGTGCAGCGGGCGCACTGGATACAGCGCTCTCGGTCGAGGAGCGTGAGGGGGCCGAGGGCGATGGGTTTGGCCCAGTGGCGTTTCTCCTCGACGAAGCGGCTCTCGCCCGGGCCGCAGGAGACGGCCTGGTCCTGTAGCGGGCACTCGCCGCCCTTGTCGCACACAGGGCAGTCGAGCGGGTGGTTGACGAGGAGGAACTCGAGCACACCTTCTTGGGCCTTCAGCGCGGCCGGAGCGGTCGTCGAGATCTCCTGGCCTTCGACGACCGGCATGAAACAGGCGGGCTGCAAAGTGGCCCCGCGGGGACCGGACACTTCGACGAGGCACATCCGGCACATCCCGACGGGTGCCATCCGCGGGTGGTAGCAAAAGCGCGGGATGTAGACGCCGGCGCGCTCGGCAGCCTCGATGATGAGCTCGCCATCGGTTGCCTGGACCGAGCGCCCGTCGAGCGTGATCTCAACCACGTCGCACCTCGTGCGGCGGCAGCGGGCAGCCACCCTCTTTCACGTGCAGGAGGTACTCGTCGCGAAAGCGGTTGATGCCCGAGACGATGGGAGAGGGGATGGAAGGGCCGAGCGGGCAGATGGTCGTCTGCTTGGGTGGCCAGCCGAGCCCGGGTGCGATGTTGTCGCACATGTCCATCAAGAGGTCGAGATCCTCTTCGCGCCCGTAGCCGTCCTCGATCCGGCGAAGGACTTTCTCCGCCCAGCCGCTGCCCTCGCGGCAGGGCGTGCACTGGCCACAGGACTCACGGGCGAAGAAACGAGTGATCCGCCACGCCGCCCGCACCGCGCACGTCGTCTCGTCCATGACGACGACCGAACCGGAGCCGAGCATGGATCCGGCCTTCCCGACGGCCTCCTGGTCGAGCCCGATGTCGAGGTGCTCGGGGAAGAACCAGGGCGCCGAGGCACCACCGGGGATGAACATCTTCAGCTCACGCCCGTCCCGAACGCCGCCGCCGAGGCTCGGGTCGTAGATGAGGTCGCGGAAGGTCGTCTTCGACATCTCGATCTCGTACCAGCCGGGGTGCTCCACGTGCCCCGAAAGTGCGAACACACGGGTGCCGGCCGAGGAGCCCTGCCCGAGGGCGGCGAATGCCTCCCCGCCGTTCAAGATGATCCATGGCAGGTTCGCCATCGTCTCGACGTTGTTCACGATCGTCGGTTCGCCGTACAGGCCGATGGCTGCCGGGAAGTACGGGGGCTTGATGCGGGGGAACCCGCGCTTGCCCTCGAGGCTCTCGAGGAGGCCCGTCTCGTCGCCGCAGATGTAGGCGCCGGCGCCGGGATGGATGACGAGATCGAGAGAGAAACCCGAGCCGAAGATGTCCGCACCGAGCGCCCCGTGCTCGTAGGCCTCGTTGCACGCCTGCAGCAGCCGCTCGTAGCCGAGCGCGAACTCACCGCGGCAGAAGAGGAAGGCGGCGGCGGCGCCGATGGCGTAGGCGGCGATGATGGCGCCTTCGATGATCTGGTGGGGATCACCTTCGATGAGCATGTGGTCCTTGAACGTGGCGGGCTCGCTCTCGTCGCCGTTGACGACGAGATAAGTGGTCGGAGCCGGCCGTCGCATCGACCACTTGCGCCCGGCTGGGAATCCGGCGCCGCCGCGTCCGAGAAGGCTGGCCACGTTGACCTCCTCCTGCACCTTCGCCGGTGGCATCGAGAGGGCTTTGCGGAGGCCGTCGTAGCCACCCGTGGCGAGGAACCGCTCGAGCGTGTAGGAGTCCTCGTATGCCATACGGGCGGTCGTGATTCGGGGATGCTCGGTGATCACGCGCCGCTCCCCGTCTGTGCCGGCGCTGCCTGCGGACCCTGGGCCGGCGCTGCCTGCGGACCCTGGGCCGGCGCCGCCTGCGGACCTCCGGCCTCTGCGGTGGCCGTGGACGCCTTGGCCGCTTTGGCCGCCTTTGCGGGCAGCGCGACGACACGGCTCACCCGGTTGAGGACGCCGTGCGGCGGCACGGTGTCAGCCAGCCGGCCGGCCGCGAGGTCGTCGGCAAGCTGGTCGAAGCCCTGCTCGTCGATCGGCCCGACGAAACGATGGTTCACTTGCACACAGACCGCCTTGTCACAGCCCCCGAGGCATTCGGCCTCTTCAAGCGTGAACATCTGGTCGTGCGTCGTCTGCCCGACCCGTATGCCGAGGCGCTGCTCGGCGTGAGACAGGACCTCGTAGGCGCCGGCGAGCATGCAGGCGATGTTCGTGCAGACGGCGAAGACATAACGGCCGACGGGCTCGATGTGGAGCATGTCGTAGAAGCTGGCTGTGCCCCGCACCTCCGCCGGCGAGCAACCCACGAGCTTGGCGATGTCCTCCATGGACTCGCTCGTCAGGTACCCATGCTCGGACTGGGCGAGATGGCACAGGGGGATCAGGGCCGAGCGGCGCTCGGGGTAGAGCGCGACGATTGCCTCGGCTCGCGTGAGGTTCTCGGAACTGAGGCCACCGAGCATCAGCGGTCCACCTCCCCCATGACCGGGTCGACCGAGGAGATAATGGCGATGGCGTCGGCGATGAGCCCGCCGCGCAGCAGAGCGGGAAGGGCCTGCAGGTTGACGAAGCTGGGTGCGCGGACGTGCAGCCGGTACGGCTTGTTGGTGCCGTCGGACACGAGGTAGCAACCGAGCTCGCCCCGAGGCGACTCGACGGCCGTGTACACCTCGCCGGCGGGGACCTCGAAGCCACGGGTGAAGATCTTGAAGTGGTGGATCAAGGCTTCCATGGACTCGTCGATCCGCGCCCGGGGAGGAGGCGTGACCTTCTTGTCCTGGGAGCGGTAGTCGCCGGGGGGGAGTTTCTCGAGGATCTGGGCGACGATCCGGCACGACTCGCGGATCTCGTTCAGTCGTACGGCATAACGGTCGAAGGTGTCGCCGACCGTGCCGGCGATCACGTCGAAGTCGACTTGGTCGTAGTAGAGGTAGGGCATCGCCTGGCGGAGATCCCACGGGACACCGGAGGCGCGCAGGATGGGGCCGGTCGCCCCGAGGGCGAGGGCGACCTCGGGGGTGATGATGCCGACGCCTTCGCACCGCTCGCGGAAGATCGGCTGACCGGTGAGCAGCTCGTCGTACTCGTCGACGCGACCGGGAATCGTGTCGATGATCGCCGAGACGTCGTCCTCCCAACCGTCGGGCAGGTCCGCCGCCACACCGCCGGGCCGGATGTAGTCGTGGTTCATCCGCAAGCCGGTCGTCTTCTCGAAGAACGTGAGGATCATCTCCCGCTCCCGGAAGCCGTAGATCATCATCGACGTGGAGGCGAGGTCCATCCCGTTCGTAGCCGTCCACATGACGTGGGACGAGATCCGGTTGAGCTCGCACATGAGCATGCGGATCCAGGTCGCCCGCGGCGGGATCTCGATGCCGAGGAGCTCCTCGGTGGCAAGGGCGTACACGAGCTCGTTGTGCAGCGGAGAGAGGTAGTCCATACGGGTGACGTTCGTCGCCCCCTGCACATAGGTGAGCTGCTCGCCGGTCTTCTCCATGCCGGTGTGGAGGTACCCGATGACCGGCTTGGAGCGCAGTACGGTCTCGCCTTCGAGCTCCATCATGATCCGCAGCACCCCGTGGGTGGACGGGTGCTGCGGCCCCATGTTGATGATCATCGTCTCGTCTTCGCCGAACTCGACGTCGATGTCGTTCGGGTCGAGGACGAGCCCCTCGGGAAAGCGAAGGACGGCTGCGTCGTGCTCGGGCCGCTCGAAGGTTCGTCGGGTGGTAACGGGCGGCTGGACGTCAGATGGGGTGACGGCTTCGGTCGCTTCGGTCATCGCGGACCTGGGGCGTCCTTGAACTGGACGGGGACACGGCCGACGCTGTAGTCCTTGCGCAGCGGGTGACCCTCCCAGTCGTCCGGCAGGAGGATCCGAGTCAGGTCCGGGTGGTCGTCGAAGACGATCCCGTACATGTCGTAGGCCTCCCGCTCCATCGCCTCGGTGCCCGTGTAGACGCCGAACAACGTCGGCAGCCGAGGATCTCCTTCGGGTACCTGTACGCGGATGCGCATCCGTTGGGCCCGCGTGACCGACGTCAGGTTGACGACCACCTCGAAACGCTCCGGCTCGACGGACTCGGGCAGCTGCCGGGCGAGATGCTGGAGGTAGTCGACCGCGCACAAGTCCGAGCAGAGCGCAAAACCTGCCTCTCGCAGGGCATCGACCACCTCGACATAGGACTCGCGTGTCGGATAGAGCACGCGCTGGCCCTGCGCTGCGGTGGAAGGCACGCCGGCGAGGGCGGGCAGCGCGAGGAGGTCCGCGTCCCCGCTCGCGATGGCGTCCGGCGCCGGCTCGGCGAGCGTCGGGCTGCCGGAGGTCGGGTTGCCGCCAGCCGGGTTGCCGCTGACCGGGTTGCCGCCAGCCGGGTTGCCGCTGACCGCCGTCTCGGTGCTCACCGCGGCGTTCCCAGGTGAACGGGCGATGCTTGCGGCTGGACCCATCCGGGAACCGGTTCGGACACTCGGATGCCCTCGCCGATGCCGGCCTCCGGCCGGCGAGTCAACTCGCCGGTACGGATGGTCTCGTGCAGCGTCAAGATGGCGTGGATGAGCGTCTGCGGGCTCGGCGGGCACCCAGGTGCGTACACGTCCACCGGGACGATCTGATCGACGCCCTGCACGATGGCGTAGTTGTTGAACATGCCGCCGGACGACGCGCACACGCCCATCGAGATGACCCACTTCGGCTCGACCATCTGGTCGTAGACGTGGCGGAGCACCGGGGCCATCTTCTGGGACACGCGGCCGGCGACGATCATGAGATCGGCTTGTCTCGGGGAGGCCCGGAACACCTCCATGCCGAAGCGCGCGAGGTCGAAGTCAGCCGCTCCCGCCGCCATCATCTCGATGGCACAGCAGGCGAGGCCGAAGGTCGCCGGCCACACGCTCGACCGCCTCGCCCATTTGACGAGATCCTCCAGCTGGCCGGTGAGGAAGTTGTGCTGCAGGTCCTGCAGTCCCATGGTGCCCTCGACTCCTCAGGCGGCCTCGCCGCCGGAGCCGGCGGCGGCAGGGACGTCGATGTCACGCCGGGGAGCGGTCGTGGTGCTTCCTGGCCCAGCGGGCGGGGGCACCCGCCGCACCGTCGAGGCGGTCGTGCGGATGGTGTCGGAGATCATGGGCTTGACGCGCTTGATCGGTCCCCAGTCGAGCGCGCCATTGGAGATCAGGTAGACGAACGAGACGAACACGGCGGCGGC
>JBEKMC010000134.1:0-8167 GCA_050008715.1 Acidimicrobiales bacterium | reverse complement strand
AGCTCGTCGCCCTCCCCGGGAGCCGCATCACGTACACGACGATCCAGAATTGGTCGTCGAACGTCTACAACCTCGTGACCAAGCGCGCCCGCGCAGAGGCCGAAGCGCATGTCGAGTGGATCGACGGCAACATCGGCTCGCGCCTCACGATGAAGTACCCCTCCGTGTACCTCATGGGGCCGAAGGCGTCCGGTGAGGTTCTCTCCGTCGCCTACGCCGGAGCAGGCCAGCAACAGGACACCGGGGCCAAGATGTACCACGGCGCCCCCGAGACGACGTCGACGATCATCTCGAAGTCGATCTCGAAGGATGGCGGCAACGCCACCTACCGCGGCAAGGTGCACGTGGACGAAGGTGCCAAGCACTCGAAGGCCTTCGTGCGCTGCGACGCCCTCATCCTCGACGAGCGCTCCGTCTCCGAGACGAAGCCCTACATCGAGGTGTACGAGCGCGACGCCCAGATCGGCCACGAGGCGACTGTGTCGAAGGTGGGCGACGACCAGCTCTTCTACCTGATGAGCCGTGGGCTCTCGGAGACCCAGGCCATGGGCATGATCGTCAACGGTTTCATCGAGCCGGTGACCCGGACGCTTCCCATGGAGTACGCGGTGGAGTGGAGCCGGTTGATCGAATTGCAGATGGACGGCTCCGTCGGCTGAGCTAGGCGGCACCATGCCGATGCGAGAAGAGTGCAAGCACTTTCAGTCCCGGACGTACGCGTCCGGAGAGGTGGCGCGCTTCTGCGTTCTCGATCTCGCCCCAGAGGCTCCATGGCGCTGCCCGGAGAACTGCCTGTGCTACGAGCGCCGCCTCGCCGACGCCGGCTGGACGCACGGCAAGCTGGTCGAGCCGAAACTCGAGGAAGAGCCGGAGATGGAGGGCACCGAGATCGCCTCGCTGCTCGATGCAGCCGAGCTCGTCGTCGAGCAGGCCGCCCCGAGCGCGCTCGCAGAGGCGCGGGCGCGCCAGCAGGCGGCGAAGGGCAAAGGTTTCCTGCGACGCCGGAAGAAGTAGCCCGAAAGAAGTAGGCCGAAGGAAGTGGGCCGGAAGGAAGTGGGCCGGAAGGAAGTGGGCCAGAGTCCTCAGCCGCCGCTGAACTTGGGAGGCCGTCGCTCGAAGAAGGCCGAGACCGCTTCGCTGAGGTCGTCCGACCGCAACTGCCCGGCATTCCACGCCGCCACGAATCGCAGGCCTGCCTCCACGCGCGCCCGCCTGGCTTCGGCGAGCACGGCCTTCGTGCCCTGTACGGCAAGGGGTGAGTTGGCAGCGATCTCGGCGGCCATCTCCTGGGCGGCCTGGAGCGTGGCCTGCTGGTCGCTCAGCACGGCATTCACGAAACCCATCCGCTCTGCCCTCACGGCGTCGATGTCCTTGCCGGTGTAGGCGAGCTCGGCGACGTAGCCGGCGGCCATGAGCTCGGGGAGGCGCTGCAGACTGCCGATGTCGGCCACCATCGCCATGCGTGTCTCGCGCACCGAGAAGGTGGCATCGGCTGAGCAGAGGCGGATGTCGCAGGCAGACGTGAGGTCGACGCCGCCGCCGATGCACCAGCCGTGAATGGCCGCGATCACCGGCTTCGGGCACTCGGCCACCGAGCTGATCGATGCCTGCAGGCGGAGGACGTCGGCATGCACCCGCCGTGCGATCGTCGCCTGCGACGGCCGGTCCCCGTCCCCGCGGGCGCCTCCGACGCTCGCGAGCGCCGTCAAGTCGAGCCCGACGGAGAATGCCGGCCCTCGTGCCGCAACGACGACGGCACGCACGCCCTCGTCCCTGCCCAGCTCGGCCATGACGTCCGGCAGCTGGGCGAAGAAGGGCATGCCCATGGCGTTGCGCTTCTCCGGCCGGTCGAGGAAGACGGTCGTCACGTGACCGTCCCGCTCGAGGGTGAGGACCGACGGTACTTGCTGTTCGTCATGATCTGTCACGGACACGAACCGTAGTGCGCCGCCTGCCCGAGCGGCTCTGCCGCCGCAACTAGCGTGGTGCTGTGGGCGGGTGCGACTTGTGCGAGGCGGCCCGGATCACACCCTGGCACCACGAGGACGACGTCTGCTGGGTTGCCGACTGCGAAGTGTGCGACGTCCCGATGGTCGTGTGGCGCCGGCACGGCGCCATCCCGCCCGAAGCCGACGTGGAGCACATGATCGCGGCGCTGGAACACGTGGCGGGCGAGCGCTTCGGTCCCGGCGGATTCTCCGTGGACCGGGTCATGCGGCAGATTCCCGACCATTTCCACGCCCATGCCCGCGACCCGGGGTGGTGGTGGCGGCGGTTCGGCCGCTGAGGCTGCCCGTTAGCATTCGTCGCCGCAGGTTGTCGACCGAGGAGCATTCCCGCCCTGAGCACCACTGGACAGCATCTGAGCGCGTTCAGCGCGGCAGTCGCCGAACGACTCGGAGGCCCGAGCTGGCTGGCACGTCGGCGCAGCCAGGCGCTCGGGGTCTTCGAACATGCGCCGATGCCCACCGGCGACGAGGACGCCTGGCGCTACAGCCGCATCGGCCAGATCGGCCTCGAGCGCTTCTGTCCGGTCGTTGCGGCCGGGGCTGCCGACGCGACGCCGCTCGAGCCGATGGTCCAGGACTTCCTCGACGGCTTTCCCGAGCGAGCCGGCCTCGTCGTCACGAGTGACGGATTCCCCGTCTCGACCGAGCTCGCCGAGAACGCCGCCTCGAGCGGCGTGCGGCTCGGTGCGGCTTCGCTCGATCCTGATGCCGAGGGGCTCCTCGGCTCGGTCGTCGGTGCCTTCCCGGTCTCGGAAGTCGACGGATTCGGCGCCCTCGCCGACGCCTTCGCGCCCGACGCCGTCATGTTATGGGTGCCGGCGGGCGTGGCGCTGTCGAGCCCGGTCTTCGTCGTGCACACGATCGGCCAGGGTGCTGCCGGCGGCCAGGGTGGTGCCATCGGCCAGGGTGCTGCCGGCGGCCAGGGTGATGCCGGCGGCCAGGGCGATGCCGGCTCCCAGGGTGGTGCCGGCGCACCGATGGGCGCCGTCTTCCCTCGCACGCTCGTGTACCTCGGCGAGAATGCCGAGGCGACCGTCATCGAGCTGCTCGTGTCGCCTGACGGTGTCGAGCCCATCCTCGTGCTCCCGACCGTCGAGCTGTCGGCCTGCGACGGGGCGCGGCTCTCGCACGATCTCGTGCAGCACCTCGGTCGCAACGCCTGGCAGGTCGCCCGCCTTGCCGCCACGGCGGGGCGGGACTCGACGTTGCGGAGCTTTCAGGCCTCGCTCGGGGGTGGCTACGCACGCGTGCAGACCGACTCGGTCCTCACTGGCCAGGGCGGTTCTACGGAGCTGCTCGCCGCATTCTTCGGCGACGGCGACCAGATGCACGACTTCCACACGCTGCAGGAACACGCCGCGCCGCGCACCAAGAGCGACCTCGTGTTCAAAGGGGCGGTCGCCGGCACGTCACGCTCGGTCTACAACGGCCTCATCCGAATGCGCCACGGGGCGAAGGGCGCCAACGCCTTCCAGACGAACCGGAACCTCGTGCTCTCCGACGGTGCTCATGCCGACTCGGTGCCGAACCTCGACATCCAGGAGAACGACGTGCGTTGCTCTCATGCCTCCGCCGTCGGTCCGGTCGACGAGGAGCAGCGGTTCTACCTCGAGTCGCGGGGCGTGCCGAGGGCGGTGGCGGAGCGGTTGATCCTGTTGGGTTTCTTCTCGGAGCTGTTCGACCGCGTGAACCCGCGCGTCGGCGAGCTCGTCCTCGGGCGGATCGCCGAGCGCGTCCAGGCGGTGACGTCGTGACGCGCATCCTGGTGTGCCGGTCCGACGACGTGGCGTTGGGCGCTGTGCGGCGTTTCGAGCCCGGCGGCGCGCCCGCCATCGCGGTCGCCAACTGCGACGGCGGACTGCATGCCGTCGTCGACAACTGCAGCCATGAGGACTACCCCCTCTCGCAAGGCGAGGTGTTCGCCGACGTGTGCGAGATCGAGTGCGTCCGTCACGGGAGCACGTTCTCGCTCCTCGACGGGGAACCGCAGAGCCTGCCGGCCATGAAGCCGATCACCGTGCTCGCGGTCGAGGTCGTCGACGGCGACGTCTTCGTGGAGCTGCCGTGAGCACGCTCGAGATCCGGTCGCTGCACGTGGCGGTGGCCGGGCGCGAGATCCTGCGTGGCGTCGAGCTGCGGGTGGAGAGCGGCGAGATCCATGCGGTCATGGGGCCGAACGGGTCGGGCAAGAGCACGCTCGCGCATGCCCTCATGGGACGCCCCGGCTACGAGATCACGGGCGGGAGCGTGACGATCGACGGCCTCGAGTTGCTCGGCCTCGAGCCCGCCGATCGAGCCAAGGCGGGCTTGTTCCTGGCGTTCCAATACCCGATCGAGGTTCCGGGCGTCCCGGTCCTCGACGTACTTCGCGAGGCCCTGTCGGCCATGGGCAGGCCGGCGGGCGCCACGCTCGCAGCCGACCTGTCGGTCGAGGCGACGGCGCTCGGCACGAACGCCGAGATGCTGGCGCGCCACATGAACGTGGACCTCTCCGGCGGCGAGAAGAAACGCAACGAGACCCTCCAACTCGCCCTCCTCCACCCGCGCTTTGCCGTCCTCGACGAGCTCGACTCCGGCCTCGACGTCGATGCGCTCTCCACCGTGGCGCGGCGGATCGAACGGGCCCGGCTGGAGAACGACCCCCCATTGGGCGTGATCGCCATCACCCACTACCGCCGGCTGCTCGACGAGCTGCGACCGGACGTCGTCCACGTGCTGTCACAAGGCCGCATCGTCCGTTCCGGCGGCCCAGAGCTGGCCAGCGAGCTGGAGGACACCGGCTACGCCGGATACCGCGAGGACGCTGCGACAGCCTGAGAAGCTGCTCGTCCCGGCGGCGCTACAGATGCACCACAGGGCAGGTGAGCGTGCGCGTGATCCCTTCGATCAGCTGCACGCGGCTCACGACCATCTTGCCGAGCTCGTCGACCGAGTCGGCCTCCGCTTGCACGATCACGTCGTAGGGCCCGGTCACGTCGTCGGCGAGCAGCACGCCCGGAATCTCGGAGACTTTCGTCGCCACCGACGCAGCCTTGCCCACCTCGGTCTGGATCAGGACGTATGCCCGAACTGACACAGCGACCTCCTTGTCGTATTGCTACGGCCGCAGCGTAGTCGCCTCGGACGGAGCCCACCATGCCCCTACCATGGACCAGATGTCGATCCCGGGACGTGTGGCGCGACTGACTCGTCAGCTACGCGATGCCGTCGCGGGATTGTTCGACCAGGACCATCCCTTCGGGCGGCTGGCGCTCGTGCACACCCTGTTCTCCGCCGGCACGACGCTCGTGACGATCTCGCTGGCGGGATCGCTCTTCTTCTCGGTGAGCGTCACCGAGTCGGACCGAAAGGTCCTGCTCTACCTTCTCCTCTCCATCGCACCGTTCGCCATCGTCTCGCCGATGCTGAGCCCCCTCCTCGACCGGGGCGTCACCGCCCGGCGCGCCGCAATCGGCTTCGCGAGCGGGGGCAGCGCCGTCCTCACCCTGTTCATGTCGCGGGATCTGCACAGCCTCTGGCTCTTCCCGGAGGCCTTCGGGATCCTCGTCCTCTCGAAGCTGTACCTCGTCGGCAAGGCGGCGCTCGTGCCGTCGATGACCGAGCGCGGCGACGACCTCGCAAGCGCCAACGCCAAGCTGGCCGTGCTGGCCGCCTTGGGGGGCTTCGCGGCCTCGCCCTTCGGCCTGGCGCTGCTGCAGGCGGGAGCGCCTTGGGTGCTGCGCTTCACGTTTCTCGTCTTCGTCGGCGACGCCGCCGCGGCGATCCGCCTGCCGAAGTCCGACACCGTCCCCTCGCCTCCGCAGTCGATGGGGGTGCACGACGACGGCCGTCCCCTCCTCGGACCCGCCGTTCCCGCCGCCCTGCCGCTGCCGCAGCATCCGGGATCGACCGGGCGGCCCGGAGGCCTCATCTATCGCAGCAAGTCCGGCCGCCAAGCGCGACCGCCACGGATCGACATCGCCGGCGAGCGGCGCCGGCTCGGTCTCGCCCTGATCGCCCCCGAGGTCATGATCGCCCTCGGCGCCATGTCGGTGCTGCGGGGGACGATGGGCTTCCTCACGTTCTTCCTTGCTTTTGCGCTGAAGCACGAGAACGCCGCCACGTGGTGGTACGGCTTCATCCTGCTGTCGAGCGGCCTCGGGGGCCTCGTCGGGTCGATGGCCGTGCCGTCGATACGCCGCCGCCTGTCGGAGCAGCAGATCATCCTCGCCGCGCTCGTGCTCACGACCGTCGTCGGTGTCGTCGTGGGGATCGTCGGGGGCCGAGGCGTGCAGCCGATACTCGCCTTCGTCGTGGGCCTGGCGAGCACCGGCGCCAAGCCGGCGTTCGACTCGATCGCGCAGACCTATGTGCCGCCGGCGGCGCTCGGGAGGGCTTTCGCCCGTTTCGAGACCCAGCTGCAGCTCTGCTGGGTGGTGAGCGCCCTCATCGCCGTCCTCGTGTCGTTCAAGTTCGCCTCCGGCGACATCCTCATCGCGGCGGCCTGCGCTATCGCCGCCGCCTTCCACTATTCGATGCGGCACACGTTCGTGCGGGGGGAATTGACCCAGCGCTAGGCGCCAGCGTGCCGCTCAGGCCAAGCGTTCCCGCAGGCCGTCGAGCTGCGCCGCCAGCTCCGGTGGCAGCCGGTCGCCGAACTGGGCGAAATGGTGTGCGATGTCCGGGACTTCGGCGCGCCATTCGTCCGCGTCGACCCGCAGCAGCTCGGCCATGTCCTGTTCGGAGACGTCGAGGCCAACGGTGGAGATGGCGCCCGGCGCGGGCAGGTAGCCGATCGGCGTTGCAACGGCCTCGCCCTCGCCGGCGCAACGCTCGAAGATCCACTCGAGCACGCGGGAGTTCTCCCCGAAACCCGGCCACAACCAGCGACCGTCCTCCGACTTCCGGAACCAGTTCACGTAGAAGATCCGCGGGAGCTTGTCGGTGTCCATGCGGCCCTTGAACGACAGCCAGTGGGCGAAGTAGTCGGCCATGTTGTAGCCGCAGAACGGGAGCATGGCGAAGGGATCCCGGCGGAGGTGCCCGACGGCCCCGGCGGCGGCCGCCGTCGTCTCCGAGGCCATGATCGAGCCGAGGAACACCCCGTGGTCCCAGTCGAAGGCTTCGTGCACGAGAGGGACGACCGAGGCACGCCGACCGCCGAACATGATCGCCGAGATCGGCACGCCCGCCGGGTCCTCCCACTCCGGGGCGATTGCCGGATCCTGGCTGGCGGGCGCCGTGAAGCGGGAATTCGGGTGGGCGGCCGGCCTGCCGCTCGCCGGCGTCCATTCCGCCCCGGTCCAGTCGGTGCAGTGAGCGGGCGGCTCACGGGTGAGGCCCTCCCACCAGGTGTCGCCGTCGTCGGTGAGGGCGGTATTGGTGAAGATGCAGTTCGCCGCAAGGGTGAGGACGGCGTTCGGGTTCGTCACCATGTTCGTCCCCGGCGCCACCCCGAAGAAACCAGCCTCAGGGTTGATCGCACGCAGCGTCCCGTCCGGTCCGATCTTCATCCAGCAGATGTCGTCGCCGATCGTCTCGACCTTCCAGCCGGGCATCGTCGGGATGAGCATGGCGAGGTTCGTCTTGCCGCAGGCGGAAGGAAAGGCGCCGGTCACGTAGCGGACGTCGCCAACGGGCGACGTGAGCTTGAGGATGAGCATGTGCTCGGCGAGCCACCCGGCGTCGCGGGCCATCACCGAGGCGATGCGGAGGGCGAAGCACTTCTTGCCGAGGAGGGCGTTGCCGCCGTAGCCCGATCCGAACGACCAGATCTCCCGCGTCTCGGGGAAGTGGGCGACGTGGAGATCTTCAGGGTTGCACGGCCACGCCGAGTCCTCGTTGCCGTCGACGAGGGGAACTCCGACGGAGTGCACGCACGGCACGAACTCGCCGTCGTCGCCGACGACTTCGAGAGCGCCGCGGCCCATGCGAGTCATGATCCGCAGGCTCACGGCGACGTAGGGCGAGTCCGTGATCTCGATTCCGACCTCGGCGATGGGGGACTCCAGCGGTCCCATGCAGAACGGGACGACGTACATCGTGCGACCGCGCATGCAACCGTCGAACAGTCCCGCGAGCGTGTCGCGCAGCTCGTGTGGGTCGATCCAGTTGTTCGTCGGGCCGGCGTCCTCCTGCTTGGCGGGAGCGACGTAGGTACGTCCCTCGACGCGGGCGAC
>JBEKMC010000133.1:0-8275 GCA_050008715.1 Acidimicrobiales bacterium | reverse complement strand
AGCATCTCGCCGGCAGGCCCGGTGTCCTCGGCACCCTTCTTGACGTCGTGGAGCTCGACGCGGGTTGTGAACTGGCCTTCGAGGCCGGCGTCTCCGACGCCCTCGGCGCCGTCGTGGTGGAGGGCTCAGCGGCGGCCCGCGGTGCCATCGAGCACCTTCGCTCCTGCGGCATCGACGGCTCGGTCGTGCGGGCCGAGCCGGGATCTGCGCCGGCTCCGGCGCCCGTCCCGATTCCGGCCGTCCCGATTCCGGCCGGCACCGAGTTGCTGGCTTCGTGTGCCCGTGCGACCCATCCTGGTGTCGCACCGCTGCTCGACCGGCTGCTCGCCGGCGTCGTGCTGTGCCGAGGTGACCTCAGCGTCGCGCTCGACCTCGCCGAGACGCTGCCGGCGGGCACGGTCGTCGTCACGCTGGAAGGGGACCGTTTCTCGGCTGACGAGTGGCGCCTCGGGGCCGGCCGCGCCGGGGCGACCAAGGCCGCCCTGGAGGTCGTCCGGCTCGATGCCGTGCTCGCCGAGAGCGAGGCCACCGAGGCTCGGGCCTTGGCCGAAGCGGCTCGCCAGGACTACTCACGGGCGCGGGCGGCGGCGTCGGAGCATGGTCGCACGTTCGCGACGGCGGCAGCCGAGGAGCGCCAGGCGAAGACGCAGCGAGCGGAGATGGCGAACAGGTTGCAGCTCGTCGGTGCTCAGGCACCGCTCGCATCCGGAGCGCTCGCCGAGTGCCGTCTGCGAGTCGCAGAGCTCGGTGCCAGTCTCGAGGAGCGTGAGTCGGAGCTCGACCGTGCCGAGCGGCTCGCGAGGGACGTCGCCGATGTGACCGAGGCCGCTGCGTCGGAGCGCCACCACCTGGACGGGTTGGCGCGATCGCTGGCTGCCCGTCGTGCCGAGTGGGAGGTGCAGTCGGCCTCCCTCGAGGAGCGTCGCAACATGCTGACCGAGCGCCGGCGCCAGATCGACGCCCGGCTGTCCGGTTACGAGACGGCGCGTGCAGAGGCGGCTTCGCGTCGCGAGGGCCTCGAGACAGCCACCCGGGCGCTCGGGCGGCTGGCCGAGTCGGTCGAGGAAGCCCGAGGGGAGACCGCCGGCATCCTCGCCTCCTTGAGAGCGCGCCGCGCCGCTCACGACGCTGCGGTCGCGTCCATCACGCGCCGGCTGACGGAAGGCCGAGGTGCTCGTGCTGCCGCCGAGCGCGACCTTGCCGCCGTCCGCGAGCAGTTCCAGCGCGTGGAGCTTGAGCTCGCCGAGCTGCGGGTCCGCCTGGAGTCAGCCGTGGAAACGCTGCGCAACGATCTCGAGACGGAGCCCGCAGAGGCGATGACAGCGGAATGCCCCGAGCTGCCTCCTGGCACGCCTGCTGTCGCCCGGCTGCGGGAGCTCGACCGGGAGCTGCGCATGCTCGGTCCCGTCAACCCCCTTGCCCTCGAGGAGCTGGCGGCGTTGGAGGAGCGGGACCGCTTCCTCGCCGGCCAGCTCGACGACGTCCGGGCCGCCCGTCGGGAGCTCGCCCGGGTCGTGAGGGCGGTGGACGAGGAGATCGTGAACGGCTTCACGGAGGCCTTCGCCGACGTGGCACGGCATTTCGAAGTGCTCTTTACGACCTTGTTCCCTGGTGGGACGGGCCGTCTGAGCCTCGTGGACCCGAGCGACCTCCTCAGCACCGGCGTCGAGATCGAGGCGCGGCCAGCCGGGCGCAACGTGCGCCGGCTCTCCCTGCTGTCGGGAGGCGAACGTTCGCTCGTCGCTCTCGCCTACCTGTTCGCCGTGTTCAGGAGCCGCCCGTCGCCCTTCTACTTGATGGACGAGGTCGAGGCGGCCCTCGACGACATCAACCTGCACCGCTTCCTCGACCTCATGGACGAGTTCCGCCACGAGGCGCAGCTCCTCGTGGTGTCTCACCAGAAACGGACCATGGAATCCGCCGATGTCCTCTACGGCGTCACGCTGCAACCTGGCGGTGCCTCGAAGGTCGTGAGCGAGCGCCTCGGATCGTCGAGGACCACCCGGACGGGCTGAGGGGCTTCCGGCTGGCAGCCAGTGGCGGGCCAGTGACGACCCGAAGCTGCCGAGCCGCCCTCCGGCCCCGGCGAGTTCTGGATGGTGGGAATGCACGCGGACGGTCGATTTCTCACTCCAGAAGTGCTTGACGAAGATGCCGTCGCGGCATCGACAGCGCCATCAAGGCCCGACCCGAAACCCAGCCGTCGCCGAAAGAGCCATTCGGTCTGCGCCGGTAGGCTCGCCCGGCCATGGTCCTCGTCATCGTCCTGATCGCCATCTTCGTCGTCGCCCTGCTCGGCGCCGGCGTGACGGTGTCGACACGTGCACGGCGCCTGCGCACGCGGCCGGGCCGGCCACCCGCTGCACCGCCGGCCTCGGTGGCCGCTCTACCCGGGGAGGCAGAGGCACTTCCGGCGGATGTCACGCCGGGCGAGGTCACGGCGGCGCCCGAGCCGGTCGAGCGCCCGGCGCTGCGCGACCGGCTGGGCAAGGCCCGCCAGCTCCTCGGCGGGTACCTCGACGGGATCCGCGGCAAGGCGGTCGACGACGCCACGTTCGACGAGCTCGAAGAGGCTCTCCTCCTGGCTGACGCCGGCATCGCCACGACGACCAGGGTGCTCGACGAGCTGAAGGCCGCCGTACGGTCGGGTGCCGTCGAACGGACGCCGGAGGCGCTGCTGACGGCGTTGCGGCTCGACCTCGAGGCCATCTTCGCCGGCGACAAGCCGGACCTCGAGTTCGGCGACGGCGAGGGCCCGACCGTCTGGCTGTTCGTCGGCGTCAACGGCGTCGGCAAGACCACCACGATCGGCAAGGTCGCTGCCCGTGAGCGAGCAGACGGCCTGAAGGTCGTCCTGGCAGCCGGCGACACGTTCCGGGCAGCTGCCGGCGAGCAGCTCGAGACGTGGGCCGAACGGGCCGACGCCACGCTCATCCGGGGTGCCGAAGGGGCGGATCCGTCCTCGGTCATCTTTGACGCCGTGGCTCACGCAGCTGCTCGGGGCGCCGACCTCGTGCTGGCCGACACCGCCGGCCGGCTCCACACGAAGGTCAACTTGATGGAGGAGCTCCGAAAGGTCCGACGCATCGCCGCTCGCCCACCTGGCCAGCTGACCGAGGTGCTGCTCGTGCTCGACGCCACGACCGGCCAGAACGGCCTCGTACAGGCCAAGCAGTTCACCGAGGCGGTCGGGGTCACCGGCGTGGTCCTCACGAAGCTCGACGGGACGGCCAAGGGCGGCGTGGTCCTCGCCATCCGCAGCGAGCTCGGCCTGCCGATCAAGCTCGTCGGAGTCGGCGAAGGCGCCTCTGACCTCGTTCATTTCGATCCGGCCGAGTTCGTGGCGGCCCTCTTCGGCTGACGGTCCCGGGGCAGGCCTCCGCCCCGACTAACCTGGCATGGCTCATGTTCGAGACACTCACCGACCGTTTCGAGGGAATCCTCACGCGCCTGCGCAGCCGCGGGCGCCTCGGCGACGCCGAGGTCAACGAGGTACTTCGCGAGATCCGGGTGGCGCTGCTCGAGGCTGACGTCAACCTCGCCGTCGTACGGGATCTCGTCGAGCGGATCCGGGCCCGCTGCAGCGGCGCCGAGCTCTCGAAGAGCCTCTCGCCGGCCCAGCAGGTCATCAAAGTCGTCAACGAGGAGCTCACGGGGACCCTGGGCGGCGAACCGCTCAAGATCCATTACGCCTCCAAGCCGCCGACCGTGGTCCTGCTGGCAGGGCTACAAGGCGCCGGCAAGACGACGGCGGCCGCCAAGCTCGCCCGCTGGTTCAAGCAGCAGGGACGCCAGCCGATGCTCGTCGCCGCCGACCTCCAGCGTCCGGCCGCCGTCGAGCAGCTGCGCATTCTCGGCCAGGAAGTCGGCGTCATCGTCTTCTCGGAGCCCACGGACCCGGTCAGCGTCGCCCGAGGGGGCATCGCCGAAGCCGAACGCCTCGGGCGCGACGTCGTCATCCTCGACACCGCCGGACGCCTTGCCATCGACCAGGCACTCATGGCCGAAGTCCAGGCCATCTCGCGGGCCACCAAGCCGGACTACACGTTCTTCGTCGTCGACGCCATGACGGGCCAGGACGCCGTGCAGACGGCGGAGGCATTCAACGCCACGCTGGCGCTCGACGGGGTCATCCTCACCAAGGTCGACGGCGATGCCCGCGGCGGAGCAGCCCTCTCCGTCAAGCAGGTGGTCGGCAAACCCATCGCCTTCGTGTCGACGGGCGAGCGCGTGGCCGACTTCGAGACGTTCCACCCGGACCGCCTCGCCGGCCGCATCCTCGGGATGGGCGACGTCCTCAGCCTCATCGAGAAGGCGGAGCGCGAGTACGACTCGAAGGAAGCCGAAAAGGCGACCGAGCGGCTCATGGCCGGCCAGTTCTCCTTCGAGGACTTTCTCTCCCAGCTGCAGCAGATCAAGCGCATCGGCCCCCTGCAGGGCATGCTCGGCATGCTGCCCGGCGTGCCGAAGGACTTCCGAGATGCGAAGATCGACGACAAGGACGTCGGCCGGATCGAAGCGATCATCAAGTCGATGACCGCAGACGAACGTCGTGGCCTCGCAGCCATCGACGGCTCCCGGCGACTTCGGATCGCCAACGGCAGCGGTACTTCGACTACCGAGGTCAACAATCTGCTGAAGCAGTTCAAGGAGATGCAGAAGATGGTTCGGTCCCTCGGGCCGATGAGCCGGATGGTGAACGGCGCCAGCAAGAAACCCAGCAAGTCCAAACAAAAAGGCAGCCGATTCACTCCATCGAGCCGGGGGACGCGATGAGCGTGCACCGGTCCGGCCACTGATCGATTCGAATTCGAGAGAAAGAGATACCCCTTGTCCGTCAAGCTCCGCCTGATGCGCGTAGGCAAGAAGAAGCAGCCGACATACCGGATCGTCGCTGCAGACAGCCGCTCACCCCGCGACGGGCGTTTCATCGAGATCGTCGGCACGTATGCGCCGCGGTCCGACCCGTCTGAGATCTCTGTCAAGAGCGACAAAGCGCTCGAGTGGCTGTCGAAAGGCGCCCAGCCCACCGAGACCGTGCGCAAGCTCCTCGAGATCTCGGGAGTCTGGGGCCAGTACGAGGCGACTCGGACCGCCAAGCCTGCGAAGGACCGGACCCGCCCCTCCCGCAAGGGCCCGGCTGTGAAGGCCGCCCCGAAGAAGAAGGCGGCTGTCGCGAAGGCTGAGACGGCCAGCGCCTCGACTGGGAAAGGCTGAGCGCCATGGGCGAAGGCTCGATGTTCGAGGAACCGGATTTCAGCCGCGCCGAACCCGCCACTGCCGGCGCATCTGAGGACGCCTACGACGAGGACGACGACGTCGAGGACGACGAGGTTGACGAAGACGACGAGGGCGACGACGAGGGAGCCTCTTCGGCTGACGGACTCGAGGAAGGCGACGAGGACGACGAGGACGACGACGAGGACGACGACGCTGAGGCGGGCGAGGTGTACGCCGAGGGCGACGCCGCCGGCGACGAGGACGACGAGGACGACGACGAGGACGACGAGGACGCCACGGTCAACCGCGTGCAGGGGGCGGCAGCCCGTGCGGTGCTCGAACACGTCACCCGCGCGCTGGTCGACGACCCGGACTCCGTCGTCGTGGAGGTGAGCGAAGGGCGGTCCGGGCTGCGCTTCTCCGTGCACGTCGCCCAGGGCGACATGGGGCGTCTCATCGGGCGGAAGGGTCGCACGGCGCAGGCCATCCGGACGCTCGTCCGGGCCGCCGCCGCCAGTGAGGGCACGGAGGCGTCGGTCGACATCGTCGACTGACGGTGGTGCCGCCGGTGCCTGAGCCTCCAGGGGGCGACGTGCTCCTCGAGGTCGGGCACGTCACGAAAGCCCACGGCCTCAACGGAGAGGTCGTGGTCACTCTCGTCACCAACCGTCTCGATCGTCTCGACGCCGGCCGGCAGCTGACCGTCCGCCGAGCCGGAGCGGACCACGCCGATCCGGCGCAACTCACGGTGAAGTCGTCTCGCCCGTTCCAGCATCGGTACCTCGTGTGGTTCGACGGGGTTTCGACGAGGCAGGCGGCTGAGTCACTGAGGGGGGCACAGTTGCTCGCAGCTGCGGTACGGGACCCAGAGGCGATGTTCGTCCACGAACTGATCGGGAGCGAGGTGGTCGAGATCTCGGGCGTCTCCCACGGCGTCGTGGTCGCCGTCGAGGCCAATCCGGCGAGCGACCTGCTCGTGGGAGAGACCGGTTGGCTCGTGCCGCTTCGTTTCGTTGTGGAGCGACGGGATCGGCAACTCGTGGTCGACGCCCCTGAGGGCCTGTTCGAGTGAGCGACGGCGCACTGTTGCGCATCGACATCCTCACGCTGTTCCCTTCGGTCGTCGACGCCTACTGCGACGCGAGCATCCTCGGGCGGGCGAGACGGGCGGGGACCATCGACGTGCGGGTTCACGATCTACGCGCCGCAGCCCGGGATCCGCATCGCTCCGTGGACGACGCCCCGTTCGGCGGTGGTGCCGGCATGGTCCTCGCGCCCGAGCCGGTCTTCGCCGTTGTCGAGCAGGTCGACCCGCCCCGGCCCCTGCTGTTGTTGTCGCCCAGTGGGCGGCGCTTCGACCAGGCTGTCGCCCTCGAGCTCGGCGACCTCGGTCGCTTCAGCCTCCTCTGTGGTCGCTATGAAGGCGTCGACCAGCGCATATCCGACCACTTGGTCGACGGTGAGCTGTCCGTTGGCGATTTCGTCCTTGCCGGCGGCGAGCTTGCGGCGCTCGTCGTCGTCGAAGCCGTCTCTCGGCTCGTACCCGGCGTGCTCGGCAACGACGAGTCGAGCAACGAGGAGAGTTTCACCGATGGTCTCCTCGAGTACCCCCACTACACGCGGCCGGCCTCGTTCCGGGGATGGGACGTCCCTCAAGTGCTGCTCAGCGGCGACCATGCCAAGGTGGCGCGCTGGCGCCTTGCACAGGCGCTGCGGCGGACCTGTGACCGCAGGAGCGACCTGATCGAGGCCAGAGGTGGACTGTCGGACGCCGAGCAGAATCTGCTGGAAGAGTTCGGCCTCGGCTGAGCCCCGTCTCGGCATCGCAGCCCTGTTCGGGGTGCGGACCTCGTCCAACCCCGGCTATCCTGTCCCTACCAGGAGCTCAGGTCGAGACACCGGCGCCGGGCTCGGATCGCTCCCCGTCGTTCTGCCGTCCCAGCACCCAACGCTCGACCGAACCGCCACTGCAGCCCGCTGACCGCCTTGAGGAGCGTTGTCATGAACCCAACCGATCTCGTCGACCGCGCGAACCTGCGGGACGACATCCCCGATTTTGCGCCGGGTGACACGGTGAAGGTGCACGTGCGGGTTGTGGAAGGTAGTCGCGAGCGCATCCAGGTGTTCCAGGGCGCCGTCATCCGCCGTCAGGGCTCGGGTGTGCGGGAGACGTTCACGGTGCGCAAGGTGAGCTTCGGGGTGGGCGTCGAGCGGACGTTCCCGCTCCACTCGCCCATGTACTCGAAGATCGAGCGCGTCGTCGAGGGCGACGTCCGGCGCGCGAAGCTGTACTACCTCCGCGACCGGGTCGGCAAGGCAGCCAAGATCAAGGAGAAGCGGGTCGCCCGCTGATCACGTTGGCATCACCGCTGCCTGCATCCCATCCTGAGGAGTGCGATGAGTGCTGAAGAGGACCTCGACCAGTTCGAGGCGGAAGTCGAGCTGGCGCTGTACCAGGAGTACCGCGCGGTTCTCCCGATGTTCAAGTACGTGGTGGAGACGGAGCGGCGCTTCTACCTCGCGAACGACGTGAAGGTCATACCGCACGCCGCTTCTGGCACCACCTATTTCGAGGTCGAGCTCGGGGATGCCTGGGTGTGGGACATGTACCGTCCCGCACGCTTCGTGTCGTCTGTCCGGGTGGTCACCTACCGGGACGTGAACGTGGAGGCGCTGCCCGAGACGGACGCCTGACGGCCGTGCCGAGCGGTCGGCAGGCACTCGGCGACCACGGGGAAGCTCTGGCCGCTCGCTGGTACGCCGAGCGCGACTACGAGGTCGTCGCCCGCAAATGGCGCATCGCCGCCGGCGAGATCGACCTCGTCCTGCGGCGCGGCCGTGAGCTTGTCTTCTGTGAGGTAAAGACGCGTGGCTCGGATCGCTTCGGAACTCCGGCCGAGGCGGTGACCCCGGCCAAACAGCGGCGTATCCGCCGGCTTGCCGCCGCTTACTTGTCCGCGCTCGACTCGTCGCCCCGCTCCTCGTACGTAGTCCGCTTCGACGTCGCCTGCGTGTCCGGACGCGAGGTCGAGGTGATCGAGCAGGCGTTCTGACG
>JBEKMC010000132.1:0-9887 GCA_050008715.1 Acidimicrobiales bacterium | reverse complement strand
CGAGCAGTCCGGCGGCGAGCGTTGCGCCGGAGGCCGTCTCGGCCGCCGAGGGCTTGCCCCCGAGCGCAGGGGCCGCACCGGATCCGCCGGCGGCCGCATCCGCAGCGGGCTCCCCGTCACCGTCGCCCGACTCAGCCGGACCGCCGGTTGGCGGACCGCCGGCTACCGGACCGCCGGTTGGCGGACCGCCGGCTACCTGCTCGTTGGCCCCGTCTGAGGGCTGAGTGATCGGAATGGCCTCGGTGAGCTCGGGCGTGCCTTCGACCGGGTGCTCGGGCAGCGGCGCGCCCGGCGGGACGAACTGCACCTGGACCCCTTCGGGATCCTCGTGGCCGTCGGCGACGTCGGCGACCACGACGGTGACGTTGTCCATGCCGCCGTGGCCGAGGGCGCGGCCGACGAGCTCGGACACGGCCGCCTGCGGGTCGGTCGCCCTCGCGAGGATGTCGGCGATCTCGGCGTCCGGCAGCTCGTTGGTCAAGCCGTCGCTGCACAACAGGAAACGATCGCCGATCTCCGCCGCCAGCTCCCAGATGTCGAGCGCGACCTCTGCCTCGATCCCGAGCGCCCGTGTGAGCACGTGCCGGTGGGGATGGACGGCGGCTTCCTCCGGCGTGAGCTCACCCTGTCGGACCATCTCCTCCACGACTGAGTGGTCCTCGGTCAACTGGCGAAGTTGGTGCGTACCCGCCTCGAGCAGGTAGGCGCGGGAGTCGCCGACGTTGAGGAGGACAATCCGCAGGGGTCGCTCGCCCGCCGAGAGAGGCTCGTCCGCGGCCGCTAGGTCGGTCCGCTCGACGAGCGCGAGAGCCGTGAGCGTCGTGCCCATGCCGTGCAGCGTGCGATCGACGCGGCTCTTTCGCCAGACACCCCGATTGGCCCGGCGCGCCGCCCTCACCAAACCGTCGCCGCTCCGGTCCCGCACGTACGCCTCGAGCAGCTGTTCGATGGCCGTGCGGGCGGCGACTTCACCACCGAGGTGGCCGCCCATGCCGTCCGCAACGGCAACGAGGTCGCCGGACACGAGGGCGAGGTCCTGGTTCGTGGACCTCACGTAGCCCGTGTGGGTCTCCGCGGCCGCGCGGAGAACGGTCATGCCGGGTGGGCCCCCGCCGAGGGAGGTCCGCAGGCAGCTGACGTCACCGCGCCACCTCGAGGATCGTGCTGCCGATCTTCACGTGATCGCCCCGTTGCAGCCGTTCTGGAACGGCCACCTTCGTGTCGTTCAGCCACGTACCGTTCGTCGACCCGAGGTCCTCCAGCCAGAGCTCACCACTGCGGCGGTACACGCGGGCATGGACGGAGGAGGCAAACGTGTCGTCCTCGAGCGAGACCGCACAGCCGGGCGATCGGCCGAGGGTGACTTCTTCTCCGAGCTCGAAGACCCGCCCGCGCCGCTGGGGTGGATCTACGACCTTCAACCGGAGCGGGACCGACCGGTCGGTGCCGAGCGGCACCGGTACCGCCGACGCGGCCTTCTCCCCCCGGGAGCGCCGCATCTCCACGAGCACCATACGGGCGGCGTAGAGGAAGAACAGCCACAGCAGGCCTCGAGCCGAGGTCGACGAGGACCACGTCCAGGCCCTCGCGTCGGATCTGTGCGTGCCGGCGGGAGGCGTTCGGGTCGTCCAGGGCGATGGCGCACTCCGGCAGCCGTCCGATGGTCACGATCTCGTCGGCGATGCCGACGCGGCGGCCGTCAGGCAGCACGATCCAGTCGGTCGGACCTCCGGCCCCTTCGAGCCAGTCGCTCTCGATGGCAAACGTGCTGGCCGACAAACCAGGATCCTCGTGGATGACGATCTCGACCGGGCCGAGGAATTGATAGCGCTCCTGTCCTGCGTGCTCCCGCACGGCTTCGATGAGCTCGCGGTTGAGCACGTCGCCGAAGTTCTCGAACCGCTCGTAGTCCGCCGTCGCGAGAAAGACCTCGAAATGGTTCGGGGCGATCAGGCCTTTCACGCCGACCGTGCGGCGAAGGTCCATCTCCCGCGTCAAACGACGGCCGAGCTCTACCGGCTGGAGCTGACCGCGAAACGCCTTGGCAAACGCACCCTCGACGAGTCGTTCCAGGCGGCGCTCGAACTGCTGGAGTCCCATCTTGGTCATGAGGATACTGGCCCAACGAGCAGCCCACAGGGCGCGTAGGCCTTTCCCCCCTGGTAGAGCACGCCGGCTGGCGCGGCTATCGTCGTGCGCACTGGGCGAGTGGCGGAATTGGCAGACGCGCAGGATTCAGGTTCCTGTGTCCGCAAGGACGTGGGGGTTCAAGTCCCCCCTCGCCCACCAGTTCGATGTCGCGCGACATCGCGTGTCAGTCCCCGAACAGCACCGAGAGATAGTGACGCAGGCTCGTCACCGTGAGAGCTCCGATGTACTCCCCGGCAACCTTCCCACCGGCGGTGATGAACACCGTCACCGGCAACCCCGGGATGCCGTAGCCCGTGGCCACGATCGCGGTCGGATCGAACAGCTGGGGGTAGGTGACGCCGTACTTGTGCACGAAGGCGAGCCCGGCACTTCGCACGTCGGTGGAGTCGACGCCGACGAAACCGACCTTCGCCGCCATCGTCCGCGCCACACTCTCGATCGCCGGCGTCTCGCTCGTGCAGACCGTGCAGTAGCTCGCCCACATGTTCACGACGACGGGCCGACCGCTGAGGCTCGACATGCTCGTGTCGGCTCCCTTGCCGGCGGTGAGGGACGCCAACGAGAACGGCACCGGCGTGGTCGACCTCGGCATGAAGAAACCCACACCCGTCGTCGCCATCCCCAGCTTTGTCGAGGCCGACGAGAAGTGAATTGCCTGGATGGCACCGAACACGGTCAGCCCGGTGACGAGGACTGCAGCCACGATGAGCAGCCGTAGGCGCATCGGCAGCGGTGCGCGCCGTCGCTGCACGGCGGTCTCGGACATCGCACGCGAAACTACCGGCTTTGAAGCGCTGCGCCCGAGCAGGCAGGATGGGACGGACATGGCAGCGAGCGGAGCGATCGAGATCGGCTACCTGGCCGCCTTCGGCGGTGGTCTCGTGTCGTTCGTCTCCCCCTGCGTGCTGCCGATCCTCCCCGTCGTGCTGTCGGTCGTGACGGGCACCGACATCACGACGGTGACCGAGACGCGCGGCCGGCTCGGCAAGGTGGCGCGGGACACGTTGTTGTTCATTGCCGGTTTCTCGGTCGTGTTCGTGCTCGTCGGCCTGTCCGCCACGGTGGTCGGCCAGACGATCACCCACGACAAGCAGCTGCTGACGCGTATCTCGGGAATCGTGCTGCTCGTGATGGCCGCTGTCCTCGCCGGCGGCGTCCTCCTGAAGGTCCCCGGGATCGGGCGGGAGGCCCGCTTCCACCCGAACCTGTCCCGGTTCGGTCCGTTCGCCGCCCCCGTGGCGGGCGCCGCCTTCGGCTTCGGCTGGACGCCGTGCGCGACGCCGGTGCTCGCGTCGGTGCTCGCCGTCGCCGCCTCGGGCTCCGACCTCGCGCGGGCGACGGTGCTCTTGATCGCCTACTCGCTCGGGCTCGGGCTGCCGTGCCTGGCGGTCAGCCTCGCATTCGGGAGACTGACCGGGGCGCTCGCGTTCGCCCGGCGCCACGTGGCCGCCATCACAGCCACTGCCACCGTCGCCATGGCCGGCTACGGCGTACTCCTCGTGCTCGACCGCCTGAGTTGGGTGACGACTCATCTGCAGACCCTGGCACCGCGCTGACATCACAGACCCGTTTTCCCGCCGCAGCGGCCGCCGCCGTGCTACACCTTGGCTGGACACTTACGACTGCAACAGGAAAGCGAGCCTCTCGTGAAGACTGGGAGCACTGCACCTTCGGCTGAGTCCGTCGAGACCGCTTCGGCGATCGCGCGTGCCATCGGTGGACGCCGCCTCTTGAGCCACCCCTTCTACCAGCGATGGCTCGACGGCACGTTGCAACCCGGTGAGCTGGCGGCTTACGCGGCGCAGTACCGGTACTTCGAGGCGCAGCTGCCGGGTTTCCTTGCCAGTGTGCTCGAGCAGCTGCCGGCCGGTTCGGCTCATGACCTGGTGTCGGCGAACCTGTCCGACGAGCTGTCCGAGCCGGCGCCGCACCTCGAGCTGTTCGACGCCTTCGCGGCCGCCGTGGGAGCCGTCGCCGCTCCCCCGACGCCGGCCACCGAGGCCCTTGTGGCCTGCTACGGCCGGTGGGCGCAGGCGGCGCCGGTGAGCGCAGTGGGCGCGCTGGCGGCCTACGAGGTGCAGGCGGCCGAGGTGGCGACGAGCAAGGCCGCCGGCTTGCGCGACCGCTACGGGCTCGACGAGGCCGCCACGGAGTTCTGGGACGTGCACGCCACGACCGACCTCGAGCACGCCGCCTGGGTGACCGAGGCGTTGGCCGAGCTCGCCAAGGAGCCGGACGACGTGGTCGCCATGACGGCGGCGGCATCAGATGCGGCGGGCGCCTGGTGGGAGTGGCTCGACGAGCGCGAGGCCGCCCGACCCGTCGGCGTCTGACCGTGGGCGTCTGACCGTGGGCGTCTGACTTCGCGGGACAGCTGCGCTAGAGGCCCATGACGATCCGGGTGATCCGGTCGACCACGCTCGTCGGGGTCACCTGGGCAGCGGCCGCCAGTAGGTAGGCGTCCGGGCCGACAAGGTAGCGAGCCCGAGGCGACTTTGCGTTGACGGCGCGGGCGATGACGCGGGCGCACGCCTCCGGCCGGCCCATGAGGGGGGTCGAGAGGTTGATCGTCTGACGTGCCCGGCGGTGTGCGGTGGCGTAACGAGAGCCTTCGTGCTCGTCGTCTGCTGTTTCGATCTCGTCCCAGATGTCGGTCTTGAAACCGCCGGGCTCGATGAGCACGACGCGGATGCCCTCGGCGGCTACTTCCATCCGAAGGGCGTCGGACCAGCCCTCGAGCGCGTGCTTGGCGGCCTGGTACCAGCCCGACAACGGTGTCGTCGTCCGGCCGTAGATGGAGGAGATGTTGACGATCGTGCCGCCGCCGTGCTCGCGCATGACGGGCAGTGCGAGGCGGGCGAGCCGGGCAGGGGCGATCACCATCGTCTCGAGGATCGCCCTGGCTTCGTCGTCCCCGACGTCCTCGACGGCGGCCGTGGCACCGTAACCGGCGTTGTTGACGAGGCCGTCGAGGCGGCCGTGGCGACGTACGACTTCGTTCACGGCGTCGGCGCAGCCGGCGGCGTCGGTGACGTCGAACAGGACCGTGCCCACCTCGACGCCGGCGGCGGCAGCGAGAGCGGCGATCTGCTCGGCCTTTGCGGCCGAACGCGCCGAGCCGACGGAGTGCCAACCCTGCCGCGCCAGCTCGATCGCCGTAGCCAGACCGATCCCGGAGTTCGCACCCGTTGTCAACGCCACCTTCGTCATGTGCGCACACTAGGTGCCCCCCGCCGGCACAGGGCAGAATGACGGTCATGCCCGACCAGGCCACCACCACACGCTCCAGCACGACGCATCCGCCGTTGCTGGAGGAGCGGCTCGAGCAGCTGCTCGAAGAGACCGACCCAAAGGTCACCGATCCCGTCGCGTTTCGCCGGCGGCAGTACGAGCTGGGGCTGGCATGGGTGCACTTTCCGGAGGGCTACGGCGGGCTCGGGCTGGCGCCGTCGCTCCAGCGCACCATCGACCAGCGCCTCGCCAAGGCGGGCGCGCCGGCGCACGGGCTCTTCGACTTCTTCGGGATCGCCCTCGCCGGCCCGACCGTCGTCACGCACGGGTCCGACGAGCTCCGGAGCAGGCTGCTCCCCCGGCTGTTCACCGGCGAGGACTCCTGGTGCCAGCTCTTCAGCGAGCCCGGCGCCGGCTCGGACCTCGCCGGCCTCGCCACGCGGGCGGTCCGTGACGGTGACGAGTGGGTCGTCAACGGGCAGAAGGTGTGGAACACGCTCGCGCACGTGGCCCAACGGGGCATGCTCGTCACCCGCACGGACCCGGAGGCGCCGAAACACAAGGGCCTCACCTACTTCGCCCTCGACATGCAGGCACCCGGCGTGGACGTGCGGCCGCTTCGCCAGATGACGGGCGAGGCGGAGTTCAACGAGGTCTACTTGACCGACGTGCGGGTACCGGATGCCGATCGCATCGGCGACGTCGGGGACGGCTGGCGCGTGGCGATGAGCACGCTCATGAACGAGCGGACCTCGATCGGCGGGAGCGGGGCGCCCGCCCGCGGCTCCGGGCCGATCGCCGAGGCCGTTCGCATCTGGAAGGAGGAGCCCGGCGCGAAGACGGCGGTGGAGCGCGACCGACTCATGCAACTGTGGGCCGAAGCTGAGGTGCTGCGCCTGACGAACCTGCGGGCGAGCGGGAACCGCAGAGCCGGGAACCCCGGTCCGGAGGGCTCCATCGCAAAGCTGCAGTTCGCCGAAGTCAACAAGCGGATCTACGACCTGTGCGCCGACCTGCTCGGCGCCACCGCCCTCGTCGACTACGACTACACGATGCGCCGCAGCGAGCACCTCGGCCTCGTCGGACCACCGGGATCGGCACGCAAGATGTTCCTCCGCTCGCGGGCCAACTCGATCGAGGGCGGCACGTCGGAGATACAACGCAACATCCTCGGCGAGCGCGTGCTCGGCCTCCCCGGCGACGTGCGAGCTGACAAGGACCTGCCCTGGTCGAAGGTTCCGCGCAGCTAGCCGAGCCGGCGGCGGCCCAGCGGTCCGTCGGTGAGGGCGCCGCCGTCCGTCAGAGAAGCGTGGCGTCGAGCGTGATCTCCGTGCCGGCGAGCGCCTTCGAGACCGGGCAGTTCGCCTTCGCGCCCTGAGCCGCCACCTCGAAGGTCTCGGCGTCGATGCCGGGCACTTCGGCCTCGGTGACGAGGTCGATGCGCGTGATCGCAAAGCCGGCGTCGAGCCGTTCGAGGCGGACGTTGGCCGTCGTGTGCACCCGCGTGGCGACGTGGCCCGCCTGGGCCAGCCCGACGGAGAGGGCCATGGAATAACAGGCGGCGTGGGCGGCTCCGATCAGCTCTTCGGGATTCGTGCCCGTGATGCCGTCACCGTCCTCGAAACGAGACTTGGCCGAGTAGGGCCCACTGAACGCGCCGCTGCCGAGGCTGACCTTGCCCTGGCCGGAGACGTCGCCCTCCCACACTGCCTCACCTTTGCGCTCTGGCATCGTTGCACCTCCGTGCTCGTTCTCGGTCGTGTTCTCGCCGGACCCTATCGTTGGCAGCCCGGACCCTGCCCTTGACGGCTCAATTGGCCGGCGTGGGCATCACACGGGTCACCGAGCCACGCGCATCCCTCCAGCCCCGTGCCATCGCCCTCGAATTGAAGCTCGCGGCGAACGTCCCATCCGGCGTGATGGCAATGCCGCCTCCGTCGCCGCCGAGGCGGGCGACAGCATCGAGGCCGGCCCGGACGGCCGCTTGGAGCTCGAGACCCGCTCGCATCTCCCAGTCGATCCGATGCCCGAAACCCGCCACGACGAACGCCTCGCCGGCCCCTGTCGCCGATATGGCCGCCGTCGCCGAGGCCGCCCACACGCCGGCACCGGGTACGGGTGTGTCGCCGACGCGTCCCGGCAGCTGCCCACTGCGACCGCCGGTGCTCGTGGCGGCGGCGACCCGGCCCTCGGTGTCGACGGCCACGGCGCCGACCGTCCCTGCCGCCGACAGTGGGCCGCTCGGAAAGCCGGTGAAGTCGTCCTCCGTCTCGCCCGTGGAGGCGGCTCGCATGGATGGCGTCATCTGCTCGAAGCCCCACTCCTCCGAGAAGCGATCCGCCCCGGGCCCGGCCAGCAGGACGGGGCCGCCAGGGGGGCCTCCGATCTCTGCCACCTTGCACGCGACGCGCACGGGGTTGGCCGGCCACGTGACGGCGCACACGGCGCCAACCTTGCCCGTCGTGCCGTCCATGACGCCGGCGTCGAGCTCGAAGGTCCCCGCCGAAGTCGACACGGCGCCTCGGCCGGCATTGAAACGCGCACTGTCCTCGAGACTCGCGACCGCTTCCACGACAGCCTCGAGCGCCGTGGCGCCGGCGAGCAGGCTGGCCCATCCGGCCGCGAGCGCCGCCTCGAGGCCCTCCCGGATGCCGGCGGCGTCAGCCTCCGACCCGACGCGCTCGAAGTTGCCCGCCCCGCCGTGGACGAGGATCGCCGGCAGCGACAGCCGTCCGGCGTCGGCCTTCACCGTGGCTTGCCGGGGGCTCATCGGGGCTGCCGGGGCCTCATCGGGGCTTGCCGGGCTTCATCGGGGTCCGCCCGGGCTCATCAGGGCTTGCCCGGGGCTCATCGGGGTTCCTCTGGCGCTCAACGGGGCCACCTCCGGCAGGGCTGCGTCTGGTTCGCCCGACGATACCGGGATGCCAGAACCGGAGTCGGGCGCCGCCTCATAATGTCCTCGCCGGCTGTCGGACCCGAAGTGGCGGGAATGCGGCAGAGCGGACGACCGGGGTCGCGATTACCGGCAGGATGAAGCGGTGGTGCGGCTGACACGAGCCCGTTCGGTTGGCTCCCGTCCGATGCTGGGCGTCGTCCAGCGCTGGGCGTCATGAGAGTGCGCCCGTGACCCGCCGCGGCTGGGTCCTCTTCGTCGCCATGGGCGTCATCTGGGGACTTCCCTACCTCTTGATCAAGGTGGCCGTGCGCGAGGTCAGCCCGGCCTTCCTCGTGCTGCTGCGCACCGGCGGCGCGTCCGTCCTGCTCGTGCCGATCGCCGCCATCCGAGGCGACCTGCGGCCGGTCCTCCGCTACTGGCGCCCGCTCGTCGCCTACACGGTGGTCGAGATCGGCGTGCCGTGGATCCTGTTGTTCCACGCCGAGGAGCGGTTGTCGAGCTCGCTCTCGGGTCTGCTCATCGCCGCCGTGCCACTCGTCGGCGCCGTCCTCGCCTGGCTCACCCGCTCGGAGCCTGTGGACGGGCGGCGCGTTGCCGGGCTCGCGCTCGGCTTTGGTGGCGTCGCCCTTCTCGTCGGGTTCGCCGTCGGGCACTCCGACGTGTGGGCGGCCGTGTCCATCGGCGGCGTCGTCGTCGGCTACGCCCTCGGCCCCTGGATCATCGCTCACCGGCTCTCGGACGCCCCCCCGCTCGGCATCGTGGCCGGCTCCCTCCTGCTGGCCGCCGTCGTCTACGCGCCGTTGGCGGCGTTCCAGCTGCCGGCCCACGCCTTGAAGGCGCCCGAGATCGAGTCGATCGTCGGCCTGACCATCATCTGCACAGCACTCGCCTTCATCGTCTTCTTCGCCCTCATCGCCGAGGTCGGCGCGTATCGAGCGACGATCATCACCTACGTGAACCCAGCCGTAGCGGTCCTTCTCGGTGTGACAGTGCTCGGCGAGTCGTTCGGGCTCGCCACGGCGGCGGGCTTCGCACTCATCATCGTGGGGTGTTTCTTCGCGACGGGTCGGGCGAGCCGGTCGTCGGGTCGGCCGGAACAAAGAGAGAGCGCTGCGCCTGAGTCATCGACACCGATAGTGAATACTGATCTGTGACAAGAGTGGTTCTCTCGCCGCCGGGAACAGACGAGCCCCGAGCCGCCTCGGCAACCTTCGGGCTGTAGCCGACACCGCTCGCCGAAGGGACAGCCGCCACCGTCGCTGCTGGCGCCATCGACTGGCCGGAGCCGGAGAAGACGGGCTCAGGGCTGCTGCTGAGGAGAACCCATCCAGCGTTCGGTCGTAGACCGGCCCCGCATGATGTCGGCGAGGTCGCCCAAGTCCGCCAGGTCGGCAAGCTTGGCAAGGCTCGCCAGCCCGGGGATCCCGCTCAGGAAACCGGCAGGGCCCCTCGGGCCGGCGCCGGAAAATCCGGCATCGAAGGGGAAGCCGTCCGATGTCGGCCCTACGTCCTCGCCCGGGAACGCCGAGGGATCCGGCAGCTCGGGGAGGTAGAAGGCCGCGCCGGGGCCAGGGCCGGCGCCGGGGGCAGGGCCGGCGCCGAAGTCTGA
>JBEKMC010000131.1:0-8601 GCA_050008715.1 Acidimicrobiales bacterium | reverse complement strand
ACCGCTACGGGCGTTCCTGTCTCGAAGGCCATAACACACGGACCTTCGCCGAGCTCGGTCTGGAGGCGCTCGAATCGAAGAGCTGCCTCGTCGGAAGCGGCGACGAGTCGCGGATGGACTCCTGGCGAGATCAACGTGACACCCGCGGAGGTGACCGGGAGGATCTCGACGATCCGTTCGACGAGGTGGTCGAGGATCGCTTGAATCGGAAAGTCAGTCAGAAGCGTGCGAGCGAACTCGCTCAAGACCTCCGACAGTCGCTGCTGAATCTCCACGTGGCACCCACTTCGGCAGCAGGATCCGCGGGGGCCGGGCGGCTAATGTCGTTACAGACGACAGCGACAGAATACCTGAATCGTGAGCCGAGCTGTCGGACTCAGCTAACGCAGGTGGGCGAAGCCGTCCAGCAATGACACCGTCGCGAGCAAATCCGCCGGTAAACCGCCGCACAGCCACGAGTCGAGCAAGCTTCTGCACGCGGACCAGCAGTCCTGCGCGACGACGCCCATCGGCTTGCGCAGCTCGATCATCTCTTCGGCTGCAGTCCATCCGGTGCCGTCAATCATCTCGCACGCGTCCGCGAGGGCGAGCAGCATCTTTCGTGCGTCCCGGTCACGCCGCTTGGACCCCGATTCGATCCTGCAGAGCCCGGCCAGCATTCGCCGCTCGCTCGCGTCGAGCGTCTGTATCGCCGCCATCGTGTCCGCGATCATGTAACGCAGCGTACGGAGGCGGCCTGTGCGTACATAGAGGCGAACGACCATGCAGCCCCGTGCCGAAGTACCGGGCATGTGAGCTCTGCTCCGGCAGACCGCATCGGCGCGTCACCAGCAGGATGTGGTTGCCGTGCTCGAATCACTGTCGCCCACCGTGGCATTTGACCTGAAGCGTCGCGGCGAGACATTGACGACACCCCGACCCGCAGCTATAGATGTGGCGGCCGTCTTGGTCATGGCCCTGAGCCCACGAGGTGGCGGGCTTGCGCCGCCTCGTGCAGGGCGCCGTGAGTAGGGGGAAGGGTGAACGATGGGGGAACCCACGATCCAAGGGCTCTTGGCGTTGCTAGAGGAACAGCAGGCTCGAATCGAGCGACTCGAGGCACAGGCGGGAACGCAGGCAGCGAGTCTGGTCGCTGGCGAGGCCGCAGACTCGGGGCGTCGCCCTGAGCGAATGACTCGGCGAGGGATGCTCAAGACGGCGGCCATCGGAACTGTGGGCATAGTCGGCGCCGTCCTTGTCGAGTCTGAGGGTGTGGCGAGCGCAGCTCCCGGTCGTGGGACGTTCGCCAGTTCGACGAGCGCTCCCGCTGTCGAGGCGACGAATACCGGCAAGGGCAACGCCATGGCGGCGAAGTCTGGGCTCGGAACGACGATTCACGGGAGTCAGACCTCGGCAGATTCGTCCGCAGTGGCCGTTCGCGGCACAATCGACAGCAAGACGCCGGGGGCCGGAACCGGCGTTGTGGGATCGGCTCCGCACGGTACGGGCGTGAGCGGAGGGTCCGTCAGCGGGAACGGCGTCCACGGTTCGTCCACGAGCGGGATCGGGATAATTGGGACGAGCGCGTCGACGAGCGCAGATGCTGCGGCGGTGCAGGGCACGATCACGAGCACGTCGCCGGGCCCCCTCTCGGCCGGCGTTCTGGGCATCAACAACGGGACGGGCGGGAACGGGGTCGGCGTGTTCGGGTCGCAGAATGGGTTCGGTTATGGCGTCTACGGTTACACGCCCAGCGGCTACGGGGTCGTCGGCCAGAGCGGCGACGGCATTGGCGTCCACGGTATTGCTACCGCCGGCGGATATGGAGTAATGGGGGACACCTCCGACGGCAATGGGTACGGCGTGTACGGCAACGCCGACAACGGAACCGGCGTCTACGGCAACGCCGACAACGGCACCGGCGTCACCGGCGCCACAGCCTCAGGCACCGGGGTCGAGGGGTCGGCCACGACCGGGACTGGGGTACACGGCGTGAGCACGGGGGGTTACGGGGTCTATGGGTTCAGTTCCGGCTCCTATGGCACCGTGGGCGTCACAAACTCCGGCAACGGCGTGTACGGCCAGGTCTCGACCGCGTCGCAGGCAGGAGTCGTAGGAAGGCAGGAGGACTCGTCTGGCAACTGGGCGATCTACGGCTTCGGCAACATCGGCGCGACGGGTACGAAGTCGGCAGTGGTCCCGACCGAGGACGGCAGCGGCTACGTGACGCTCTACTGCGTCGAGAGCCCGGAGTGCTGGTTCGAGGACTTCGGCTCGGCGAGGCTCTCCGGGGGCACCTCCTCCGTCCTGATTGACCCTGAGTTCGCTCAGACGATCGAGACGGACCACTACCACGTGTTCCTACAAGTCGAAGGCGAGTGCAAGGGTGTGAGTGTGCAGGCGAAGACCCCGACGGGTTTCGCCGTGCGGGAACTCGACGGTGGCACGAGCAACGCCCCGTTTGCCTACCGGGTCGTGGGGCTCCGCAAGGATGTCACTGCACCCCGCCTCAATCGGGTGACGCTGCCAATCGCGCACACGGAGGTTGTCTAAGCCGCGATCGTTCAGGTTTCAACGGAGGGCGCGCGGCTGAACCGAGGACACGACGGCACGTCGAGCAGACTCGACGTCTTGGTCCGCTCGTATCGGCACGACATCGCAGGCGCGACGGGTTCGTCCTAGACCGCCTCCCGTTCGAGCCAGGTCGTGGCCTCGTCGTCTTCGACGGCCACGACGAAGGCCTCAGCGGGCTGACGGGCGGGACGAACGCCGACTATCACCATCACCAGCGCCGCCAGGCTGAAGGTGGCGGCCAGCGTGAAGACGTCGTCGAGACCGTGGGCGAGCACGGCGTTCGCATGAGCGATTGCCGCGGCACTACCGAGGTGTCGGCTGCCGAGTTGGGCATGGCCAGTCACGGCGTCGAATGCGGTGACGAACACAGCAAGTCCTACGGCCCCGCCGAGTTGTTGTGAGACGTTGACGAGCCCGGACGCCGCCCCGGCATCCTCGGGTGCCACCTCGGCCAACGATGCCGAGGTAAGGCTCACGAACGAGATCCCCATGCCCGCGCCGATGAGCATCATGGAGACCACGATGTGGGCATACGGGGTCGACGGCCGAGTCCCCGTCGCGAGCAGCAAACCCGATGTGACGGTCGTGGCACCGATCATCATCACGATCCTCGGAGGGAGCCGCCGCACCAAGATCCGGCCGGTCAGCTGAGACGACAGGAAGACCGAAGCCGGCATCGGGAGGAAGGCGACACCGACGACGAGAGGAGAGAAGTGCTGGACGTCCTGGAGGAACTGTGACAGGAAGAAGAAGAGCCCGTACATCCCGGCATAGAGCAGACCTCGGGCGATGTTGGCTGCGGAGCGGGTGGCATGGGCGAGCAACCGTAAGGGGAGGATCGGTTCGTCCACTCGGCTCTCCTGGTGCACGAACAGACCGAGCAATGCGACACCCACGACGAGGGGCGAGACTGCAAGGGGACTCTTCCATCCGCTCGTGCCCGCCTCGACGAGCCCGAAGACGATCCCGGCCATGCCGGTTGTCGAGGTGACGGCGCCGAAAAGATCAAACCGGCCGTGACGACGATCGGTTTCCGCGATCACGATCCGCCCGAGCATGAAGACGACCAACCCGATGGGGACGTTCACGAACATGACCCAACGCCATGATGCGAGGTCAGTGAGGAGGCCGCCTGCCACAAGGCCGATCGCGCCACCGGCGGCCGACACCGTCGTGTACAGGCCGATGGCCCGCATCCGCGCCGGCCCCTCCGAGAACGCGGTGGTGAGGAGCGAGAGTGCCGACGGGGCGGCCAGGGCTGCGCCGATGCCTTGCGCGGCCCGGGCCGCGAGCAGCATCCATCCGGTGGTGGCGAGGCCTCCGACGAGTGAGCTGAGGGTGAACAGGACGATGCCGGCGAGAAAGACGCGCCGCCGACCGAGCAGGTCACCAGCCCGAGCGCCTAGCAAGAGCAGGCCACCGAAGGTGAGGATGTAGCCGTTGAGGACCCATGACAGCCCGCTGGCCGAGAAACCCAGCCCCCGCTGGATATGTGGGAGGGCGACATTCACGATGGTCGTGTCGAGTACGACCATGAGCTGGGCGGCGAGGATGACGAACAAGAGCGTCGACGGGTGCTGGAGGTGGCGCCGGAGCGTCCCCGGCGGTCCCCCGGGCGGGACCGTGGCCGGGCGTGGGCGCGACGAAGCGAGGAGGTTGGAGGGCATTGACTACGACCTTTCCGCTGATATGCTGAAACCGGAAGGTTCCTCCGGTTAGTATACGGAGGGTACCTCCGTTTAGCAAGCCCATTTCTTCTCTCTCATCCAGAGGCGTGACAGACGTGACGAGGCAGCAGAGCGTGGAGGCCCGCCCAACCGCCGGACGCTCGGAGCGGGAGGACGGCGGCCGTCACATGCGTGCCGACGCCCGCCGCAACTACGAGCTGCTCGTGGTGGCGGCTCGAGAGGTGTTCGCCGAGGACGGCGGCGGGGCGTCAATGGAAGCCATCGCCCGCCGGGCCGGCGTCGGTGTGGGCACGCTCTACCGTCACTTCCCCAAGCGGATCGACGTCGTCGAGGCTGTCTACCGCATCGACGTGGACACTTTGGTCCACACTGCGGAGCAGGTAGTGGACGACCTCGAGCCGTGGCCTGCCGTCGTGGCTTTCCTGGAAGCATTCGTCCGATACGCCCAAGGGAAGCGCACGTTTCTCAACGAGCTCCGGGAAGCCTTCGACAAGAGTCCTGATCTGCGGGTTGACATGTCGGAGCGAGTCCAGCGGGCCATGCAGCTCGTCATCGGGCGGGCACAGGACGCCGGAGTCGTGCGGACCGACGTGGACGGGTCAGACCTGATGCAACTGGTCGGCCCGATGTGCACGAATGCGACGCTCTCCGAAGAGCAGAGCCGGCGGCTGCTGGCGATGATCCTCGACGGCCTCCGCACGCGGCCATAGTTCGCCCCCTGGCGCGTACGCGGAAGGAGTTCGCGCGATGAGGTTCGTTGACCGCGCAGACGCCGGCCGTCGTCTCGCCGAGGCTCTCGAGTATCTGCGCGGCGACTCGGTGGTGGTGCTTGGTCTTCCTCGCGGCGGAGTTCCGGTCGCCTATGAGGTTGCGCGGGCGCTGCACGCACCCCTCGACGTCATCGTCGTGCGCAAGCTCGGCGTGCCGTCCCAGCCCGAGCTTGGTATGGGTGCGATCGGCGAGGATGGCGTGCGTATCCTCAACGAGGAGGTCGTTCGCCTCGCTCGGGTGTCCAGGAGTGAGTTGGCGAACGTTGAAGCTCGGGAGCGGGCCGAGCTCGAACGTCGCGCTCTGCGGTTTCGCGGCGACCGACCGCGGGCTGTACTGGAGCGTCGCACCGTTGTCGTCATCGACGACGGAATCGCGACTGGATCGACAGCGCGGGCGGCCTGCCAGGTGGCCCGCGCGCATGGTGCAGCGCGTGTAGTGCTCGCGGCGCCTGTCGCACCGCCGGGTGTGAAAGTCCGATTGGGCGCCCACGCCGACGAGCTCGTATGCCTGGACACGCCTGAGCCGTTCCTTGCGATCGGGTGGTTCTACGAGGACTTCTCGCAGACCTCCGACGAAGAAGTCACCTCATGCCTCGAGTGGGAGGTGTGATGGAGCCCATCGAGGAGGATTGGGAGCGTGCCGTGGCGGTTGTCGCCCACCCTGACGATCTGGAGTACGGGGCGGCGAGCGCCGTTGCGCGTTGGACGTCTCAGGGCAAGGAGGTCTCCTACGTCCTGGCCACAAGCGGCGAGGCTGGGATTGCCGGTATGGCCCCGGACCAGGCCGGACCGTTGCGGGAGGAAGAGGAGCGGCGCAGCGCGGCGGCCGTCGGGGTTGCCAGCGTCGCATTCCTTGGGCATCCCGACGGAGCCGTCGAGTACGGGCTGAAGTTGCGGCGGGACGTTGCCCGAGCTCTTCGCCGCTTGCGACCCGAGATCGTGATCGGGATGCACTTCGACCTCACTTGGGGCGATGGCGCAAGCGTCAACCATGCAGATCATCGGGCAGTCGGGCTGTCGACGCTCGACGCATGCCGCGACGCCGCCAACGAGTGGGTGTTCCCAGATCTCGGTGGACCATGGAACGGGATCAAGGCGATCTATGTCCACGGTGCCCCCTCCCCGACTCACTACGTGGACGTCACCTCCACGATCGAAGCGGGTGTGTCTTCCCTACGCGAGCACCGCGCCTACATCCAGGCTCTTGGCGCGGAGTTCGATCCGGACGCCTTCCTCCGCAGTAGCGCCGGGCAGGGAGGGAGAGATGCCGGCTGTGACTTGGCCGTGCTCTTCCGCGCCTTCAACTCTGGTTAGCGGGAGTGGGTCGCGGAGTACTAGTGGTAGACGAGTACGAGCCCGCTTCCGGCGGTGTTGGCTCCTCCCGCGAAGCAGGTGGTCGGCGCCGCGCACCCGATACCGTAGAGGGCCGCAGCCACGCTCGGGATCTTCTGAATCTTCCAGCTCGCCCCCCCGTTCGTCGTGCCGAGGACGACGGCTGCAGAGTTGGGGGACGCCCCCGTCTGGCCGATCGCCTCGCAGACCTTCCCGGACGCGCAGGCGAGACCGAGGAGGCCGGAGACCGCTTTCGGGATGCTCTGGACCTTCCAGCTCGTGCCGCCGGTGGTCGTGCCGAGCGCGACCCCGGCACTTTCACCGGGCCGGAAGCCGACGGCTTCGCAAGTCGCCACGTCGCAGGCTATGCCATGGAGTTGGGCGACCCCCTTCGGGATGCTCTGGGCCTTCCAACTCGTGCCGCCGTCGATCGTTCGGAGGACGACGCCGCCTTTGGTGCCATAACCGACCGCCTCGCAGATGAGTACCGACGGGCAGGCCACACTGTTGAGACTGAGGATGGCACTGGGGATGGTGCGGTTCGTCCATGAGTCCCCGCCGTCGGTCGTGCCGATGAGGACACCGACACCGTCGAAGTTGACCCCGACCGCCATGCAGACGGTTGCCGAAGCGCAATCGACGCCATACAGGGCGGAAATGTCGAACGGGATGATCTGGGCTTTCCACGTGGTACCGGCATTGGACGTTCCGAGAACCAGACCATCGAGTCCGGTGCTGGTGCCGCTGCTGCCCACCGCCTCGCAGTTCTTCGCCGAAGCGCACGAGATGCCGTCGAGGGGAAGCGAGGAGATCCCGCTCAACTTCTGGGCTGCCCAGGTCTTGCCTCCGTTGTTGGTTCTAATGACAGCACCGGTGCCGGACGTGCCGCCCACAGCCTCGCAGATGGCGGACGATGCGCAGGCGATGCCATTGAGAAGGGCGATCCCGCTTGGGATGTTCTGGAACTTCCACGCGGTCCCGCCGGTGGTCGTTCGAAGGACAGCGCCTCCGGTGGATTCGTAGCCCACCGCCTCGCAAATCGCCGACGCGCAGGCGACACCGATGAGATCCGAGGTTCCGTGCGGGATGCTCTGTGCCTTCCACTTCCTGCCGCCGTCGGTGGTACCGAAGACAAGGCCGTCAAGGAAGATGTTGTCCTCAGCCACCGCCTCACATTCGGTCGCCGACACGCAGGCGATGCTGTTGATCGAAGCGGCCGAGTCCAGGATGCTCTGGGTCTTCCAGGTCGCGCCGCCATTGATCGTACCGATGACAACGCCGGCGGTGGGGCCCGGGCCAACTGCCTCGCAGATCGACACCGACGGGCAGGCGACGCCAAAGAGATCGAAAACAGTATTTGGGGTGCTCTGGGTCTTCCAGGTGACGCCGGCGTTGGTCGTGCCGATGACGGCGCCGGAGGCCGCGCCACGCCGGCCGACTGCCTCGCATCTCGCCGAAGACGCGCAGGCGACGGTATTGAGGAGGGAGATTCCCTTCGGGACGCCCCGCATCGTCCAGGTCCTTCCGCCGTCGGTCGTGCCGATGACAACGCCGGAGGTACGGCTGTTGCCGACTGCCGTGCAGGTCGTCGCAGATGGACAGGCAATGCCGTAGAGGGAGGAGATCCCCTTCGGCATGCTCTCCATCTTCCAGGTCGTTCCACCGTTGGTCGTGCCGATGACGACGCCGGCGCTCGTGGCAGCAGAGTTTTGGCCGACCGCCTTGCAGATCATCACGGACGAGCAGGTGATGCCATTGACCGCGGAGATCCCCTTCGGGATGATCTGCGTCGTCCAGGTCGCTCCGCCGTTGGTCGTGCCGATGACAACGCCGACACCGGTGCTGCTGTGGCCGACAGCCTCGCAAGCGGATGCCGACTTGCACGAGACGTCGTCGAGAAGGCCTGCCACGGCCGGGTACGACGTGCTGACGCTCCAGGCTGGCGACTTAGCTCCGGCCACCGCGCGCAGCTTCGCTCCGGCTGCCGCCGGCAGCGGTGCGAGCACGCCAACGACGACCAGGATCGACACGGAGAGCAGCGCGCTCCCGAGCCGTGCGCCACGGGTTCTCGACAGATTGGAAACCGGGACTCTCCAGATCATTCCGCCACCTCACTACCCGATTCGAAAGGGACGTCGGGCATTCTTATCACCGAGACACGGTGGGGGACCCAGCTAGAAAGAGCTCCGGACCACCAACGGCGGACAGCATCATCGCGCGTTCATCGCGCGTACGCCGCCGTGCTCCCGCGATGGCCC
>JBEKMC010000130.1:0-8851 GCA_050008715.1 Acidimicrobiales bacterium | reverse complement strand
GCTTCCACGTCACCACCGGTCGGTGGCACCTGAGCGCCATCGGGACAAGCTACGAGATCGAAGTGGTCGGTCGCCTTTGCCCGGCTCAAGACGCCGGACGCCCACTCGTCGACGCCCCAGATGCCCGGATGACCACCACCGTCCGGCTGCTGCCAGAACGACAAGGGCAGGCTCGCCTCGCTCAGTCCGGCGGCCAGGTTGGCGAGACCGGGCCCCAAGTCGTGCCAGATGCAGACTGGTCCGCCACCCTCGGGCGGCCCGATGACCGGCCCTGGTCCCTGCGGCGATCCGTTCCACCATGTCGCCGACCAGATGGCGCTGCCAGACAGGCCCCCTGTGCCGCCGCCGGATCCGACGAGCCGGAACGACGAGGCGGCCGCCGCCGCGCCATCGACGATGGCGCCGGCCCCGGAGCAGGACAGCGCCACCAAGAGCGCCACGCCGCCGGCCATGGCGCCTCGACAACGACGCCTCAGCAACCGTGACATGACCCGACCTCCCTCGCCTGGACGTGGACGTGAAAGGTCCCGCCCGCACCGAGATTGGAGGGCTCGCTCCGCACCGCCGCCAACCAGCACCCTGTGGCGATCACGAGGGCCAGGAACGCCAGGGCGCGCAAGGCGGCCTGTCGCGGGGGATGGGGGACCGCGGCGGCAACTGCCTTGGCGGCGGCGGGGCGGAGTCGAACCACGCACGCATCTTCGCCGCCCCTCTTACCGGTGGACCTACCGACGGCTGAGCGGCTTGTTCACAATGTTTCCCACAAGAGACGTGGGGACTCCCGGGTCAGGCGGGGGCGTCGTCCTCAGAGGAGTACGACGACGAGGGAAGGCCGCTCGACTGCGGGATACCAGCGTCGGGCGTCTCACTCGGCTCGTCGGCGGCCTCAGGCATGCCGCCGGACTGGGGGATGCCGCCGGACTGGGGGATCCCACCAGATTGCGGGATGCCGCCGCTCGTGTCGAAACCCCCCGACTGGGGAATCCCACCCGACTGGGGGATGCCGCCGCCTGTCGCGAACCCGCCGGATTGCGGCACGCTCCCGGCCTGAGGCACGCCGCCGGCGGAGGCCGCCTGCGAGTCGCCGCCAACCATCGAGCCGCCCCCGGGGACAAAACCGCCCCCGGCCGCAGGCGCTCCCACCGGGGCGTCCGAGGAGGTCACGGCTACCTGTCCGTGCTCAGCCTCGTATGCCTGCAGCTGGCCGACGAGGTACTCCACTCGGTCCTCGCCTGGCGTCCCGGGGCGACCAGCGCGCTGGCAGTAGACGATCCCCCCGAGCTCCTGCAAGAGGGCATCGGCGCGGCGCTTCGCCTGCATTCCGGACAACTTGTCCTGTCCGGCCTTGGCACCCTCTTGCGCCTTCTCTGCCAGCGACCCGGCCTGCGCCTTCACCTTGTCCATGAAACCCACGACAGTTCTCCTTTCGACCTGGCCGAACGCTAGCGCTCATCGCGACCGAGTGGAGGAGAACTCTCGGTGGCCGACCGGCCGACTCACCACAATCGGTTACGAGGCGGCGAGCCGCCGGCTCAGGGCCTGTGGGCCGGCCCCCGACCCGGGATCGCTTGCCGCCGCCCCCGTGAGATCCTTCCACCGAGCGACGCCGATGCGGCACAGCTGCTGCAGCTGGCGGCGCTCTCTGCCACGGAAGGGCGGCCCGTCCCTTCCCGCCACGACGACCAGATCGGAAGAGTCAAGGGGAGCCCAGGCGACGTCACGAGGACCGACGAGGCCGACGTTCTCGACCTCAGACTGCGACAGGCCGGCCCGGGCGCCTGCCACGAATGCTCCCAGCCATGCCGCGCTCGGCGGCTCGCCGGCGGACGCCACGGCGACGGCCGGGCTGCTCCCCATATCGAGAACGGTCGACCAGTCGCAGGCAAAGGCGGCGCAGATGCCGTGGGCGAGCACCGCCAAGAGGTCGCCGGCATCGAGCGCCTCGGCGAGCGACACGGCGGCGTCGAGGGGATCGCGGCCCGAATAGGGGACTCGGGACACGAGATGCCGGAGGTCCTCCACCTCGACGCCGGGCAGCTCGGAGAGCGCCTCCGCCAAGGCGTCCGGGCTGAAACCTTCGGGCAGCTCCACCGTCAGCTCGTCCACCGCTCGGGCGCCGTCTCGCTCGAGGATGTCGATGCCCACCAGATCCCCGCCGACCTCTCCGATCCTGCTCGCGAGTTGTCCGAGCGATCCGGGCCGATCGGCCAGCCACACTCGCACCACGACGTAGCGTGTCATGGCCACAGGCTACGGACGCCATGTGAACGCCGGATTTCCTCCGCGAGAACGCCTTCGAAATCCGGCACCGAACGGATAGGACACGCTGAGGCAAGGAGGCGGGTGCGTGCTGATCGAGCTGACGACATTCAACCTGGCAGGCGGCACCGACGAGGCGGCGTTCCTCGAGGCGGACCGGGCGGTGCAGGCGGAGCTGAACTGCCGGGAGGGTTTCGTGCGACGGACGACGGCGCGCGGCGAGGAGGGCGACTGGCTCGTCATGACGGTCTGGCGAACCGGCGAGGACGCTGAACGTGCCGCCCCCGTACCGAGCGGCGCCGGCGTCGAGACCTTGGAGCCCCTCGTCGACGCCGCGACAGTCGGCACCCGCCGCTTCTTCACACTTGACTGATCGGGCGGCTCAGCGAGCGTTTCCGAGGCCGGCTCACTGCTGGACGAGCACGACCTGGTTCTGCTCAGGGTCGGCAATGACGGCCAACGTCGGGCCATTGGGGACGTCGAACGGTTCGCTGAGGGCGCTCCCGCCCAGCTCGACGGCCTTCGCGAGCGACTCGCCGAGGTCTCGCACCTGCACATAGATCGAGACTCCGGGTCGCTCCGCCTGGCGGATGTGGCCGGCCGGACCAGGTTCCGGGCCGCCGATGCCGGGGCTGATCGCCATGATGGGACCGTCGCCGATCAACCAGTTGAACAGGGCGCTATAGAACGACCGAAGTCGTTCGGGATCGCGCGCGCCGATCTCGAAGTGCACCACGGGCCGCGCCCAATCGTTTGCCATCCGGCCTCCCATCCTGTGTCGCAACGGTATCTCGGCCGGGGTCGAGGAAGCCGGGGCCGGAAGTGGTCCTTCCCAACGGGCGCTCGTGCTTGTAAACCTCAGGGATGGGTTTCTGGCGCCGGCGACGGCAATCGCTCCCGCCTGCCCAACCGATCGACCCCGTGGACTCCGTTCACGACTGCGCGGACGCACTCGTCGAATGCGCATATGCCACCGCGCGGGGCGCACGCCCGGACAACCAGGACCGGTGCGCCATCTCGCCGCGGTGGGCGGTCCTGAGCGACGGCGCCGGCGGCCATGCGGGGGGAGCCCTCGCCGCACAGCTCACAGTGGACACGGTCCTCTCGTGCCTTCAGGCGAGCGAGGGCGAGCCCGGCGCAGGGCTGCTCGGCGAGGCGGCCTCCCGAGCCAACGACGCCGTTCGCCAAGGACGCCACGATCCCGCCGTAGCCGGCATGGCCGCCACGCTGGTCGTCGCGATCGCCACCTCCGTCGACGGAGAAGGCAGCAGCTGGCTCGTGGCGAACGTCGGCGATTCCCGCGCATGGCTCGTGACGGCGGACACGGCCACGCAGATCACCGAGGACGACAACGTCGCCGCCCAGCTCGTGCGCTCCGGGGAGCTGACCCCCGAGCAGGCGTTGGCCCATCCGGGACGGAACTGGATCACCCGGGCCATGGGTTCGGAGGGAAGCGTCGAGCCCCGCATCTCGCCGGTTCGGCTCCGCCCAGGCGAGGTGCTGCTGATTGCCTCGGACGGCCTCGACGTCCTCTCGACAGGAACCATCGCAGAGATCATGGCCGTCGGCTCCAGCCCTGCGGATGTGGCTTCGACGCTCGTGCGCACCGCGCTCGCGGGCGGATCCCTCGACAACGTCACTGCTGCGGTCGTCCGCCATGTGCCAGAGGCCGATCAATGACCACGTTTGAGGAAGCAGCCGGGATCGGAGCCCGGGAGCACTTCTTGGCCGTCGTGTCGACGCTGCGAGCCGGCTCGAGCATCCCTCGGCGCCCGGCTCGATCGGTGGCGATGATACCCTGGGGGGTATGTGTAGATCTGTGACGTGCCGGAAGTGCGGTCGGCCGGGTTGGGCGGGATGCGGGATGCACGTGGAGCAGGTGCTCGGTCACGTCCCTGTCGATGAGCGTTGTCATTGCAAGGAAGACGGAGCTGCGGGACGGCGCAGGTCGTGGTTCAAACGATGAGCGACGACGAGGACACCGGAGCTGCACCTCCGGCGAAGCGGATCGTGATCATCGGCGGCGTCGCGGGAGGGATGTCGACCGCGACTCGCCTTCGGCGGCTCGACGCGGCAGCGAGCATCACGGTGCTCGAGCGCTCGGGCCACGTCTCGTTCGCGAATTGCGGGTTGCCGTACTTCGTGGGCGGGTTGATCGAAGAAGAGGAGGATCTGACGCTTCAGACCCCAGAGCAGCTCTTCGACCGCTTCCGCTTGGATGTCCGGGTCGGCAGCGAGGTCGTCGCGATCGACCGGGACGCCCGCCGCGTCACGTGCCGCTCGACGCGTACAGGAGACGAGAGTTTCGTCGGTTACGACAAGCTGGTGCTGAGCATGGGCGCCGCTCCCGTGCGTCCACCGATCCCCGGCTACGAGCGGGTTCGCACACTTCGGACGGTCGAGGACGCCGCCTTGCTCGCCTCCGACGTCGTCGCCGCCCCACGCAGCGCAGTCGTGATCGGCGCCGGGTTCATCGGCTTGGAGATGGCCGAGAACCTCGTGAACAAGGGCCTCGCCGTCACGATCGTCGAGGCCACGGCCCAGGTGCTACCGCCTCTCGATCCTGAGATGGCGATCTTGCTGGCCGACGAGCTCGGCGCGCACGGCGTCGCCGTAATGACGAGAGCAACAGTGGAGGCCGTAGGGTCCGAGACCGTCACCCTCGCCGACGGCAGAGTGCTCCCCGCCGACCTCGTCGTCGGGGCAATCGGCGTGCGGCCGGACGTCAAACTGGCGTCAGCCGCCGGCATCGACGTGGGAGCCAGTGGTGGCTTGGTGGTCAACGAGGTAAACCAGACCAGCGATCCCGACATCTATGCCGTGGGCGACGCCGTAGAGAAACCGGACGCGATCTCGCACGCAACATCGCTGATCGCCCTCGCCAACATCGCCAACCGCCAAGGCCGGCGGGTGGCGGACCACATCGCTGGTAGGCCTCCCCACGCGGTCGCCTCATTGGGCACTGCGATCGTGAAGGTGTTCGACTCTGTAGCGGCAACGGTGGGTTGGAGCGAGAAGCGCCTGCGTCTTGCCGGACGCCCGTTCCGGTCGATCCACTCCCACCCGTTCGATCACGCCACCTACTACCCGGGGGCGACTCGTATGTCGGCGAAGCTCATCTTCGACCCGACAGACGGGACGATCCTCGGAGCACAGATCGTCGGCCGCACGGGCGTCGACAAGCGAATTGACGTCATTGCCACTGCCATGTCGGGTGGGATCACGGCCGACGGGCTCGCGGACCTGGAGCTTGCCTATGCGCCTCCGTTCTCGTCAGCCAAGGATCCCGTCAACATGTTGGGCTACATGGCCGAGAACGTGCGGAGCGGCGAGTGCGACGTCGTAGCGCCGGCCGAGCTCGGCGACCTGGTCCGCAGCGGTTGGATGCTCGTCGACGTGCGGACGAAAGCGGAGCACGCAGCCGGTGCCATTCCCGGGTCGACGAATCTACCGGTCGACGACTTGCGAGATCAGCTCGACCGGCTCGGCGACCGCCCTGTCGTTGTCTATTGCGAGGTTGGCCAGAGGGGCCACACTGCCGCCGCTCTCTTGCACGAGTTGGGAATCACCGCCCGCAATCTCGACGGCGGATACAAGACGTGGACGGCATGGGCCAGGTCCCAGGGTGTTCCCGAGATGCTGTCGCGGCGGGCGTCATTACCCGGCCTCTCAAGAGACCCCGATATACCCCCAGGGGTACGATAGGTTGAGCCGATGAAAATCGAACCGACGACCCTGGGCGATGTGCTCAAGCGGCTGCATCGGATAGAGGGCCAGATCGGTGGGATCGCCCGGATGATCGAGGATGCCCGCGATTGCGAGGAGGTCGTGACGCAGCTGGCGGCTGCCAGCAAGGCCTTGGATCGCGTCGGATTCAAGTTGGTTGCGTCAGGCATGCGCCAATGCTTGGACGCCAAGCCGGACGGCAGCTTGACCGATACCGACATCAAGCGGATGGAGCGTCTCTTCCTATCGCTGGCTTGAGCCCCTCGGCGTCGTCCGCGGACGGGCAAGAGGCAGGCAGCTCAGGGGAGCGTCACGTAGCCGCTCCAACGTATACCCCGGGGGGTAGTGGCGGCAGGGCCGAAAGTCCCCAATCGCGGCCGTGCACGGGGCCTGGCAAGCGGGATAACGACGACAGTCACCGCCCCCGGCTAGCAGACATCGAGGGTTCGCGTCACCCTCTGAGACCCGGAAACCCTTACCGCAGAAGGTTTCTTGCGATGACGATGCGCTGGATCTGGTTCGTGCCTTCGTAGATCTGCGTGATCTTGGCGTCGCGCATGAACCGCTCGACGGGGAAGTCGCGCGTGTAGCCATACCCGCCGAGCAGCTGGACGGCGTCCGTGGCGACCTGCATGGCGACGTCGGAGGCGAAGCACTTCGCCATCGCCCCGAGCGACGACAGCTCGCCGTCAGGGTCGCCCGCGTCGACGGCCGCGCACGCGCGGTAGACGAGCCCCCGCGCCGCCTCCACGCGCATGGCCATGTCGGCGATCATGAACTGCAGGCCTTGCAGGTCGGCCAGCGGCCGGCCGAACTGCTGGCGCCGCTTCAGGTATCCGGCGGAGTAGTCGAGGGCGCCTTGGGCGATGCCGACGGCCTGGGCGCCAATCGTCGGGCGGCTGCGATCGAGCGTGTGCATCGCCATATAGAAACCCCGCCCCTCCTCCCCCACCAGGTTCTCCACCGGCACGCGGACCTCGTCGAACAAGACCTCGCCGGTCGGGCTCGCCCGCAGGCCCAACTTGTGCTCCAGCTTGGGGACCTTCACGCCCCAGTCCTTCTCGACCACGAAACAGCTGATACCCCGGTGCCCTGCGGCGGGATCGGTCTTGGCGAACACGGTGTAGAAGTCCGAGACGCCGGCGTTCGTGATCCAGTACTTCGTTCCCGAGATGACGTAGTGGTCGCCGTCACGCACGGCTCTCGTCGTCATGGAGGCCACGTCGGAGCCGGCGTCCGGCTCGGAGAGGCAGTAGCTGGCCTGCGCCTCGCCGGTGGCGATGCGCGGGAGGTACTTCTGTTTCAGCTCCTTGCTCCCGAAGTTCATGACCGGGAGCATGGCAAGCTTGGAGATGAGGAGCGTCACTGCTGTCGAGGCGCAGGCGCGTGACACCTCCTCGATCGAGACCGCCTGCGTGACGACGTCAGCGCCTTGGCCGCCGTAGGCCGCCGGCACCCACAGAGAGGTGAGCTCCATGTCGACGCACGCCTTGAAGCTCTCCCACGGGTACTCCTCCCGCTCGTCGTAGCCGGCGGCCCGCGGTGCGATCTTCTCCTCGACGAAGCGCCGCAGCACACGCCGGAACTCGCGTTGATCCTCTGACAGCTCGAAGCAGGACATGAGGCGAGTCTCGCGCCTCGTGTCGACTAACGACAGCCGGTCAGCCGGGTAGGCCCGTCAGCGTGAGCCAGGAATTCGGATCGGAGGCCAGCGAGTCGCGGACTTGTGCAGGCGACATCCGGAAGGTGCTCTCTGGGATGAGGTCGGCCAGATCGCGCTGCTGCCAGTAGTCATGGGCGATACCCGCAAAGAGGCGCTCCCGCGCCTCGACCAGCTCCTCGGGGGCTCCCTCGAGGTACCCGAAGAGGTGGAGCGCCAGCTCGACGTCACCGAGCACGGGACCTCGCCCCACGATGGAGGCGCGGCGGAGACCGATCGCCACGGCGCCAGCCAGCACGTCGTCGGTGTGCTCGACGTCGGTCAGGCGGAGGCGGTCACCGAGGCGCTCGGCCAGCAGGAGCGCATAGCCCTGGTCCGGACCCGGGATGCCCGTGTTGGGCCGGTGCCGATCGTGGGGACGCGGTTGGTAGTCGGCGGGCCGGTGCGAGTACCACTCGGCCGCTCCGGGCAGCTTGTAAGCCTCGCGGACCCCGGCTCGGTCGGTCACCGGGGCGAACTTCGGTTGGGTCATCGGGCTCGTTTCCTCGTCGGCGAACCAACAGCCGGGCTCAGATCGCTTCGACCTCGGCGACGGCGATCGTAGCTGGGACAACCTCTGGGGCGAGAATCGCGATCTCGGCCGCCGGCCCACCGGTACCGTTGGCCGCCTGCTCGCCTCCGGTCGCCGCTCGGACGAGTGCCACGATCACGGAGTCGACGAGCGCCTGCCAGGACGCTTCGATGATGTTCTCCGACACTCCGATCGTGGACCAGCTGCCGTCGGCGTCGGCGGTGTCGAGCAGCACTCGGGTGACGGCGCCGGTTGCTCGCTCACTCGAGAGCACGCGGACGCGGTAGTCGGTGAGGTGCACGTTCTGGAGCGCCTTGAAGTGCGGCTCCACGGCCATGCGGAGGGCGGCGTCGAGGGCATTGACCGGTCCGTTGCCTTCCGCCGTGGCGACGATTCGTTCGTCGCCGACGTGGACCTTCACCGTCGCCTCCGTCGTGAGCTCGCCAGGTGAAGCCCACGGGTGGACAAGGCGATCCTCGTCCTCCGGTCCTGCGGCCGAGTCGCTCGCCCGCCAGTCGGTGATCACGCGGTAGGACTCGATGCGAAAGGCCTGGAGGTCGTGGGTCGTGCCGGAAGCGGCTCTCATGAGCAGCTCGAGCGAGCCGTCGGCGGCCTCGAAGTGGTAGCCGGCGTGC
>JBEKMC010000013.1:0-48455 GCA_050008715.1 Acidimicrobiales bacterium | reverse complement strand
ATTCCCCACTCCGACTTGGGCGAGGAGGTGAAGGCGGTTGTCCAGCTGATGCCTGGAGTCGAACCGAGCGCAGAGACCGAAGCCGAGCTCGTCGACTTCTGTCGCCGGCAGCTTGCCCACCTCAAATGCCCACGGTCGATCGACTTCACCGCCGAGCTCCCACGGCTGCCGACCGGAAAGCTCTACAAGCGGCTGCTGCGCGACCGGTACTGGGGGAACACCACGAGCCGAATCGTGTGAGGCGCCTGCTCGGCCGATCGACCCTCTGGGCGACTAGCTTGACCGCAGCATGAGCCAGAAGAGTCTGTACGAGGCCGCCAGCCAGAAGTACGACCTGAAGGGCGCCGAGCTCTACGCACTCGGCTCGGTGCGCCGCGGCAAGATCCCGCCCATGTGGAACGTGCCGCTCGTGATCTATCGGGGCACGCTCGTGCACCGGATGCTCATCGTCATCATGCCGACGCATCTCGGGCTGTTCTCGCCGGCCGTGCTCGGGGGAAAAGCCGAACCGGGCGGACTCGAGTCCCTCGACCGGGGCGCCAAGACCAAGGTGGCGGTCTCGATCCCCCTCAGCGAGCTGTCGACGTTGAGCACGCTGAAGATCGTCGGCGTGGAGGCGCGGGGCTCGGTCATCGCGTTGCACCACAGCTCCGGCAAGGACTTCGTCGTCAACTCGCTCAGCCCGCAGCTGGCGCAACGCATCCGGCACGCCGTCGGCTGACCCGCTCGGCCGGGTCCGCAACTTCGGCTGGGTCCGCAACCTCGGCTGGTCGTTGGCGCCGGCAGGGTGCGGACACCACCAGCCGAACACCGGCCCGGGACCCGCGCTCCGGATCACGGGCGGCGCCAATCGGCGAAGGCGTGCGAAGCTGCAACCGGCCGCCACCACGGAACCGGCGGAGTCGGCATCGATCGGCGGTGCCGGAGGACGAAAGGCTTCGGACATGGGCGCTCCTGTCACCTACGAACTCGATGGCGGCATCGCCACGCTGACCATGGACGATGGCAAAGTCAACGTTCTCTCCCTCGAGATGCTCGCAGCACTCAACGCCGCCCTGGACGAGGCTGTCGCCGACCAAGCCGTCGTCGTGCTGACGGGACGGCCAGGGCTGTTCTCGGCCGGATTCGATCTCGCCGTCCTCACCGCCGGGGGCACGGCCGCTGCCGACATGCTGAACGGGGGCTTCAAGCTGGCGGAGCGGCTGCTCTCGTTCCCGACACCGACCGTCATCGCCTGCCCCGGCCACGCCATCGCGATGGGCGTGTTCGTCCTGCTCTCCGCCGACTACCGCCTGGGGGCCTCGGGGTCATTCAAGATCGTCGCCAACGAGGTCGCCCTCGGGATGTCGATGCCTGCGACGGCCATAGAGATCTGCCGCCAGCGCCTGGCGCCGGCATGCTTCAACCGGGCCATCATCCTCGCCGAGACGTTCTCGCCCGAGAGCGCCGTGCCGGCGGGTTTCCTCGATCGAGTCGTGCCGGCGGCGGATCTCATGGACAGCGCCCGAGCGACCGCAGCCGATCTTGCGAAGCTGAACATGACCGCCCATGCCGCCTCGAAGCTCCATGCGAGGGCGCAGTCCCTCTCCGCCATCCGCACCGCCATCGAGGCCGACGACGCTGCGATGCGCGCCCACCTGTAGCAAGCACAAGAGCCGGCGGGACAGCCGCGCGGCGATCAACCCCACCGCAGTCAGGCTACGAACTCCCTCGTCACGAGCCGGCGCAGCCGTGCTTGGCCGCTCGTACCCATGAGCCCCGCCGGTGCGCCTCGCAGGCGGCGCTGCGAAGCGCTAACTTCGGCCACGACACGCCATCATGCCGTCGCCTGGATCGGACGCGGCGGTTGCCGACCAAATGCGGCACCGGCATGCATCGCCGATGCCGCACCCGGTCGGGCGCGACGGCGGGCCGACCCTCCGCCAGGTCGGCCCGCCCCCAGTTCCCGCTATTGATTAGATATCGGCCGGATCAGCCGCCTTCTGTAGCAATTATCGCGGCTTGCGCGGTGGCGCCCACCGAACCGAGTGCGCCAAATGATCGCACGGTGGGGTGGCCGGTCGCTCTCGGTACGAGGTTGCATCGCAGTGAGGGGAGCGGGCAGAAAGATGGAGCCCACCCGGAGGCGGGCACGGATTCACGACCGGAAGGCCGCCCGGGCCACCGTCCCGCCGCGGGCCGCCGATTCCAGGTAACCGAAGGTCCCCTCGTCCAACAGCTCACGAGCGGCCCCGACGAGCGCGTCGATCGCGACCCACGTGAAGGCGCCCCCGACCGAAACCCGCCGCACGCCGGCGGCTGCCAGCGCCGCCACTGGCGGGACACCCGGCATCGCCAACACGTTCACGGGCAAGCCCACCGACGCCACGACCGTGGAGATGTCTTCGAGGTCGCGAAGCCCGGGCGCGTACAGCACGTCGGCCCCGGCCGCTTCGAAGGCCTGTAAGCGAGCGATCGTGTCGGCAAGGTCAGGTCGCCCGTGCAGGTAGTTCTCCGCACGCGCGGTGAGCACGAGGCGCACCGGTCCGCGATGAGCGGCCTCCGCCGCAGCGGCGACTCGCTCGGCCGCCTCCGCCAACTCGAAGATGGGTGCCTCCGCCTGCCCGGTCGAGTCCTCCACGGAGCACCCGGCGAGCCCGATCGAAACCGCCAGGCTCACCGTCTCGGCAACACCGGCTGCGTCGGTCGCGAAACCGTTCTCGAAGTCTGCGGACACGGGCAACTCCGTGGCGTCGACGATGGACGCCGCGTGGCCGAGCGCCTCGTCCCTCCGCAAAGACCCGTCGAGTCGCCCCACGGCAGCGGCTGAACCGCTGCTCGTCGTCGCCAGGGCCCGGAAGCCGAGCGACGCGAGCACTTTTGCCGAGCCGGCATCCCAAGGGTTCGGCATGAGGAGCGGATCGCCCGCCGCGTGCAATCGAAGAAACCCCTCCGCCCTCCCCACAGCATCCATCCGCCCAAGGTACCGGTCAGCGCCGGGCGGTACGCCAAGATGTGCGGGTGAGCCGAGGGCGTTATGTGACGGTCTTCCGCGCCCCCGGTGTGGCGTGGCTGCTCACGACGTCATTGCTAGCGCGCCTGCCCGTCGCCATGGCGAACCTCGCCATCATTCTTCGTATCGCCACGGCCACCGGCAGCTACGCCCGGGCCGGAGCTGTCACCGCCGCCTATGTCGTCTGCACCGGGCTCACAGGACCGGTCCTCGGACGGCTCGCCGATCGCTTCGGGCGCCGCCCCGTCCTGCTCGCGTCCGCAGTCGTCAATGCCGCCGGGCTGATCTCGCTCGCCTTCATCCCGGTACGAGAGACGCTCGTCGTCTTCGTCGTTGCCGCTGCATCGGGTGCGAGCCTTCCCCCCGTGGCTCCCGCAGTGCGCTCGCTCTGGCCGTCGCTCGTGAGCGGCGAGCTCCGGAGCAGCCTGTACGCCTTCGACGCCACGATGCAGGAAGCCACGTTCATGGCCGGACCCAGTCTCGTCGCCGTCCTCAGCACGTTGTCGGGACCGCCGGCAGCCTTGATCGCCTGCGGCGCCATCGGCCTCGGCGGCACAGTGGCCCTCTGCCTGCACCCGGCGATCTCCGTGGCGATCCGGGACGACGTGCCGTCACCCGAGCTCACAGGATCCCCCGAAACGGCCGCCGATGCCTCGCCGCCGGCGCGATCCCACTCCGCCGGCGCCGGCTATCCAGGCGGCTCGGCCGGCGCCGGTGAGCCGGGACCGGTAGCCGGCACTCCGCGCCCTGGCGTCGGCAAGCGGCGCCGCCGCCACATCGCCGGCATCCCTGGCCTCGGGACACTCGTCGTCATCATCCTCGTCCTCCTCACGGCGATCCTCGTCGTAGAGGTGACCGTGGTGGCCTTCGCCGGCCGCGCCCACGAGAGCAGCCAGGCCGGCATCCTCCTCGCCGTGTGGGCAACCGGCTCGATGGTCGGCGGCTTCGCCTTCGGTGCTCGAACGGCCCACGCCGGGGCGAGGGTATTGGCGCCGTTGATGGCGGCGGCGGGCGTCGGTTTCTTGTGCTTGGCCGCCGCACCGGACGTCGGCGTCCTGTACGGGCTTCTGTTCCTCGCCGGCGTGGCGATAGCCCCGGGGTTCAGCTGTATCTACGGTCTCGTGGGCACGCTCGCGCCCTCGACCGGCTCCGTGGAGGCCTTCAGCTGGGTCGGCAGTGGCATCCAACTCGGCGCCGCCGCCGGCGCCGCCATCGGCGGCGTCCTCGTCGACACGGTCGGGACGCATTGGTCGTTCGTCTTCGGCGGCGGCGGTGCCATGGCAACAGCCGCCATCGCCGTGTGGCGGCGAGGGCACCTGGGCGCCGCTTGATCCTGCGCATCGCACCTGGGGGCACTGTGCGATGCCTGCGCATCGCACCCAGAGGCACTGTGCGATGCTCGTCCCGATGGCCAGCACGCCCGGGACCGCCATGAGCGCGGCGGACCACGTCGTCATCCGGACGGTCAACTTGACGAAGGTCTACGAGGGGACCGACTTCAAGGCGGTCGACGAGCTCAACCTCGAGGTGACGACCGGGGAGATCTTCGGTCTGCTCGGGCCGAACGGCGCCGGCAAGACCACGACGGCCGGCATGCTCACGACCCGCGTGGTCCCGACGTCGGGATCTGCCACGGTCGGCGGCGTCGACGTCGTCGCCCACCCGGCGCTCGCAAAACAACTCCTCGGCATCGTCTCCCAACAGAACACGCTCGACCGTCAGCTCACGGTCTGGGAGAACCTCTACTTCCACGGGCTGCTGTTCGGCATTCCCGCCAAGGCGTCCCGGCACACCGCCGACCAGCTCCTCGACCAGTTCCACCTGAGCAGGTGGGCCAAGGCCTCCGTCTACGCCTTGTCCGGCGGGATGGCCCAGCGGCTCATGGTGGCGCGGGCGATCTTCCACCGGCCGGCAGTGCTGTTCCTCGACGAGCCGACAGCCGGCCTCGACCCGCAGAGCCGGCTGGCGCTGTGGGAGATCCTCGGTCAGCTGAACGACGAGGGACAGACGATCGTGCTCACCACACACCACATGGAGGAAGCCGACCAGCTCTGCGGACGGGTGGCGATCATGGACCACGGCAGGATCCTCGCCCTCGACACGCCGGCTGCCCTGAAGGACAGCGTCGGCGCCGACACACTCGTCACAGTCCTCTCGACCGGCGGCTCGCTCGCCCTCGCCGACCACCTCCGCTCCACCGTCGAAGGTGTGATCGCCGCCCGCACGATCGAAGGAGGCGTCGAGCTGAACGTGCAGGGCTCCGAGCGCATCCTTCCGAGGGTCGTGGAAGCGGCCGAGCGGGGCGGCTTCGACATCGTCGACCTGCGCGTGTCGGCGACCACGCTCGAGACCGTCTTCATCAACCTGACCGGCAAGGAGTTGCGCGAATGACCATGGCCACGCCGGCCGCACGGGCCGCTGGCAACCCGCCAGGTCCTGCGTCGCCACCGCCGCACCGGATCGGCACCGACCCCCTCCGCTCGACGTTCCAGGCGAGCTGGACCGCCCTCGGCGCCCTCAACCGGCGGGACCTCCTCGTGCTCCGTAAGCATCTCGTGGAGTTCGTCCTGCGAGTGCTCATCCAACCGTTCCTGCTGGTCTTCGTGTTCCTCTACGTCTTTCCCTCGATCGGCCAGGGGATCGGCGGATCGGGGGCGAGCCACGCACTGTCCGGTGCCGCCGGCCGGGCCGCGGCCGCCGCCGGGCAAGCAGGAGAGTCCGCCTTTGCGACGGTGCTCGTTCCCGGCGTCGTGGCGATCAGCATCATGTTCCAGGGAATCCAGGCGGTCGCCCTACAGCTGGCACAGGAATTCGGCTACACCCGCGAGATCGAGGACCGTGTGCAGGCCCCGTGCCCGATCTGGCTCGTGGCCCTCGCCAAGGTCCTCTCCGGAGCAGCCCAGGCCGTCCTCTCCGCCATTCTCGTGTTCCCCATCGCCGCCGTCATCCACGCGCGCGGAGTGAAGCCGGACCTCGTGTTCCACTGGGCGATCATCCTCACCCTCATCCCACTCGCCAGCATCGCCATGACGTCGCTCGGCCTGCTGCTCGGGACGAAGTTCGAGCCCCGGAACATCGGCCTGATGTTCGGTTTCATCGTGCTGCCGCTGACGTTCCTCGGGGGCACGTACTACCAGTGGACGAAGCTCGCCCCCGTCCGAGTCGGGGGATTCCACTGGCTGCAGACGCTCGTGCTCGTGAACCCGCTCATCTACGTGACCGAGGGGATGCGGGCGGCCTTCACCGGCGCGAGCCACATGCACCTGTATGTGATCTACCCGGTGCTGGTGGGTTTCTGCGTGCTGTTCCTCACGCTCGGCCTGCGGAACTTCCGTAAGCGGGTGCTCTCGTGACGGGGACGACGGCCTAAGTCTCCTCGGCCGCCGCCGGCGAGCGCAGCTCCAACCACCGCCGAAACCCAGCCGCGTTCGAATGAAACCCGTTCAGTATCTCGAGCTTCTCGCGCACAGCCTCGTCCTTCGGCGCGATGTCGGAACCGAAGCGAGCCTCGAGCGCCGCCGCCATGTCCTCGCCGGCCCGCCAAGCCCGCTCGGCCTCCTCGGCCCAGGTGTGCAACGTGTCGGCCGCCTCGCCGAGCAGCTCCTCCGGCGGAACGGGGACGAGCCCGTAATGGGCGAGGGCGATACCGGTCGGTGAATGGTCCGCAAAGCGCTGCAACGACGCCAGCGCCTGGTCCAGATCGAAGTCAGGTGGCGGCGTCGCAGGTCGCAGCCTGCCCCCGTCCGGGAGGCGGACGCCGACGGCGTCGCCGGCGAAGAGATAGCCGCTCGAGCTGTCGAGGAGGCCGACGTGATGCTTGGCGTGCCCGGGGGAGTCGATGGCCCGTAGCGTCCGCCCGGCGCCGATGTCGATCTCGTCGCCGTCCTCGAGGACCGAGATGCGTTCCAGAGGAGTGGGATCGAGCCGCCCGTAGAGCGAGTCGAGCAGGGTGCCGTACACGCGCGACGCCGAGTCGACGAGCCTGGCCGGGTCGACGAGGTGCCGTGCGCCCTTGGGATGGACGTAGACCGTGGCGTTCGGGAACGCCCGTGCGACGTCGCCGACGCCGCCGGCGTGGTCGAGATGGATGTGGGTGACGGCCACGCCGGCGAGGTCGTCGGGCCCGAGCCCGAGCTCGGCAAGCGCTCCGAGGAGGGTGGCGATGGAGCTTTGGCTGCCCGTCTCGACGAGGACCGGGCGCTCGCCCTCGATGAGGAACCCGGCCGTCATGCGCTCCCAGCCCCCGAGCAGCGTGTCGATCTCGAGCACGCCCGGGGCAAGGCGAATGGTCACGGCCGTCTCGGCAGGTTCACCGCCGCTCCCGCAGCCACGTACGGGCGATCACCGATGCGTAGCGGGGACCGTAGAGCAGGTTGCTCCCCTTCTTCGACTCACCGGAGGAGCGGGGGTGCCACACGGTCGGGCGCTCGCCGATGCGCCAGCCTCGCGACGCAGCACTGATGATCAGCTCGGCAGTCTGGTACTGGTCCTGCTCCAAGAGCACGTCCTTCAACACGTCGATACGCAGCGCACGGAACCCGTTCGAGGTATCCGTCAGGTTCTGCCCGGTCAGCCGGTTGATGACGGTTGCGAACACGAGCACGCCCGTCTTGCGCAGCTGGTCGCCGGACTTGTCCCCCGTCTCGTCGACCCCGAGGCGACGGCTGGCGACGACGAAGTCGAACTCCCCGTCGATGACCGGACTGAGAAGGACGGGAATCTCCTCCGGGTCGTTCTGCCCGTCGGCGTCGAGTGTGACGACGTACTGGGCGCCGTTCGCGATCGCAAGCTCGTATCCGAGCCGGAGGGCGACGCCGTGGCCGAGGTTGACGGCGAACTTCGCCCAGAACGCTTGGTGCTCCGTGCAGACGTCCTCTGTGCCGTCGTCTCCTCCGTCGATGATCACGAGCGTCGACGTCTTGAGCCCGCCCACCTCGGGCGGGACGGCCTTCAACACCGCCCCGATGTTGTCGACTTCGAGATAGGAGGCGATGAGCACGAGGACCGGGGCGAACGCCACGCCGGGATAGCGGTTGTTGAAGTCTTGCCGGGCGAGGTCGGAGCCGAGCCGTTTCATGTCGTTGTAGCGGCGCTGGAACCGGTCCTTCGGTCCCCGCGCCGGCGGGATCAGATCCACGGCTCGCATCAGCTGGCACTTCCCATCTCGATGACGACCTTGACGTCGTTCGGATCGCGTTGCAACGCGCTGGCAAACTCTTCGGCCGGCACTTTCCGCGTGATCAGCTTTCCCAGCCAGCCGGCGTCGGCCTTGGCGAGCGCATCGGCTGCTGCCACATAGTGCCGCCGGTTGGCGTTCACGGAACCGACGACGCACTCGTTCTCGAGCACCATGTCGCGGTTGATCATGCCGGCATCGATCGAGAGGGTCCGCCCAGTCGGTGAGACGCCCGTGAGGCACAGGACGCCACCCGGAGCGAGGTGGTCCATGGCGTCGAAGATGAGCCCACCCACGCCCGTGCACTCGATGATGACGTCCGGCGAGGCGCACGCATCCTCGATCTTGCCCGTGTGGTACGTGGCGCCGAGGCCTGCGACGAGGTCGGGCTTGAGGCCCGAGGTCACCTGGTCGATCACGTGGACGTCGAGTCCCTTCTGGACGCCGATCAAGGCGGCGAGCAGCCCAATGGGGCCGGCCCCGGTGATGACGGCCCGCTGCGGCTCCCACTTGGCGCGATTGCCGGCCAGCAGTGCCTGCTCCCATGCCTTGGCGACCACGCTCGTCGGCTCGAGGAGCACGCCGAGGAGCCCGAGAGCGGCGTCGACCTTGACGACGGCGTCCGGCGCCGCCCGGTAACGCTCCCGCATGAAACCGTCGAGCGACTTGATGCCGTGCTCGGTGTACTGGCCGTTACGGCAGAAGTCCCACTCGCCGTTCGCACAGCTGTAACACGGAACCGGGTCGGGACGCCGCACGATGCCGACGACGAAGTCCCCGGCGGACAATCCGGCATCGGCCGGCGCCTCGGCGACGCGGCCGATCGACTCGTGCCCGAGCACGAGGCGCTTGTGGCCCTCCGGCGGCCAGCCGTACTCTCCGGCGGATATCTCGAGGTCGGTGCCACAGATGCCCACGGCGAGCACGTCGACGAGCACCGGGCCGTCACTCTCTGGCGGCTCGGCGAAGTCGTCGAGCTGCGCGCTCCCGGCCGTGCCGGGAAGGACGGTGATCGCCTTCACGCCAGTGGGCTCGTCATAGCTGTGTGCTCGTCATCGGTGGGCTCCTCGTGCTGCTCGTGGTGCGGCGCTGCACCTGCTCCATGATGGCCGATCTAGTGACCGAGCCCGAACCGGTGATGGGCCAGGCCGTGGCGTTTGCGGCGAGGGGGCCGGGCCGGCAGCTTCACACCCTTCAACCGCTCGCGGTGCGTCATGCCCTTGCCGAGGTGCTCCTGCGACAGCCCGACGGCCGTGTTGACGAGCGACACGTGCGAGAACGCCTGAGGGAAGTTGCCCACCTGCCGCTTGGCGATGGGGTCGTACTCCTCCGCCAGCAAGCCGAGGTCGTTGCGCAGGGCGACGAGCCGCTCGAACAGCTCCACGGCCTCGTCATGGCGTCCGATGAGGTGTAGGTCGTCGGCGAGCCAGAAGGAGCAGGCGAGGAACGCCCCCTCCCGTCCCGTGAGCCCGTCGACGCCCTCGGAGCTCGTCGAGTCGTACCGCATGACGAAGCCGTCCTGGGTGAGCTCGCGCTGGACGGCGTCGACGGTCCCGACGATCCGTTCGTCGGTCGGCGGCAAGAAACCCACCAACGGCGCCATCAACACACTCGCGTCCAGTTCCTTCGATCCGTAGTACTGCGTGAAGGTCTTCCGCTCGGTGTCATAGCCCTTCTCCAGCACCTCGGCGTGGATCTCCTCCCGTAGCTTGCGCCACTTGTCGAGCGGACCGTCGAGGTCGAATTCCTCGATGTCGCGCACGGCGCTGTCGACCGCCTGCCACGCCATGATCTTCGAATGCGTGAAGTGCCGCCTCGGCCCTCGCACCTCCCAGATGCCGTCGTCGGGCTCCTTCCAGCCCGACTCGAGGAAGTCGAGGATGGCGAGCTCGAGATCCCACGCCGGATCGCTCGAGGGGATGCCGAGGCGGCGGGCTTCGTGCAGGGCGCTGATGACCTCGCCGTAGACGTCGAGCTGGTACTGGTCGGCTGCGGCGTTGCCGACGCGCACGGGCGTCGAACCCTCATAGCCCGGGAGCCACGGCAGCTCGTACTCGAGGAGGTTCCGCTCTCCAGAGGGCCCGTACATGATCTGCAGCTTCGACGGTTCGCCAGCTACCGCCCGCAGCAGCCAGTCGCGCCATGCCGTTGCTTCGTCGACGTAGCCCGCCGCCATCAGCGAAGAGAGCGTGAGCGTGGCGTCGCGCAGCCATGAGTACCGGTAGTCCCAGTTGCGGCTGCCACCCAGCGCCTCGGGCAGCGAGGTCGTCGGGGCGGCGATGATGCCGCCCGTCGGCCTGTACGTGAGGGCCTTCAAGGTGATGAGCGACCGGACGACCGGCTCCTGCCAGTCGCCGAGCGACAACGAGTCCATGTGTGCCCAGTCCTGCCAGTAGCTGGCTGTCTGATGCACGGCGTAGGCGGCGTCGATGGGGCGGGGAGCCTCGTTGGTGGAGCCGAAGTAGCTGAGCACGAACGGGACGCTCTGACCCTCGCGCACGACGAAGTCAGCCACCGTCGACATCTCCTCGCCGTGCATGCGCACTGGCGACCACAGGGCCAAGGCGTCCGGGCCGGCAATGGCGATGAGGGAGCCGTCGATGTGCCGCACCCAGGGGATGGCAGAGCCGTACTCGAAACGGATGGTGAGATCCATGCGCATCTCGACTGCGCCGGCGGTGCACTCGAGGAGGCGGACGATCTGGGGGAACTCGTCGCGGACGAGCATGCAGTCGGTGACACGGACCGTTCCTTCGGGCAGCTGCCACTCCGTCTCGAGGACGAGCGAGTCGCCGACGTAGCGGCGCCGGGTGGACAGGAGCGGGTCGCCTTGGCCCGGCTTCGGGCTTGCCCTCGGCGCCAGCCGCCAGAAGCCATGATCCTCAGTGCCGAGTAGTCGGGCGAAGCAGGCGGCGGAGTCGAAGCGCGGAAGGCAGCACCAGTCGATCGAGCCGTCACGGCCGACGAGCGCCGCGGTCATGGTGTCGCCGATGAGCCCGTAGTCCTCGATGCGCAGCGCCACGCCGACATCATGGCCGACGGCGCCCTCCCTGTGGGGGCGTTCAGCCGGAGATGCAGCTTCCCGTGCCGACGCGCGTGCCACGAGGCCGTTGCTCGGCGGCACGGACCCGTTGCAGGACGCCCGGCGAGGCGAGAGCGAAACCGATGTCGGTATTCGTGGAGTCCCTCGAGAAGACGACGCCGATCACCTCGCCGTCGGGCTCGACGAGGGGGCCACCGGAATTCCCCGGCCGGACGAGGGCGCGCAGCTCGTAGATCTGTCGCTGCGTGCTGGCAGTGTCGTAGATGTTCGGCGACAAGGGATCGAAGCGGAGCAGCACGCCGGCCGCTTGGGCATTGAACGGGCCGCCTCCCGGGTAGCCGAGCACGACTGCCTTCGTACCCCGGGCGACGTACCCGCCCGCGAGCGGGAGTGACGGCACCGTGAGGTTGGGCACGCGTAGCAGAGCCAGGTCGTAGTCCGGATCGAAGTAGACGACCGTCGCCGGCTCCGACTGCACGCCGTCGTTCTCGCTCACGCTGCCCGCACCCGCCACGACGTGAGCGTTCGTGACGACGAGGCCCGGGGCGACGACAAAACCCGTACCTTCCACCACGACGTTGCCGCACCCGGTGGCGACGACCTGGACCGTCGACCGGCCGGCGACGTCGACGGCCTGGCGGACCTGGGCCCGACCGGCGACGGCAACAGGTGCCACCGGGGTGACGAGCCCGATGCAGGGGATGGGCAGGCCCGTCTGATCGAGGAGGCATGCCTTGTTGGCGAGCTCGCTCGGGAACTGCGGCATCACGCCCGAGACGAAGCGCACCACCCGCGAGTTCTGAATCTGGCTCGAGATGACGCTGACCTGGCTGTCGGCGAGGAAGGAGGCGAGCAACCAGATCATGACGAGGACGCCGGCCATGGCGATGACGGCTCCGCTGCCGGCGTCGACGGCCGCGATGCGCGTCCCGCGGAGGGTGTGCCAGATCCGTGCCCCGAGCTGGCGCCCGAGCCCCCAGGTGATCGACGCCGGCACGAGCAGGAGCAACAGGGAGACGAAGGTCCTCACGAACACACCATGGAGGTGCGGCAGCACCGTGAACACGAGGACGATGCCGAGCACGAGACCGATCAGGCCACCGGCGATCGACAGCACCTGGATGGCAGCCCCGAGGCGGAGGCCGTGCATCGCAGCGCCGAGCACGACGACGACAAGGATGATGTCGAGGGCGTCCACGGATCGCTACGTATCGTCGCCGGGAGTGCCGATGCCGGGGCTGCTGGCGCCGGGGCTGCTGGCGTCCGGCACGATCGGCTCGATCCCGAGGTCGCGGTAGCCGAGGACGGCGACGTACTCGATGCCGAGCGCCGCAAAGCGCGGCGCGATGCTGTCGCCACGGTCGAGCATCGTGCATGCTGCCACGACCTCGGCCCCGGTCTCGCGCACGACCTCATACGCATCGAGGAGCGACTTACCCGTCGACACCGTGTCCTCGACGACGACCACGCGCACGCCCGGGCCGACCGGCGTGCCCTCGATGCGCTGCTGGCGGCCATGGTCCTTCACCGCTTTGCGCACCGAGTACCAGGCCCTGTCCGTCAGCAAGGCGACGGCATGCGCCACCGGGTCGGCCCCCATCGTCATCCCGCCGATAGCGTCGAAGAGGACGCCACGCTCGGAGAGGGCAGCTGCGACAGCCAGGCCGGCCACGCGGAGGTCGGCCCCGCGGGCCACCGCCCGCCGCATGTCGACATAGTCGTGACTCACCCCGCCGGCCGACAACGGAAACGGTTCCTGGCGGCGCTCGTACCCGCGTGCGAGCACGAGCGAGCGGAGCTCGTCCCGAAAGTCCGTCCCAGACGTCACGGTCGCGTCCATCAGCGGCCCGAGTGTAGGCCCGAGCCGAGCAACGGGCACTCCGCCCCCGGGGGTGCAGCCTTCACGGCACGAGGGGACTAGACCGTCAGGTGTGGCCGACACAGGGCGTCCGTCCAGCGTGAAGCGGCCCGTAACGAGACGGCAGAAGAACGCTGCCGCTCGACGGGACGGCAGCCCGCCCGAGCACCATCACCGCGACATCTCCGGCGGCGGTGCCAGAGCGGCGGTCTTCGGCATCAGCGACGGTCTCGTATCGAACACGTCGCTCGTCCTCGGCATCGCCGGCGCCAGCTCGGCTGCCGGCTTCGTCCGCCTTGCCGGGCTGGCCGGCCTGCTCGGCGGCGCCTTCTCGATGGCCGCCGGCGAGTACATCTCCATGCGGGCTCAGCAGGAGCTCTTCCAGCGGGAGATCGAGATCGAGCGCCGGGAGATCGAGCGCCGGCCAGAAGGAGAGCTGCGGGAGCTCGTGCACCTCTACGAGACCCGCGGCATGCCGCCCGACCTCGCCCGTCAGGTGGCAAAGGAGATGATGGCGACGCCAGAGGTCGCCCTTGAGACGCACGCCCGCGAGGAACTGGGCATCGACCCGAGCTCGACGGGCAGACCGCTTCAGGCGGCCATCTACTCGTTCGTGACGTTCTCCGTCGGTGCCTTCATGCCGCTCCTGCCGTTCCTGTTCGCCCACGGCACGGGCGCCACGCTGTGGGCGGTGGTGCTCGCAGGGGTGTCGGCGCTGGTTGTCGGTGGTTTCCTTGCGTTGTTCACCGGACGCCAATGGTGGTTCTCGGCCCTCCGCCAGCTGCTGATCTGCGCAGCCGCCGGAGCGGTCACCTTCGGCGTCGGTGCTGCGATCGGCGCGAGCGGGGTGGGATGACGCCAGCCCGCCCTCACTCCGCCGCGCCTCCCAAGGGCCGGCGGAACACACCCACGATCTACCTCGTCCGTCACGCCAAGGCGGAGAACCGTGAGAGATGGGAGCCTCCCGACTCCGAGCGGCCGCTCACCAAGCGCGGCCTCGAGCAGTCGCGCATCATCGCCAGCCATCTCGCCGACCTCGACAAGCGATCGCCACGGCGGGTGCTGTCCAGCCCAGCCGTACGTTGCCGCCAGACGGTCGAGCCGCTGGCCGCCGCGTGCAAGCTCGAGGTCGTCGAGGCGTCGTGGCTCCACGAAGGCTCTGAGCCGGACATCGCCTTCGATCATCTGCGCAAGCTGGCCGCCCGCCTCGACCCCGCCTCCGGCCTCGGAGGCCCGGTCGTGGCCTGCACCCACGGCGACGTCGTCTGGGGAATCCTCGAGCGGCTCCACGGGCTGGGCGTCGACCTCGGCCCGAAGCCGGACGCCCCGAAGGGAGGCGTCTGGATCATCGGCGCAACGCCGGTGACGGCCAGCACCGCGACCTTCTATCAACCTGACGAAGGGCGAAGGGTGAGGGCATGAGCGATCACGGTGAGGTGAGTGGAGTACTGGCCCTCGTCGGCGGGGCGGAGTGGCAGCGGGGTTGCGAGTTCGACTCCGAGCTGCTCGAGCTGTCGGGGGGTACCGACGTCGTCGTCCTGCCGACGGCGGCTGCCTACGAGCACCCGGAGCGAGCGGTCGCCACGGCGCAGAAGTGGTTCTCCACCCTCGGCGGCCGTGCAACCGGCCTGATGGTGCTCAGCCATGCCGACGCCTGCCTGGAGGAGAACGCCGCTGTGGTTCGGGGGGCGGGTTTTGTGTATCTGTCCGGGGGCTCGCCGCTGCATCTCCGCTCGGTGCTCAAGGGATCGGCCGTCTTCGAGGCCCTCCGGGAGGCCTGGCGCGCCGGCGCCGTCGTGGCGGGCTCGTCGGCGGGGGCAATGGTGCTCTGTGACCCGATGGTCGACCCGCGAGGGGGCGCCTACACGGTCGGCCTCGGGCTCGTCGAACAGCTGGCCGTGGTGCCCCACCACGATGGCGGGGGCAGCGGACTCCTCTGGCGGACGTTGGAACTGGCGCCGGCGGGAGTCCCCGTCGTCGGCATACCGGAGCGGACGGCGCTCATCCGGAAGGCCGGAGGCTCCTGGCGGAGCGCCGGCGAGGGCGACGTCACGGTCGTTCTCGACGGGCGACCGGGAAGCCTCGCCGACTTGCCCGGCTAGGGCACCGCTCGCCGGATCTCCGTCCGGTGGGGTCTCAGTCCGCTGGGATCTCAGTCCGGTGGGATCTCAGTCCGCTTCGGTGATGGTGACCGACTCGATCGTGACCGGCTCACGAGGCTTGCCCGAGGACGATCCGGTCTTGTCGATGACGGCAACGATGTCCCGGCCACTCACCTGCTGGCCGAAGTAGGAGTACAACGGAGGCAGGCGCACGCCGTCCGGCCCCGAGATGATGAAGAACTGGCTGCCGTTCGTGTCGGGGCCGGCGTTGGCCATGGCGAGCGATCCGATCTGGTACTTGCCGGCCGGCGGCAGTTCGTCCTCGAAGCGGTAGCCCGGGCCGCCGGCGCCGGTCCCCTCGGGGTCGCCGCCCTGAATGACAAAGCCTGGGATCACCCGGTGGAAGACGATCCCGTCGAAGTAGTGGTAGCGGCCGAGGAACACGAAGTTGTTGACCGTCCGAGGTGCCGCCAGGGCGTCGAGGGCGAAGACCATCGTGCCTTTGGACGTCACCATCTCGGCGCTGTAGCGCTTGGAGAGGTCGATGCCCATGGGCGGCTGGGCGTCGAAACGCCTCGTCTTCGGAGCGGAACCATCCGCCGGGGGGAATTCAGTCGGCACGTTGACCTCCTAGGCCTTTACCTGTTTGAGGATTACCTTCAACAGGTACACCTTCTCCTTCGGCGTACCCGTCTCGCCAGAGCTCGGGATGCCGAGCGCCCCGATGGCGTCGACGACGCTCTGGCCGGACGTGACCTGGCCGAAGAGCGTGTAGCTCGGCGTCAGACTCGGGCCTCCGCCCGGCAGGATCACGAAGAACTGGCTGCCGTCGGTCGAAGGGCCGCTGCTGTTCGCATAGACGAGGTCGCCCGTCGCGTAGCAGTCCTTCTTCGCCGTGCACGACTTCGGTGGCACGTTCCCAGTGAAGCTGTAGCCCGGGAAGGCCACCTTCTGAGTCGACCCGGCCGGGATGCCGGTACCCGTGCCGGCGGGGTCTCCGCCCTGGATGACGAAGCCGGTGATGATCCGGTGGAAGAACGTCCCGTTGAAGTAATGCCATTGGGCCAGGAACACGAAGTTGTTGACGCCGGCGTACGACTTGGCGGCGTCCATCTGCACCGAGTAGTTCCCGAGCGACGTCTCGAAGGTCGCGTCCCACACAGACGTCGTGCCGATGCAGTCCGGCGGAGCCTTCGTGAAGAGCACGACTCGCTTCGTCGTCCCCTTCGGCGCACACGTCGGGGGCACGGCGACCGACGTGAGCGGAAGCGTCGAGGGCACCGGGAACGTCGAGGTCGTCGTCGAGCTCGTGCTCGTGCTCGACGTCGTGGTCGTCGTGGCCGCCTTCTTCTTCGACCCGCCGCTCACCTGGATCAACACCACGATGAGGATGATGGCTACGGCGATGGCGCCGAACGTGGCGCCGCGACGCATCGTCGTGCGGCGCTTGCGCTGCTTGTGGATGATGGATTGCTTCTCGGCGCGCATCGCGCGCTGACGGGCTCGCTTCTCGCTCGGCACGGCGGGCAGGCTACCGGCAGTTGGGTGGGTGAGGGAAAGCAGGCTGGCGGGAGCACCTGGATCAGAGAGCTTCCGTAGCCCAGGTAGCTTGTCGCCTGTGGCCCTCGTCGTGCAGAAATTCGGTGGCACGTCGGTCGCTGACGCCGACCGGATCAAGGCCGTGTCGGACCACATTGCACGCACGAAGCGCTCCGGGGACGACGTCGTCGTCGTCGTGAGCGCCATGGGCAAGACGACCGACGACTTGCTCCACCTCGCCAACCAGGTCTCGAAGGTGATCCCGGGGCGGGAGATGGACATGCTGTGGACCGCCGGCGAGCGCATCTCGATGGCCCTCGTCTGCATGGCACTGGCGGAGCGGGGCATCCCGGCCGCCTCCTTCACCGGCAGCCAGGCCGGCATCATCACCGACAACCTCCACACGAAGGCTCGTATCATCGAGGTCAAGGGTGACCGCATCCGTGAGGCCTTGGCGGCCGGTTCGGTGCCGGTGGTGGCGGGTTTCCAAGGGGTGTCGATGGACCGGGACGTGACGACGCTCGGCCGCGGCGGCTCCGACACGACGGCCGTCGCCCTGGCAGCTGCGCTCCGTGCCGACCGGTGCGAGATCTACACCGACGTCAGCGGCGTCTTCTCCGCCGACCCGCGTATCGTGCCGACGGCTCGCAAGCTTCCCCGCATCTCCTTCGAGGAGATGCTCGAGATCGCCGCCACCGGAGGCAGGGTGCTCGCCCTGCGCTCGGTCGAATTCGCCCGCAACCATCACGTCACGCTGCTCGTCCGCTCGTCGTTCACCTGGGAGCCGGGCACGCTCATCACCGAGGAGGATCCAGATATGGAGCAGCCCGTTGTCTCTGCGGTGACGAGCGACACGTCGTCGGCCAAGATCACACTGTCGGGAGTGATGGACCGGCCGGGCATCGCCGCCACGCTCTTTCGCTCTCTCGCAGACCGATCCGTCAATGTCGACATGATCGTGCAGAACATCTCCCACGACGGCACGACGGACATCTCCTTCACGGTGCCGAAGGACGACGTCGTGGCGTCAATCGAAGCGGCCGAAGCGTTACGACCGACCCTCGGCGCCGTGTCGGTCATCGCCGACGAGGACGTCGCCCAGGTGTCGCTCGTCGGCGCCGGCATGAAGACCCACCCGGGCGTGACGGCGACGATGTTCGAAACCCTCGCCGGCGTCGGCATCAACATCGAGATGATCTCGACGTCCCCGATCCGGATCTCCTGCATGGTGCGCGCCGCCGTCGCCGAGAAGGCCGTGCAGGCGTTGCACGGGGCGTTCGACCTCGCCGGCTGAGGGCGGCCTCGCCGGCGGCGGGTTTCTTGGTGACTTCTGGAGTGAGAAAGCGACCGTTTGGGTGGGTTTCTCACGTCCAGAACTCGACCCGCCCTCCCTCGCCCTGACTTCTGGAGTGAGAAACCGACCGTTTGGGTGGGTTTCTCACGTCCAGAACTCGAAACCCCCTCCCTCGTTCGGCGGCAGGCGAACCTCGGGGCCACCGCCGGTGGCCGTAGAATCGCCCCATGAGAGTCGGCGTCTTTGGAGCCACTGGCCAGGTCGGCGGGGTGATGCGGTCGGTGTTGGCCGAACGGGGTTTCCCGGTCGAGCAGATGCGCTACTTCGCCTCGGCGCGCTCGGCGGGAACGACACTCCCGTGGGGTGACGAGGACATCGTCGTCGAGGACGCCGAGACGGCGGACTTCACCGGTCTCGACATCGCGCTGTTCTCCTGCGGCGGGGCAGTCTCACGAGTGCTGGCTCCTCGCGTCGCTGCCGCCGGTGCCATCGTGATCGACAACTCGTCGGCATGGCGGATGGACCCGGACGTGCCCCTCGTCGTGCCGGAGGTGAACGCCGAGGCGCTCGCCTCGATCCCGAAAGGCATCGTCGGGAACCCGAACTGCACGACCATGGTGGCCATGCCGGTCCTGAAGCCGCTGCACGACTTCGCCGGCCTCCGCCGCCTCGTCGTCTCGACCTACCAGGCCTGCTCGGGTGCGGGACTCGCCGGCGTGGCCGAGCTCGACGAGCAGGCACAGAAAGTCGCTCCGGAAGCGGCCGCGCTGACGTTCGACGGCTCTGCGGTCGAGTACCCGCCGTCGGTGAAGTTTCCCGCTCCGATCGCCTTCAACGTGCTGCCGATCGCCGGCAAGCTCGTCGACGACGGCAACGGCGAGACTGACGAGGAGCAGAAATTCCGGAACGAAGCGCGCAAGATCCTCGGGCTGCCCGAGCTGCTCGTGTCGTGCACCTGCGTACGGGTCCCGGTCTTCACCGGGCATTGCAACGCCATCAATGCCGAATTCGAGCGTCCGATCACGCCCGACCAGGCTCGTGAGGTGCTGGCGCAGGCTGCTGGCGTCGAGCTGTCCGACATGCCGACGCCGCTCGCCGTCGCCGGCGGGGACGTCTCGCTCGTGGGTCGCATCCGCGTCGACCAGAGCGCACCGAACTCACTCGTGTTCTTCGTGGCCGGCGACAACCTCCGCAAGGGTGCCGCCCTCAACGCCGTCCAGATCGCCGAGGTCATCGCCGCTCGGCGCTGAGTCGGCGCTTGGTCAGCTGGTCGAGTCTTCGGTTCTCGACCCCCTACAGGCCCGGCGTAGGCTGACCGCCCATGTGGCAACGGCAGGCGGTCTCGCTCCGACCCCTTGGGGCGGGCGAGCGCATCGATGCCGCCATCAAGATCGTCCGCCGCAGCTTCCTCACGTTCATGAAGGCGACGATGGTCGTCGCCGTCCCGGTCGCCATTGTGAGCGGGCTCATCCTCCTCGCCGTCTCGTCGTCGTTCTCGAACGCAAACCTCGTCACAGACGGCAATCCTTCGAACGTCAGCACGCACGCGTTCCAGACGATCTTCGGTGGCCTTGCCGTGCTCGAGCTCCTCAGTCTGCTCTCGGTCACGCTGATCACGGCCATTGCCGTCCGGATCGTGGCGAACACCTACCTCGGGCAACCGACGACGTGGCGGGCTGCAGTCGCCTTCGGTGCCAAGCGGCTCCACTCGGTGATCTGGATCGAGCTCCTGACGAGCTTGCTGTTCGCCGCCTTCGGCATCGTCTTCGCGTTCGTGGCAATCGGCCTGGCGGCGACCCACTCGGGCGCGGCCGTGGCGGTGAGTGTCGTGCTGATCCTCGTCGCCGTGGTTGCGGCCATCTGGTTCGGCGTGGCGACGTCGTTGGCCGTGCCGATCCTCATGATCGAGGACATTCACGGTTGGAAGGCCATTCGGCGCTCGATGTCCCTCGTTCGTCGCAGCTGGTGGTCGACGTTCGGGACGGTGCTCCTCGCCGGCCTCCTCGCCGGCATCGGGACGACCGTCCTGCGGCTCGTGGTCGGCTTCGCCCTCGCGCTGCTCGGTGGCGGCACGGGCACGCTCCTGGTCGAGACCCTGGCGGTGTCGCTGCTCACGACGCTGTTGTTTGCTTCGTTCTACGCGGCGGTGAGCGTGGTCATCACGATCGACTTGCGGGTGCGCAAGGAGGGTTTCGACATTCAGCTGCTGGCGTCGCAGATGGGAACTACGCCTACCGCGTCTGCTCTGTCCTTCATGCCGCCTCCTCGCGGGATGCCGGGTGGCTACGGCTACCCAGGTGGACCCGGTGGGTACCCGCCGGCGGGCGGGGGCTGGGGTGGGTATCCGCCACCGCCGGCGGGCGGGGGCGGTGGCTACCCGCCGGCGGGCGGTCCGGGGGGCTACCCGCCGGCGGGCGGGGGCTGGGGTGGGTATCCGCCACCGCCGGCGGGCGGATTCGGTGGCTACCCGCCACCGCCACCAGGGGGATTCGGTGGCTACCCGCCGGCGGGCGGTCCGGGGGGCTACCCGCCGCCGGGGGGCGGCTGGCAAGCGGTGGCCCCGGGCTGGCAGCAGGGTTGGTCGCAGCCGGCTGGCCCACAGCCCACTGGCTCCCAACAGGCTGGTTGGGGCGAGCAAGGCTCGCCCTCGCCGCCACCACAAGCACCGGGTTGGCCTCAGCCGGCGCCGGGCCAGCAGGCACCGGGTTGGCCGCAGCCGGCGCCGGGCCGGCAGGCGCCGCCCGGTTGGCCGCAAAGCACGCCGGGCCAGCAATCGTCGCCGTCGCCCTGGGGCGATCGCCCGCTGCCGCCGTTCCGTCCACGAAATGCGATGCCGGAACCGGCGCCGGCCAGCGGGCAGCCGCCGGCGTCATCGCCGCGTGCGGCCGCACCGAACCCGGATCCGCCCGGACCGCAGGAGCCCGAGCAAGAGCCGCCACCCGGCCCGGCCACGGACTCGTAGGCCGCTGCTTCGTGGGTTCTTCGTCCAGCTTCTCGTCGGCTGCCCGCCGGCAAGCCGCTCACATCCTCTCCCAGCCGCCCTTCACCTCGAAGCCCACCCACCTCCCGGACCCCCTGAAAGGGGTGCTCCACACAATTGGCAGGTGGCTGACCGATGCGTTCGGCAAGCCCGTCGCCTGGGGGTGGGATCACCTGACGAGGTCACTTCACGGCGTCTTCGGGTCGGCCACCGACGTCGTTCTTGCGATCGTCGGCGTTGCCCTCGGTGCGCTCGTCGCAGGGCTGCTCATCCGGCGGCGCGCTCGCATCGGCCCCCGAGACACGGCCGACCTCCCGACTGTCGAGCGGGAGGACGCCGCCACCCTCGAATCGGCAGCCACCGCCGCCGAGGCGGGGGGGGACCTCGAGGGCGCCGTGCGGCTGCGTTTCCGGGCGGGGCTGGCACGGCTCGAGGCGGCCGGCATTATCGCCAGCCGGCTCGTCACGACGACCCAACAGGTCCGCGGCACGCTCCACAGCCCGACGTTCGACGATCTCGCGCAACGCCACGAAACCATCGCCTACGCCGGACGACCCGCCTCCCCCAACGATGCCACCGATGCCCGGGAAGGCTGGCCGCGGGTCCTCGAAGAGGTGCAGCGGCACCGCACGGACTGGCAGGCCAGGTCGTGAGCACAACGGTCAGCCAGCTTGACGACCCCTTCCCAGCCCCGCGACAGACAGCCGCCGAGCGCTGGGGCCGTTTGGCTCTGCGATGGCGGATCGTCCTCGTCGCCGTCGCCGCCGTCATCTTCCTGTACTTCGCCGGCTCCCTCGTCGGCGGGATCTACCAGCCTCCGACGACCACGCCGACGGGCTCGTCGTCGTCGCTCGACGCGACTCCAACCGGTGCCGAAGCACTGGCGCGGCTCCTCGCCGCCGAGCATCATTCGGTCCGGTCATTGACCGAGCCGCTCTCGCAGGCGTCGCTCCCGACGGATGGGACATTGTTCGTGCTCGACCCCGCCGGGGCGCTCACGCCGGCCGCCCCTGCCCTCGAGCGCTACCTCTACGCCGGCGGCCACGTCGTGCTCGGCGGGCAGGTCCCCGCCAGCGTGCTCCGGGCCCTGCTCGGCACCGCCGCCGTGCCGGTGTGGCTTCCGGCGCCCTCGGGAGCCGCCCACCCGGTCGTGCAGACGGACGCCGTCCGCGGCGTCAGCACGGTTCTGGGCGGACCGGACGGCTCCTTCTCCGTGCGCTCGGCACCTGGGCTGACCATCCTCCTGCGCGGGCCCGGCGGCGTGCTCGCCCTCGGGACGACCGTTGGCCGCGGAACGCTCGTCCTCCTCGCCTCGAGCGCCCCCCTGCAGAACGCCCTGCTCGCCGGTGCCGACGACGCAGCCTTCGCCCTCGACCTCGCCGCACCGGCGTCGGCACCGGTCGCCTTCGACGAATACGACCACGGTCTCGGTCGGGCGGGTACCGGACTCGCCGGCCTGCCGGCGCACTGGAAAGCGGGTCTCGTGCTCGTGCTCTTGGCGGCGCTCGTCTGGATGTGGTCGGCGGCGAGGCGTTTCGGACCTCCGCAGCAGGCTGAACGCGAGCTCATCCCGCCCCGTGTCGCCCACGTCGACGCCATGGCGGCATTGCTGGCGAGTGGCTCCACAGATCGCCTGGCGGCCGCCGCCTCTCCCTTGCGGGAACAGGGTCGCACCCGGCTCCGGCGAGTTCTCCGCGCCGACCCGGGAACGTCCGACGAGCAACTGGCGGCGCTCGCCGGTGCCGGCGGCACTTCCTCGGTCTCGCCTGAGGCCGTCACGGCCCTGCTCGGCACCCCGCGGTCCGCCGAGGACATCGTTGCCGAAGGCCGCGCCTTCGTCGCCCTCGACCGCGACAGCCGACCTCGCTGATTGCCGCCGCTCACTTCGCCGCCGACCGCACGACAGGAAGGACCCACCGATGACTGATGCGATGCCCCCCGGCTCGCCGAACGTCGCCCCGACGTCCCAGACGACCATGGCGCAAGTACGGGCACGCCTGAACGAACAGGTCGCCAAGGTCGTGATCGGACAGTCGCACGTCGTCGACGCCACCCTCGTCGCCATCGCCGTCGGCGGCCATCTGCTGCTGGAGGGGCCACCCGGAGTCGCGAAGACATTGCTCGCTTCGGCCACGGCCCGCGCCCTCAGCATCGAGAACCGCCGCATCCAGTTCACGCCCGACATGCTCCCGTCCGACGTGACCGGCACCCTCACGTTGCGCGGCACCGAGCTCGCCTGGCGCCCGGGGCCGCTCTTCGCCAACCTCGTGCTCGCCGACGAGATCAACCGCACGCCCCCGAAGACCCAAGCGGCCTTGCTCGAAGCGATGCAGGAGGGTCAGGTCACCGTCGACGGCGTCGAGCACGCCCTCCCACAGCCGTTCACGGTCATCGCCACCGAGAACCCCATCGAGTACGAGGGCACATACCCGTTGCCCGAGGCGCAGCTGGACCGTTTCCTCATGAAAGTGGTCGTCGGCTATCCCTCGGCGCCCGACGAAGAAACCCTCCTCAAACTCCGCCACTCCGGCGTCTCCTCCGTCACGCTCGGCGACGTGCGGCCGATCGCCGGCGTCAGCGACCTCATGACGATCCGGGCCGAAGTCGATGGCGTCGCCGTGCACGACGCCATCGTGAGCTACGTCGCCGCCCTCGTACGCCGCACGCGTGAACTGCCGAGCGTGGCCCTCGGAGCCAGTCCCCGCGCCGGGGTTCACCTGCTCGCTGCCGCCAAGGCCTGGGCGTGCGCCTCCGGTCGGGCCTACGTCGTCCCAGAGGACGTGGTCGCACTGGCCGTCCCGGTGCTCGGGCACCGCCTCATCCTCACGCCCGAGGCCGAGATCGACCGCTTCACGCCGGCCGATGCCCTCTCGAACGCTCTCGCCAGCGTTCCGATCCCGAGATAGGAGCGACCGAAGACGTGGCTGGCACCCGGCCGGCCGCAGCCCGCCCCACGCGCTGGGCCGCCGTGCTCGTCGGCGTCGTGGCACTTGTCAGTGCGCTGCTGCCGGTGTCGCCGGTCGTAGCGGTCGTCCTCGGGGCCGTGGTCGCGGGCGCCGTGATCCTGGACTATCTCCGGGCTCGGCGCCTCACCCCCAACCTCGAGCGGACACGCCCGCCGACGTTGGCGCTTCGCTCGCCCGTGTCGTTCCGAGCAACAGTCGTTGGGGTCGATGACGCCCGTTCAGTGCGTCTGCGCCAGCCCGCCCCTCCGGCCCTGCACGTGGATCCGGCCGAAGCCGGGAGTGCGGACCTCGAGGGATCGCTCACAGGATGGCACCGGGGCGTGCACTCGCTGCCCGCCGCCGTCCTCCGAACGACCGGTCCGCTCGGGTTGGCTTCCGTCGACCACCGCGTCGGCGAGGCCGAGCAGGTCACAGTGTTTCCCGACCTTCCCCGCGCCCGCCGGTTGGCAGCCGCCCGCCGGCGGGGACGGACGACGGAGGAGGGCCGGATCCGAGCTCGCCTCGGGCTCGGTACGGAATTCGAGACGATCCGGGACTACACCCCCGACGACGACATCCGCCAGGTGAACTGGGTGGCGACCGCTCGCGTCGGCCGGCCGATGTCCAACCAGTACCGGGTGGACGAGAACCGCGACGTGATGCTCGTCGTCGATGCCGGCCGCCTCATGGCGTCGCCGATCGGCGACCTCACACGTCTCGACGTCGCCCTCGACGCCGTCGCCATCCTCGCCGTGGCAGCCGAGGACGCCGGCGACCGTGTCGGGACGCTCGCGTTCGAATCCAAGGTCAGCCGGCAACTGGCACCCGGGCGCCGCAACGCCGAAGCAGTCGTCCGCGCCTTGTTCGACTTGGAGCCGACGGAGGTCGAGAGCGACTACGAGCGCGCCTTCTTTGCAGTCGGCCGCCAGAAGCGCGCCCTCGTCGTCCTGTTCACCGACATCGTCGACGAGGGAGCTGCCCGCACGCTCATCGATGCGGTCCCGATCCTGCTGCGCCATCACGCCGTCCTCATCGCCAGCTCCGCCGATCCCGATCTGGCAGCGACGATGTCGACACCACCGAACGACGTCCGCGAGGTCATGCGCATCGCCGTGGCCGCCGACGTACTCGCCAGCCGGGCTCGTTCGATCGGGATGTTGCGATCGCTCGGAGCCGACGTTGTGGAGGCAACGCCCGAGTCGCTCGGGCCGGCCTGCGTCCGCGCCTACCTCCGCCTCAAGCAGAGAGCTCGTATCTGATCCCCGGCCGCCGCTGAAGCCCCGGCGGCGACGGCTTGCCCCGCCAGGCGACGAGACCCCAGAACGCCCCGGCCAACACCACGCCGACGGCCAGAGCCGCGGGAGTGGGCAGATCCCAGGGTGTGATGATCCCTTCCGTCGTCGCAGCCACAAGGAGGAACAGGATCGCCGAGGCGATGGCCGAGGCGACCACCGGCGTGGCGCGTTGTAGGGCTTGGGTTCTCGTCGCCATCCCCGGATCGATGAGCGCCTTCGCGATGACGAAGCCGACCCCTCCCGAGATGGCGATGCAGGACAACTCGAGCAACCCGTGTGGCACCGTCAAGCTGAGAAACCCTCCGAAGCCTCCGACGCGCCACTCGAACGCGCCGAGCACGCCCAGGAGTGCCCCGTTGTAGGCGAGGAACCACGCCGTCACGATGCCGCCGGTGAAGCCTCCGGCCATGGCGAGCACCGAGACACGCAAGTTGTTCACCCAGATGTACCAGACGAGGCCACCGCGTCCGGCGATCGGTACCCCGTAGAAGCCGCCCCGCGTGTGGGCCGACACCTGGAACCCGGCGGGCAGAAGTCCGGCTGCAGAGTCCGGCTGCACAGCCGCCCAGAGCGCCCCAAGGGCGATCGATCCGACGAGGATGGCAGCCGAGAGTGCGAGGCAGCCGTGCAATTGGCGGATCCGCTGCCAGAGCCGCCGGCTGAAGTACTCGCCCGCCGTGTCCTCCATGGCCGCCTTCGCGTAGACGACCTGATTCGCCCGGACGACGAGACCGTGCAGGCGCAGGGTGCCGGCGGCGTCGGGCCACGACCGGGTCGCCAGCGCGAGGTCAGCGGCCGCCGATCGGTAGAGGGCGCCGAGGCGGTGCAGATCCTCCGGCGACAGGCGATCCGGCTGCCCCTTCGAGCGTTCGAGCATGGCGTCGAGCTCGGCCCAGTCCGCCGAGCGATCCTCGACGAACCGGTCGACGTGCATGCGTCTACGTTGTCACAGCGTGGAGTACGAGGACCGACACGTCACCGCCACGCCTGAGGGCATCCGGTTGGACGTCGTGCTCGCCGGTCTCGGCTCACGTTTTGCTGCCTATGCCGTCGACGTCCTCCTGCAAGTCGTCGCCCTCATTCTCTACCTCGTGGTGGTCAGCCATATCGTCGGATCGGGCGCCTCGGAGACCGCCCAGCTCATCTCGGCCGGGGCGACGGTGACGTTCATACTTCTCGACTTCGTCGGCTATTTCATCGTCTGCGAGATGCTCTTCAACGGGCGGTCGCCGGGCAAGCGGCTGACGGGCCTGAGGGTGGTGCGTGTCGGGGGACAGCCGGTGGGTTTCTTGGCGAGCGCGCTCCGCAACGTGCTCCGGCTCGTCGACTTCCTGCCGACCTTCAACATCCTCGGCAGCCTCCTGATCCTCTCGACGACCCGCAACCAACGCCTCGGGGATCTCGCCGCCGGCACGATCGTGATCCGCGACAAGGTGGCGGCGGAGTTGCACGTCGGGGGCCAGTCCTGGGCGAGCGGAACCGGGTTCGCCGCCACGGCGGGCAGCTCCACCTATTGGGCGGCAGGCGTCCCGGGTGGCCGGTGGTTGCCACCCGAGCTCGCCCACTGGGACGTCAGTGCCGTACCGGCCGAGGAGCTGGCCCTGGCGCGGACGTTCGTCGCCAATCGGAGCGGCTATACGCCGGCAGCCCGTCAGCAGCTCGCCCTGCAGCTCGCCAACCGGATGTGGCCGTACGTGGCGGGGCCGACGGTGCCGCCGCAGCCGGAGGCGTTTCTCGAGATGGTGATCCAGGTGAAAGGCGCCCGCGGCTGAGCCAGCCGGACGGGCGGGTGAGGGGACCCCGGCGCCCGTGTCCAGCCAACTCGTAGTCGTGATCATCTCGTCGCAGCGCTGCCTGCCGGTCCCGCCCCGTCAGGACTCGTGTCAGTGGCCGTGCCTGGCCCGGCGGTTGGTTGCCCGTTTGGGGGACGTCGGGAGCCGTCCTTTCGCCCGTTGCCGTCCGGCAGCGCGGGCGTCTCGGCTCCCATCGTGGGAGAGGCCTCTCAGAACATCCTGAGAGGCCTCTCCAATCCTGCGCTGACTGGCGTCATGCGACTACACCTCGAGGTCGGCCTCGTCTTCGAGATCCGTGTCGTCGAGGTCGTCCCCGTCGCCGGCGGCCCAGGGTGGAGCCCCGTGACCGTGCGCGTGACCGTGGTCGTGACCGTGCTCGTGACGGCCCTCGTCCTCGGTGTTCGAGCCCCAGATCCCTCCTGGCCCGAACGGGCCGCCGGCGGGACCGCCGAAGAGCCAGTTCGGCACTCCGAAGGACCAGCCGGGCCCTGAGCGCCCGAACGGACCGCCTCGGCGACCTCCCGGGCCCCAAGGACCAGAGGCGTCGCCTGGCGACGGCGCCCCGGGCACGATCGTGTTGAGCCGCTCCCGGAACTCGGCCAGCAACGAGACGACCTGCGCCCGTTGCTCGTCGGTGCCCGAAGTGGCGGCGTACACGAGCCCGATGGCCGTGTCGCGGATGGCGTGGAGAAGTTCGATGGGGATCCCGTTGCGCCCGTGGCCCTGCTCTTCCCATGGCCGGTGCCCGGTCGTGGGACGCGCCTTGGCCGCTTCGGCCCGGCCGGCGTCGGTCAGCTCGAACATCCGCTTCCCGTCGCTCGACTGGCGCGAGACCACCAGGCCCTCGTCCTCGAGCATCTGCAGGGTCGGGTAGATCGACCCCGGGCTCGGCGTCCAGGCCCCGCCGGATCGGCGGGACAGCTCCTGGATCATCTGGTAGCCGTGCATCGGCTGTTCCGCCAGGAGGGCGAGGATGCCTGCCCTGACGTTGCCACGCCGGGCTCGGCGCGGGCCCCCGCCCCCGTGACGGCCACCACCGCCGCCGGCGCCGAAGTCACTGCGCCTCGGACCAGGCCTTCCACGCCGGTCCCAGCTGTATTCGTCAAAATTCCTCATTGCATTCACTTCCTTCCCGGCCCGTTCCGGGCCGCTGCTGCCCTGGCGCTTCTTCGCAGCAGGGCAAGTTAACGATATATCGTTATATCTCAACACGCGGCGCACCCGTGCATATTCCGCAGACTTTTTTCGGCCGGTGCCGGGGAACCTGGCTGTGGTTTTGGGTCGGATCCGACCCGAAACCACAGCCACTTCGTTCCGCCAGGGTCGCCGTCGCCCCGGGGGCCGGCGGTCAGTGGTAGCGCAGGACGATGGCGGCCGCCACGGCGCCGGCGACGGCGATAGCGGCCAGGGGAGCCAGCATCTCTCTGCGCTGGAACGCCCGGAAGCAGAGCACGGCGGGGAAGATTCCGAGGAAAACGATGTTTGCCGTAACGGCGAGAAGCAGGTAGATGGCGGACACGACGATGGCCGTCAAGGAAGCTTGATTGCGGCGCCCGAAGCTCGCACCTGGGCCCGGCATCCCCATGCCACGCCCGTACAAGCCTCCGCGCCCCCTCGGGTAGCCGCCCTGCGGCGCCTGGCCCTGCGGGAACTGGCCCTGCGGGTACGGAGACTGTGGGAACTGGCCTGATCCGTACGGCTGACCGTAGGTGAGCGGGGGTGCTCCGGTCGCCGGCGGGGCGGTCGGGTAGCCAGGCACCGACGGCGGCGGGCCGTAGGGCGACGCCGTCGGGCCCTGCTGTGTCTGGGCCGTCCATTGAGACCCGTCCCACCATCTCAGCGAGGATCCACCCGGGTTGCCGGGGTCGGGATACCAACCCGCCGGCGCGGGCCCAGAGGTGCTCATGGGGCGAGATCCTCGCAGTCGAGCTGAGGGTGGTCAACCTTTGCGCTCACCGGCCAGAACCCACACTCGAGGCCAGGCGGACGCGGTCGGCGACACCGGCAACAGCGCTACCCGGCATCGACGAACGTCCATGGAGGCGAGGGCCCGGTGCCGGCGAGACACTCGACGACACCGTCGCGCCCCCGCACAGGTTGACCTTCTTCGCTGCCAGCACCTGGGCCACGGCATCCACGAGCTGCGTCTTCGAGAGCTTCCCGTCGCCGACGGCAGCCACGATGGCATTGGTCGTGGCGGCGGCCGTGGCGAGATCCTGGCTCGTGGAGTCGCTCAGCCCGTACAGCACCAAGTCGTCGCCGGCTACGAGGGCGTCGGCTGCAGCCTCCGGTACGGTGAGCGACAGCGGCGGATCGGTGATGGCACGGGCGGAGAGCGAGTCGGTGACGATGAGGCCCTTGAACCCGAGGTCCTTCCGGAGCTCCCGCGTCACGATCCCCGGGGACAGGGACGCCGGCAGCTCGGTGAACTTCGGCACCGAAGCGTTCGACACCATGACCGCCGGGGCGCCCGCCTTGATGGCCGCCTCGAACGGCGGCAGGGCAACCTTCTCGAGGGTGGGCCACGGCAGCGTGTGGGCCGGCCCGTCGTCGGTGTTCTGGCTGACGCCGCCGAGACCCGGGAAGTGCTTCACGACCGGTACCACGCCGCCGTCCACCATCCCCTGCATGAAGGCGACGCCGTCGGCGGAGACGACCGACGTCTTCCCACTGAAGGATCGAAACCCGTCCGGATCCTGCGCGCCCGGCTCCACAGCCCGGCCGTCGACGTCGAGCACGGGGGCGAGATCCATGTTCACGCCGTTGCGCGACATATTCCTCCCTACCGACTCGGCCGTACGCGTGATCCGCCGTGTGCCCCAGTGCGAACCCATGTAGCTGGCCCACGGGATCGAGCCGACGAGGTTGGCCATGCGCTGGACTCCGCCGCCTTCCTCGTCGGTCATGACGACGAGGTTGTCGTTGTACGGGACGTCCGCCCGCAGCGACGTCAGCTGCTGGCCGAGATTGGCCGGCGCCGAGCTTCCGAACAGGAGGAGTCCCCCGTAGCCATCCTTGGCTGCCTGCGTCACCGCCCCGAGGTCGGTCTCTTCGGCCGGCACGGCGATGGTCTGACGGGCGAGGCGTCCGACCCGCCAGCCGGCCAGCTTGCTGAGGTTCGTGCAGCCGGCCGAGACCGGCGAGACCGCCGAGACCACCGAGACCACCGATTCGGTCGAGACCGCCGTCGGGGAAAGGGCACGGGCGCTCGCCTTGGCGGCACCCGGGGGTACGAGCACGACGGCTAGCGCCATACTCACCCCGACGACCACGGCGCCGCGACCGGACCGCAGGTCCCGCCCCGAACCGACGATCCTCGACATGTCACACATCCTTCCGCCCGGTGGCCCGTGCCGGTCGATCGTATCGGCGGTCGCGTGTCCGGCGAGGGCACCGCAGCGCTCGCACATTCATGCGACGCCACCGTCACGGGGTGTATGAGTATGTCGTGGCCACCCCTACAACCTCCGCGTCGCAAGGCGCCGGCGTCATGCAACGAGTGCCGCCGGAGTCCCTCGCCGACCTCGACATCGCCAACATGGAGTTCTGGGAGCGCCCCCGCGCCGAGCGCGAGGGGGCCTTCGAGTGGATGCGGCGGGAGTGCCCCATCCCGTTCTTCGAGGAACCGGAGACGCCGTCGATGCCGAAGGGGCGGGGTTTCTATGCGCTCACGCGGCACCGGCACGTCATGGCGGCCAGCCGCCAGAGCGAGTTGTTCTCGTCCGGGTCGGGGACGAACATCCCGGATCTTCCCGAGTCGTTCAACGAGTTCTTCGGCTCGATGATCAACATGGACGACCCCAAGCACGCCCGCTTGCGCCGGATCGTCTCGCGTGCCTTCACCCCGCGGACGCTCGACACGACTCGAGACTCGGTCGCCGCCATAGCCCGCGAAATCGTCGACGAGATCATCGACAAGGGCGAGTGCGACTTCGTCACGGAAGTGGCAGCCGCGCTGCCACTACGGGTCATCAGCGACCTGATGGGCATCCCACGCAGTGAGGAAGCCTCCATCTTCCACCACAGCAATCTCATCCTCGGCGCCCTCGACCCGGAGTACGTGCCCGACCAGTCGCCGGACTCCGTCGTCATGGCGATGCTGACCTCCGGCCAGGAGCTCGCCACCATGGTCGAGGAGATGGCGAAGGACCGCCAACGCCGGCCGCAGAACGACCTCCTCACGGCGCTCGTCACGGCCGAGGTCGAGGGCGACCAACTCTCGCCACAGGAGCTCGGCTCCTTCTTCATCCTGCTCGTCGTCGCCGGCAACGAAACCACCCGCAACGCCATCTCGCACGGCCTCACCGCCCTGACGGACTTCCCCGATCAGCGCCGGCGGCTGCTCGACGACATCGACGCGATGATGCCGACGGCCGTCGAGGAGATCGTCCGATGGGCCTCCCCGGTCATCCACTTCCGGCGAACCGTCACGAGAGACGGCGCAGAGATCGACGGCCAGGTGTTCACGGAGGGTGACAAAGTCGTGCTCTGGTACAACTCGGCCAATCGGGACGAGGACGTGTTCGAGGATCCGTACCGTTTCGACGTGGGGCGCCAGCCGAACGACCACGTCGGCTTCGGCGGCCCCGGCTCGCACTTCTGCCTCGGCGCCCATCTCGCCCGGCGAGAGATCTCTGTCATGTTCTCCGAGCTCCTGCGCCGCATACCGGACATCAGGGCGGTCGGTGAGCCGCAGCCGCTGCGGTCGAGTTTCATCAACGGTTTGAAGCACGTCCGAGCCGAGTTCACACCCGGCGGCGGCGTTTCCTGAGATGTAACGCCGGTTCGGCCACAGTCCGGCGCCTCAAGTTTCGCGCCTGAACAGCCGATAACCCGAACGGTGAGAACTCCCGATGTTGCAGCGCGGGCGCGGGGCCGCACCGTTGCCGTCGGGATTCTCGCCATGGTCTCGGCATTCGCCGTGTTCATGATCTTCAACCCTGCCGGCGCTCGCGCCTCGGTATGGGTCGACGATCTCAGCACCGTCGTCGTCGCGCTCGGTGCCTTCGTCGCATCGGTCGTGAAAGCTCGGTCCTCGAGTGGCCGACACCGCGCCGGCTGGAGATGGATGGCCGCCGGCACAGGATCGTGGCTCGCCGGCGAGTGCGTCTGGGGTTGGTACGCCCTCTCGCGAGCGGAGACCGTCCCCTCGCCATCGCTGGCCGACGTGTTCTATTTGCTCGGCGTGCCGCTTTCGGTCGTCGGAATCGTCTATCTCGCCGCCGGCCGCGACGAGATCCGGAACCATCTGCGGCTCGTGCTCGACGGCATCGTCATCGCCGGCTCGCTGTTGTTCATCAGCTGGTCGACGGCGCTGGGCGTCGTGTACCGGGTCGGAGGCGGAACGCTCCTCTCCCGCGTCGTCGACGTCGCCTACCCCGTGACCGACATCGTCATGTCCACCGTCGCCCTCGCGGCGCTGTCCAGGGTCCGCGGCCGCCGACGCCACGAGCTCGCGTTCATCGGCGCCGGACTGCTCGCCTTCTCCGTGGCGGACAGCGCCTACAGCTACTTCACCTACACGAGCACCTACGGCAACGGGAACGTCTTCGACGCCGGCTACATCCTCGGCTACCTGCTGATCGTCGTCGCCGCCCTCCTACCGGCGCCCGTCGAGGAGCCCGCTCGCGCCGACGGCCGGGTCTCGTACGTCCCGGCGCTGTTGCCGTATGTGCCGCTCGGCCTCGCCGGCGTCCTGGCCGCCGTACGGGCAGCCACTGGTGGACGCTTCGACGACCTACTCGTGGCCACCGGCTTCATCACCGTCGCCACCGTGCTGCTCCGCCAGCTCCTCACGCTGCTCGAGAACACGACCCTCGCCGGCCGCCTGCAAGCCACCGTCTCCGCGCTGCAGGCCCGCGAAGCCGAGCTCGCCCACCAGGCGTCCCACGACCCGCTCACCGGGCTGGCGAACCGCGTGCTCTACGCCGACCGCATCGACGAAGCCCTCCACCGCCAGATCCGGACCGGCCGCACACTGACCGTGATGGTCTGCGACCTCGACGAGTTCAAGTCGGTGAACGACACCCTCGGTCACCTGGCAGGCGACGAGGTGCTGCGCCTGGTCTCCGAGCGCCTGACCGCCGCCGCACCGCACGCCGGCGTCATCGCCCGCCTCGGCGGCGACGAGTTCGGGTTGCTCCTCGAGGACCTCGAGTCGGCGCAAGAGGCCTACGACACCGCCGATCGGATCACGAGCGCCCTCCGCCCGCCGCTTTTTGTCGCCGGGCAATGCGTCGTCACGTCCACCAGCATCGGGATCGCCGTCGCCGAGGAACCCGGCGACAGCGCCGAGAGCCTGCTGCGCGCCGCCGACGTGGCGCTGTACGAGGCAAAAGCGACCGGGAAGAGCTGCTACCGCGTGTTCGAGCCGGAGATGCTGGCGGACGTCTTCGCCCGCACCTCGCTCAAGAACGACCTCATGGTCCTCGCCTCGGACCCGTCCCAACTCGAGATCCATTACCAGCCGATCATCGACGTCCACAGCGGCTGTGTGCGGGGCGTCGAGGCCCTCGTACGTTGGCGTCATCCGACTCTCGGTCTGCTCTACCCGGACGCGTTCATCAAGCCGGCCGAGGAGAACGGCACGATCGTCAACATCGGCGCCGCCGTTCTCGACCTGTCCTGTGCCCAGCTGGCCGCCTGGAGGAGCGAAGGCCTCGATTGCGCCAACGTCTCGGTCAACGTCTCGGCCCGCCAGCTTCGCGACCCGAGCCTCGTCGCCTCGGTTCAAGAGGCCCTCGAGCGCCATGGCATCCCGGCGGACCACCTGACTCTCGAGATCACCGAGAGCATCATGCTGCACGAGGGAGAGCTCGCCATCAACCGCCTGAGGCAGCTGAAGGCTCTCGGCGTGCTCATCGCCATCGACGACTTCGGGACCGGTTACTCCTCGTTCGAGTACCTGCGCCGGCTGCCGGTCGACGTGCTCAAGATCGACCGGACCTTCACGAACGAGCTCGACGACGACGACACCACCGTCGTGCTCATGGATCTCATGATCCAGCTTGCCCATGCCCTCGGGATGCGCACAGTCGTCGAAGGCATCGAAACCCCAGGCCAGATGGACGCCATCAAGCTGCTCTCCTGTGACGACGGCCAGGGCTACCTCATCGCCCGTCCGGGCCTGCCAGCCGTCATCGGCCCGCTGCTCGAGCCCGAGATGAGGTTCGAACCGCGCTCCGGGCTCGTCTCGAGCACCTGAGCCCGCCGCAAAGCGGCAGAATCGTCCTACGACACCGTCCGCCACCGATCGTGGGCGGCGCGAGAGCCCGCACGGGCGGAACCGGGAGGACGCCCATGGCTGCCTATGTGATCGCGGAGATCACCGTCACCGACGCCGAAGGCTACGAGTCGTACAAGTTGCTCGCCGAGGAATCGATTCACGCCCATGGCGGTCGGTACCTCGTGCGCGGCGGCACGGTTGACTCCCTCGAGGGAGCCCCTGCCGGCGCCCGCATCGTCGTGCTGGAGTTCCCCGATCTCGAAACGGCCCGTTCCTGGTACCGGTCGGACGACTACCAGGCTGCAGCCCGAGCGCGCCAAGTCACTTCGACCGGACGGCTCTTCCTGGCGGAAGGGCTGTCGACGCCCGGCTGATCACATTCGACTGCAGCGCCAACCGACCCCACGTGAGCTGGCTGCAAGTTGGCTGGTTCGTTGAAGCGTATACGCGACAACGGACCAGCCAACTTGAGCCGAGCCCAGCAAGAAACCCGCCAGCCGGCTCCGACTCTCAGCCGGCGACCACCACCGACCGTCTCGCCGGCAGCGCCAGCGCAGGTGCCGGGCGAGGGAGGCGGCCGCCGGCGGGCTTGGCCGGCGCCTTCGGGATCACGAACAGCGTGATCGAGTTCGCCGGAAAGGTGGCGACGAGTCGGCTCCTCGAGATGCCGGCGCCGGCGACTCGCACGATCTTGGAGAGATTGGCAGCGCTATAGCGGTACACCTGGGCGGAGGCGGCGCTTGCAAAGCCGTCGATCACGAGCGGGCTCGAGAGAGGGCGGCCGGTCTTGTTGATAGCCATGACGGTGAGGGCACCGTCGGTGCTGCGCGTCGCCGCGTAGACCGAGACCTCGGCCTGATCGGTGCTGTGCGCGGACACCGAGCTGTTGCCGAAACCGTCGCCCCGCCCGTCGTAGTTCCTGTACATCGCAAAGGAGAACGCCCCCGGCTGCGTGGCCGTGGGGGGACCCCAGAGGTCGGCCATGCCCAAACCCTGAGCACCGAAGATGCCGAGCACGTCGGCCTCTGCGAGGGCTCCGTTCATCGAGTCGAGCGCACCGAAGTTGTACTCGGTGATGGCGGTCTTCGTGCCCGGGTAGTACTTCGCCACCCAGCTCTTCATGCGTGGGATGAGATCGGTGGCGCCGTACCACTGCCCGATCCAGTCGTTCTCGACATAGGTGGGGTCCCAGAGGGACCGGGTCGCTTGCAAGCGAGCCGCCTGCACACTGGCGTCCCCCTCGGCGCACAAGGCGATGCAGCCGTCGAGGCCGTCCGGGGTGGTCGGGTAGTAGTGCTCGTCGAAGTAGTCGAGCAGCCGGACGCCATGCTCCTTCTGGTACTTGGCCATCTGCTGCAGGTAGTACTGCGCCTCCCAGATCTTGCCACCGTGGCTCGCCCGGTTGTCGCCCGGCGCACCCGCGTCCACGTAGGCCGCCCAGCCGAAGTCGCCAGGCCCGTCGACGGCGGCCGTGGGGTCGGCTGCCTTCACGGCGGCCGCGTAGGACTCCGTGAGCCCGACGAGCTCGTCCCAACCCGTTGGGCCAGGGTGCACGTCGCGGTGCGTGTTGCCCCACCCGGACGGCTCGTTGTCCATCTGGTACACGGCCACGCCGCCGTGAGCCGCGCTGCCGAACTTCTTCACGAGGTAGCGGACCCAGGCCGACTCGAACGCCGGCGAATTGCGCATGTTGTTGAGCCTGACGTCGGTGTCCGTGATGACCTTGCCCGCCGGCGTGAGCCCATTGCCGCAGTGCGATCCGGTCGGCGATGTGTAGTACGGGTTCACGGACTGCTGCGGGCCGTACGCCGACGTCGGGAACGAGCAGTTGGTCGCGGAGGACTTGTTGATCCAGGGGATGATCGGGATCGTGATGTCCGTCGTGCCCCTGGCCTTCCGGTCGGATTCGATGAGGGCGTCCGGGCCTGCGCTCGGTGTCGGATGCGCGACGCCGCTGCCGCTCATGAAATACCAGTCGCCACCCGAGTTCGACGAGTCCTGCTCCCAGTTGTAACGGGTGGTACCGTCGCCGCCCCAGCGCTCGATGGGGATGCGGAGGGTGGCCGCCATCGACTCGGTGATGCCATAGCTGTTCATCCCGTAGATGAGCGGGCTGATCGCGTGCACGTCGGCCTTGGCGTTGACGGTGAGCGTCGGGCCGCCCGTCATCGCACCCGCAGGCGAATCCGTCAGCACCGTGCCCCCGACACCGAGCGCCAGCGCCAGCCCGACCGTGCCAGCGGATCTCCGCCGCTGAGCGTAGTTATTCACACGCTCAAAGTAACCGCGTCGTCGGTTGCGCTGAGCTAGGAGCCCCCCGGCCTCTCAGGCGGAGCGACGTAGCGCCCGGCTCCTCGGGCGACGGTCCGAGCGAGGAGGCCGAGCGTGGCGCGCAGTGCTCCTTCCGAGATCACCGGGAAGATGCCGGCGTCTCTCCACACCTGGTCGATCGCCGACCAGTCGTAGTAGGACGTCACCAGAGTTCCGTCGGCGACCGGTTCGAGGCCGTAGCCGTAAACGTGGCCGAGCGGCGGCTGGATCTGGCCGAGGCCCACGCCGCCGCACGAGCTCAGTCCAGGCGGTCCGAGCCCCTCCCGGGCGACTCGCCGACGCCGGTGATGCTGGAACCGTCCACGCCGGCCATGGCGCTCTCTGCCGCGATCTCGACGGGGCTTCCGCCGCCGAAGGCGGACCCGGCCGCGCTGCCGGCCGCTCCCTCGGCGAGATCCGCCGTGACCGAGTGCATGGCGTGCACGTAACGGCGGCCTCGCAGGGCTGAGGCGACGACGGCGATGAGGGTGGCGGCGGCGGCGAAGTCGAAGGCGAGGTGGAGGCCGTTGGCAAATGGCTGTGAGATGAGGCTCGGGAAGAACGATCGCCCGGTGACGTACGCGACCTGGTGCGCCGTCATGTGTTGGAGCGCACCTGTCGGGCCGAGCAGCTCCTTCACTGGGTTGTAGCCGAGGAAGGCGGAGAAGAGGCTGCCGATGGGGGGCTCGTTCGCCACGAGATGAGCGGAGCCGGCAGGTACGCCGGCCGCAACGAGCCCTCGGTACAAGTGCTTCGGGAGGTCGGCCGCCAAGCCCAACGTGACGATCGTGAAGAAGAGCCCCATCGACAGCACCGTGGCCGAGTTCTGGAACGTGTTGAGCATGCCGGCGCCGGCACCTCGCTGCTCGGGCGGAAGGCTGTTCATCACAGCCGCCTGGTTCGGCGAGAAGAACAGGCCCATCCCGATAGCGAAGAGAAACACGAGCAAGGCGAACCAGACATACGAGAAATTCATCGGCAACAGCTCCAACAGCAGGAAGCTCGCGCCGGACACGATCAGGCCGGCCGTAGCGAACGGCCGGGCGCCGAAGCGGTCGGACAGGATGCCGGAGATGGGCCCGAGAATAAGAAACCCAAGCGTCAGCGGGATCATGTAGATCCCCGCCCAGAGCGGCGTGCGGCTGAAGCTGTAGCCGTGCTCCGGGAGCCAGATTCCCTGCAGCCAGATGATCAGCATGAACTGAAGGCCACCACGTCCGAGAGCCGCCAGCATCCCGGCGATGTTGCCGCACGTGAAGGCGCGGATACGGAACAGGTTCATGTGGAACATCGGAGCGGGAACCCAGGTCTCGATGAAGACGAAGAGCACGAGGATGGCGATGCCCCCGAAAACGCCGAGCAGGACCCATGGATTGGTCCAGCCGGTCGGGTGCCCACCGTAGGGCAGCAATGAGTAGACGATCCCCGTGAGCACGGCGATGAGGCCGACGGCAAATGCGGCGTTGCCGAGCCAGTCGATCTTCGCCTTGATGCGGATGCCGTTGTCGCGCAGCTTCAGGTACGCCCAGACGGTGCCGAACAAGCCGAAGGGGACGGAGACGAGGAAGACGAGCCGCCATTCGATGGGGGCGAGGACGCCGCCGAGGATGAGCCCGAGGAACGAGCCGCTGACGGCGGCAATCCCATTGATGCCCATGGCCTTGCCCCGCTCGTTCTCCGGGAAGGCGTCGGTGAGGATGGCGGTCGAGTTGGCGAAGAGGAAGGCGCCTCCGACCCCTTGGAACACGCGCATGATGATGATCCAGAGCGCACCGGCCGCGCCCGTCATCCACGTGACCGACAGGAGTATCGAGAAGAACGTGAAGACGGCGAAGCCGAGGTTGTACATGCGAACTCGCCCGTACATGTCGCCGACACGGCCGAGGCTCACGACGAGCACGGCCGTCACGAGCAGGAACCCCATGAAGACCCAGAGGAAGTAGCTCGTGTTGCCCGGCGTGAGCGGGTTGAGCTTGATCCCCCTGAACAAGTCGGGGAGCGAGATGAGCAGAATCGACTGGTTGATGGTGACCATCAACACGCCGAGCGTCGTGTTCGAGAGCGCGATCCACTTGTAGTGGACGCCCACCGCCGGCTGGGGTGTGAACTCGGTGACCTCTGACATGTCCTCGGTCCGGCTCCTCAGCCGGCGAGGTGGCTGTCGAAGAACGAAAGAGTGCGGCTCCAGGCGTCGGCTGCGGCCTCCGGGTTGTACGCCTCTGGCCGATCGTCGCAGTTGAACCCGTGCTGGGCGTCCGCATAACGGACGATCTCGGTCGGTACCGGCGCCTGCGCCACGGCGGCACGCAGCTGCTCCACGTGCTCCGGCGGGATGCCCTGGTCGAGGTCTCCGAACAGCCCGAGCCACGGCGTGTGCAACGACGGAGCGAGGTCGACGAGCGACGGCATGCCGAAGCGCCCCTGCACGACACCCCCGCCATAGAACGTCACGGCTGCGCCGAGTGGCTGTATCACCGCCGCGTAGAAGGTGACACTGCCCCCCATGCAGAACCCCACGACGCCCCGGCGCTCAGCCGCATATCCCTGCTTCTCCACATGGCTGACGGCGGCTGCCAGATCCATGCCGATGCCTCCGGCCGAGAGCTGCTCCATGACAGGCCGCGCCGAGGCGACGTCGTCGTAGGAGAAGACCGGCGACCCTTGGCGGTGGAAGAACGCCGGCGCCACCGCGTACCATCCGGCGTCAGCCAGGCGGCGAGCGATCCCCTCGATGTGCGGTGTCACGCCGAACGCCTCCTGCACGACGACGATGCCGCCTTTGGCGTCGCCGGTAGGGCGAGCCTCGTAGGCCGGCATGTCTCCGTCGGGGGTTGCGATGCTGATGGGGGCACTCGTGGGCATCAGGCGATCCTTGGGTGTCGGCGACGAACGACGGGCGAGAGGAACTCTCGTTGACGTTCACGTTAGACATTCCCGACACCCGCTCGTGCGCGACAGCCGCCGGCTCGCGGCCGGCGCACCCCAATTGCCGGCGCACCCCAATTGCCGGCGCACCCGACTACGGGACGAACAGCATCCCCTGCACCGCCGGCACCGCTCCGGTGACGGACACCTTCGTGATCGCACCTGTGGCCGGGTTGAGGCGCCCGAGGTAGTTGGCAGGAAACCCGGGACCGGGGCACGTCGCCGGCGCGCCGTTCGCGTCGCACGGTGTGTCGGCCGCGAAGACCTGCCCGCGGACGAACGGCCCGGTGATCTTGTAGATGGCGTTGCCGCCGTTGTCGGTCGTGTAGACGGCGCCCGACCGGTCGGAGGCCCAAGCGGTGTCGTCGACTGAATCGGAGAGCGTGAGCACCCAGAGGCTCTGTGCCGAAGTGCCGGGTGCCCGCACGAAGATCTGCTCCTTGTCGCCCTGGCTCGTGAGCATGAAGTCGCCGGCGAAACGCTTGGCGAACGCCGGCACGACCTCGCTCGAGTCAGGGTCGGTGAGCGCCAGCGCCACGCGCTTGCCGTGGTCGGTGCTGTTGACGTTGGCCACCGTCGCCACCGCCTCGTCGAAGAACAGGGCATGGACCGTGGCAACTCGGGTACTCGGGTCGAGCACGACCCGATATACGGCGGGATAGGTCGGTTGCGGCGCCGCCGCTCCGGTCGTACCCGGGGCGGACGCACTGATGAGAACCATGCCGTGGTCGATCGAGATGGCGTCGGTCCCACCCTTGCTCGGCAGGGGCCTGTCGTAGTGGTAGCGCACCGGACGAGAGCCGGCGACGGGGTCGATGACATACAGGCTGGAGTTGGCGTCCTCGTTGACGGTGGCGATCAAGCGGTGCGTCGACGGATCGGCCGTGAGGCCGTCGCACTTGCCGACGACATCCCACTGCGCGACCTCTTTGCCCTTCAGGCTGAACTCGACGATCGTGCTGGCCCGGTTGCCGGTCGTGCTCGCCTGGCCCTGCGGGCCGACGCCGTTCTGGAAGGCGACGAAGAGGTCGGAGCCGAGCGCCGTGATGTCGTCAGGGTTCGACAGCGCCGCTTTGCCCTTGGCGGTCCGGTGCTCGAGCGAGGATCCACTGGCGAAGACCCGTGAATGGAAGGCTGCCGGACCTGTCGGGTGAGCCGGGCGACCCGGGGTCGAAGCCGCTTCAACGCCGGCCGAGCGCACCGACACCCCCGCCAGGGCCGCCAGCGCGAGGAGCGCCGTTGCTGGGAACGCCCACCTTGTCCGCATGTCGCTGCTCCTCGGTCGTCGTCAATTCAACCGCCGAAGTGGCCGGTCGCGGCGGGAGTGTACCGACCTCCGTTTACCGCACTCGGGCCTCGAGGTGAACTCGAAATGAACCCTGCATGAACATGAGCAGCGCGCCGCCCGGCACCTGAGGTAACCCAGGAGTTCACCTCCGCTCGCGCGATGCTTGCCGCTGGTGGAACCGCCATGCAGGTGAGAGGAGACGGGTGAGCGAGCTCGATGCAGGGTTCTTGGAGCTGCCGCTCGATGCCGTGCGCTCGGCTGCGCTGCAGCGGGCACACGAGCTCGGGTGCGAGCACGCGGAGGTACGCATCGAGCGGATTCGTTCGCAGGTCGTGAGCCTCCGCGACGGCCAGCTCGAGACCTCGGTCGACGACATGGAGCTGGGCGTGGGGTTGCGGGTGGTGAGGGACGGGTCGTTGGGTTTCTCGGCGACCGTCGAGATGAACCCCGACGCCGCCGCAGCACTGGCAGACGAGGCCGTTGCGACGGCCAAGGCGACGGCGGCGGCCGTCTCAGAGCGGATCGAGCTCGCCAATGAGCCGTCGCATGGCGAAGTGACGTGGGTGGGGGCCTACGATCTCGACCCGACGCTCGTGGCCGCTGCCGACAAGGCGGCGCTGCTGGAGGACTGGAGTGCTCGGTTGCTGCGCGCTCCCGGCGTCGACCACGTGACGGCGTTCGTGCTCGCAGTCGTGGAGGACAAGCACTACGCGGATCTCAGCGGCACGATCACGACGCAGCGGCGGGTGCGCCTCTATCCCGCAGTCGAACTGACGGCCGTCAATGCGGAAGCGGGCACGTTCGAGTCCATGCGCTCGATCGCGCCACCGGTCGGCCGAGGCTGGGAGTACCTGACGGGAACGGGCTGGGACTGGGACGGGGAGCTCGAAGCGATGCCCTCGTACCTGTCGGAGAAGATGCGGGCGCCGTCGGTTGACGCGGGCTCGTACGACCTCGTGATCGACCCGACGAACCTGTGGCTCACGATCCACGAGTCGATCGGCCACGCCACCGAGCTCGACCGGGCGCTCGGTTACGAGGCCGCCTACGCCGGGACCTCGTTCGCCACGGTCGACAAGCTTGGCACGCTGCATTACGGATCGAACGTGATGAACGTCACCGGCGACCGCGTCGTACCGCACGGCCTCGCCACGATCGGCTACGACGACGAGGGCGTGGAAGCCCAGCAGTTCGATCTCGTGCGCGACGGCGTGTTCGTCGGGTACCAGCTCGACCGGACGATCGCGGCGCGGCGCGGCTACGAGCGCTCCAACGGGTGCGCCTTTGCCGACTCGCCGTTGCACACGCCCATGCAGCGAATGGCGAACGTGTCGTTGCAACCGGCCACGGGCGACGGCCCGACGACTGAGGAGCTCATCGCCGGCGTCGACAACGGCATCTACATCGTCGGGGACAAGAGCTGGTCGATCGATATGCAGCGCCATAACTTCCAGTTCACCGGGCAGCGTTTCTTCAAGATCACCGGCGGCAAGCTGGACGGACAGCTCAAGGACGTCGCCTACCAGGCGCGCACGACGGATTTCTGGGGTGCGATGGAGGCGGTCGGAGGAGCCTCCACCTACGAGCTCGGCGGCGCATTCACGTGCGGCAAGGGGCAGCCCGGGCAGGTGGCGCCAGTCAGCCACGGCTGCCCCTCGGCCCTGTTCCGCCGTGTCAACATCCTCAACACGCGAACGGAGGCCGGGCTGTGACGGGTTCGACGGGGCGCCTGACCCCCGCACACGAGGTCGTCGAGCGAGCACTCGAGGCGTCGCGGAGCAGCGGCTGTGTCGTGATCGTGGAGGAGCGGAGCCAGGCCGAGGTCCGTTTTGCCAACAACACCGTGACGACGAACGGCACGCGCCGTGACCGGCGCGTCACCGTCGTGTCGGTTCAAGAGACGGCTGACGGGACCAGAGTTGGACTCTCGAGCCGGAGCGGAGCTGCCGACGTGGCAGACATGGTCGCGACCGCCGAGGCGGACGCAGCCGGCTCGTCGATCGCGGACGACGCCAGCCCGCTCGTCGGCCCTGGAGGTGGAGCACTCGGGAGCGAGTTCGAGGAGCCGCCTCCGACGACAGGCATCGGCGGCCTCGGGGACGTGCTGGCGACACTTGGCGGGGCCTTCGGCCGCGCCGCCTCGGCCAGCAGGCAGCTCGCCGGATTCGCCGAGCACGAACTGTCCACGGTGTACCTGGGGACTTCGAGCGGAGTGCGGCTCCGTCACGTCCAACCGACCGGCAAGGTCGAGCTCGTGGCGCGCTCGGACGGCGGCAAGCGATCGGCGTGGGCCGGCATCGGAGCCGGCGACCTCTCGGCGGTTCACCTCGAAGAGCTCGAGGAGCGCTTGGTCGAACGGCTCGGCTGGGCCGATCGCCGGCTCGAGCTCGACGCCGGGCGGTACGAGGTGGTGCTCCCTCCCGACGCGGTTGCCGATCTCGTCATCCTCGCCGGGGAGGCGACGTCGGGACGCGAGGCTGAGGAGGGGCGCAGTGTCTACTCAGCACCGGGCGGACGGACCCGCGTGGGCGACGAACTGTCGGCAACGTCCTTCAACCTCAGGAGCGACCCGGCAGAACCAGGCCTCGAGTGCGCTCCATGGCTCGCCACGACCGCCAGCGGCCAGGACGTGTCCGTGTTCGACAACGGGGCGCCCGTGGGCCGGACGGACTGGATCGCGGGCGGGCGCCTGCAGGCCCTCCGTTACCACCGGGCCGGCGCCGCTCGCTCGGGGACTGCGTTCACGCCTCCGGTGGACAACTTCGTGCTCGAACTGCCCGGGGCGACGGCGAGCCTCCAGGATCTCGTCGGGCATGTCGACCGGGGCCTGCTGCTCACGTGTCTCTGGTACATCCGCGAGGTCGACCCGACGACGCTTCTCGTCACGGGTCTGACGCGAGACGGGGTCTATCTCGTCGAAAAGGGCGAGATCGTCGGAGCGGTGAACAATTTCCGCTTCAACGAGAGCCCCCTCGAGGTCCTGGCTCGTACGATCGAAGCAGGAAGATCCGAGCGTGCCCTCTCTCGGGAGTGGAACGAGTGGATGAACCGGACGGCGATGCCGCCGTTGCGGGTGGCCGATTTCAACATGAGCTCGGTCAGCCCGGCTACGTGACCGGCTCGGAGGTGGGCGAAGCAGGTACTAATTGTGATGCCGCCATGATGTGATCTATCTCGACAAAGCGGGAGGAAGCCATGTCGCAACCCACACCCCGAGTGCAGCTCGAGGGCAGCATCCGCCCGGCTCCGGTGCACGAGCGCGTCGGCGACGCCGATCCAGCCGAGACAGTGACTCTCACGGTGTACCTCCGGGGCGCGGCTGAGACGCCGCCTGCGGGCCGGCTCTCCCGGGAGGACTACGCCGCCACCTACGGAGCGGCCGCGGCCGACGTGGACGCCCTGCGGAAGTTCGCCGGCACGTACGGCCTCACGGTCGGAGCCGTCGACCTCTCGCGCCGGAGCGTCGAGTTGACCGGTCCGCTCAGCTCGCTCGCCGAGGCATTCGGCACGGGCGTGGCCTTGTACCAGCATCCGGACGGGACGGTCTACCGCGGACGCGAGGGCCCGCTCTCCGTGCCAGCCGAGCTCAGCGACGTCATCACCGGGGTGTTCGGGCTGGACGAGAGGCCGCAGGCGCGGCCTCAGTCTCGGCTCGGGACTGGCGCGGCCGTCCAGTACACGCCCGTGCAGGTGGCGGCGGCCTACGACTATCCCACCACGACGACCGGGCGCGGCGAGTGCGTCGCCCTCATCGAGCTGGGGGGTGGCTTTCGCACCGCCGACCTCGCCGCCTATTTCCTCTCCATCAACGTCGCCGAGCCGTCCGTCGAGGCGGTGCTCGTCGACAATGCCACGAACAACCCCGGAACCGCGAACGGGCCCGACGGCGAAGTCATGCTCGACATCGAGGTCGCCGGCAGCGTCGCACCAGGGGCGACGATCGCGGTGTACTTCGCACCGAACACCGATCAGGGTTTCTTGGATGCCGTCACGACTGCCGTGCATGACGCCACACGGCGCCCGTCGGTGGTCTCCATCAGCTGGGGCGGCCCCGAGAGCACCTGGACCGCCCAGGCGATGACCCAGATGGAGCAGGCCTTTGCCGCAGCAGCCGCCATGGGCGTCACGGTCACGGTCGCCGCCGGCGACAACGGCTCGACCGACGGTGTCACCGACGGCCTGCAGCACGTCGACTTTCCTGCCTCGGCCCCACACGCACTTGCGTGCGGCGGTACGAGCCTGGTCATGTCGGGCATCAGCATCGCGTCCGAGACCGTGTGGAACGACGGTGCGAACGGTGGCGCCGGCGGCGGTGGCATCAGCGACGTCTTCGCCGTGCCTGCGTACCAGGCTTCGGCCGGCATCCCTCCGTCGGTCAACCCTGGCGGCCGCGTCGGCCGGGGTGTGCCCGACGTGTGTGGCGACGCCGACCCGGACACCGGCTACACCATCCGGGTCGACGGCCAGACCATGTCGATCGGCGGAACAAGCGCCGTGGCGCCGCTCTGGGCGGGCCTCGTCGCCGTCCTCAACGAAGCGCTCGGCCACAGCGTCGGATTCCTGCAACCGTTCCTGTACTCGGCGGCCGCCGCAGGCACCCTGCACGACATCGTTGCCGGTTCCAACGGCTCGTACAACGCCGGTCCAGGGTGGGACGCCTGCACGGGCCTCGGGTCGCCGGACGGCTCGGCGCTCCTGAAGGCATTGCAGGCCGCGTCGGCTGCTCCAGCACCTCCGGCCACGCCGACGACCCCGCCTCCGACGACTCCGAGCAGCCCCACAAGTCCGCCGGCATCACCCCCGGGCACGCCGGGGACTCCGACGACACCGGCATAGCGCCGGGCCGTTCCGGCGCTCTCACACCGGGCGGCGCCGGCCCTGCGCGTGCGCTCGCCGGACCTCCTCACCTCGCCTCACCCCACAAGGCCCGCCGGAGGCCGGATGCCCGTGCGATGGGCCGTTCCACCGCTGCCCGCACGGACTCCTCCGTCCCCACCACGAACAGCTTCGTCTGTGCCCGAGTCACCGCCGTGTAGAGGAGCTCGCGCGTGAGGATGGGCGAGTCCGGCGCAGGGAGCAGCACGGCCACCGTGGCGAACTGGGAGCCCTGCGCCTTGTGCACCGTCATGGCATACACCGTCTCGACAGCCGCAAGTCGCGTAGGGCTGACTTCCACGACCTCGCCGCCGCGCTCGAAGGCGGCGACGACGCGATCGTTTGCCGCCGCCACGACCACGCCGGTGTCGCCGTTGTAGAGGCGCAGGCTGTAGTCGTTCTCCGTGACGAGCAACGGGCGCCCCGCATACCAGGTGCCGTCGGCGCCGACGCCTTCGACCTCGGAGGCGAGCCAGCGCTCGACGACCGTCATCCACGTGTTCACGCCTTCGGGACCCCGCCTGTGGGCACACAACAACCGGAAGGCGCCGAGCGCCTCGATCGCCTCGGCCGCTCGTCCGGCACGGGCCGCCTCCACGAGCCGGCGCCCGCTGGCGACGGACTCGGCCCGTAGGACGTCGAGACCGGTCCCGCCCGCCTCGGAGGCGACGTCGGCGGGAATCCAGCGCACATCCGGCTCGCCGGCCGCGAGCAGGGCGAGCACGCCATCACTGTCTCCCCGCTGTATGGCCTCGGCCAGCCGGCCGATCGATCCCCCGAAACGGTGCACGCGTCGCAGGACGACGACTCCATCACCGATCGAGGAGCCGGCGATCGGCGACGCTGAAGGCTGGAGAGGAACGGCGTGGCCTGTGACATTCCCAAGCGCGCGGGCCGCCGCCGGCCTCATCACGAGGCCGGCACCTGCCGGGCCGACGACGTCGCCGAGGACGGCGCCGGCCTCGACAGAAGCCAACTGCTCCGGGTCGCCGACGAGCACGAGCCTCGCATCGGGGCGGACGGCCTCGACCAGCCGGGCCATCAACGAGAGCGAGACCATGGACGTCTCGTCGACCACGATGACGTCGTGGGCGAGCCGATTGGCCCGGTCGTGGCGGAAGCGACTGCGGTTGCCGGGGTTGAAGCCGAGCAGCCGGTGCAGGGTTGTCCCCCCGAGGGCCAGCAGTCGGGATCGCTCGGCGGCGTCGAGGGGCGCCCGCGCTGCCTCGCTCTGCACGGCCTCCTGCAGGCGCGCTGCCGCCTTGCCCGTCGGCGCCGCCAGGGCAACGAGGGGAGGGCGGCGGCCCTGCGCTCGAGCCTGCTCGTCGAGGAGCACGAGGACCCGTGCCACGGTGGTCGTCTTGCCAGTGCCGGGACCGCCGGCAATGACCGAGAAACGCCGCAGCACGGCGGAGGCAGCCGCCAGCCGCTGGAAGTCCGGTTCGTCCTCGCTCGGGAAGAGCCGCTGCAGGCCGGAGGACAGCACCTCGACGTCCACACCCTCGGCGGCCGACTCCGACAGCGCGAGCAGGTCTGCCGCCACCTGTTGCTCCTCGCACCAGAAACGGTCGAGGTACAGCGTCGTCCCCTCCAGGCGGAGCGGTCGATCCGTGCCGACGAGGGAACTCGTGCGGAGCAGGGCGATCCAGTCGTCACCTGCCGGCCATGGGAGCGCCTGAAGGTCGACGGGCGCCTCGAGGTCGGTGCTCGCCGTCGTGCGGATGGTGGCGACATCTACACAGACATGCCCGAGCCGTGGCGCCCTCACGGCGAAGGCCGCTCCCAGCAGTGCGGCGGGGTCAGCCGTCTCGCCCAGCCGCCCGAGGCGCAGCGCCACGTGCACGTCGGCGGCCGTGAGGACGCCGGCGACATTGAACGCCTGCAACAGCCCGCCGGCACGCCGGGCGAGGCGGACGTCGAAGTCGTCGCCGTCGGGTGAGCCGGTCATCGGGGGGAGCCGGTCATCGGAGCCGCCGACCCGCGTCGAACAGGTCGCTCAACGCCTCGACGAGTGCACCGGGTGGGCGCCATGACCACACGCCGCACGGCTGGCCTTGGCTGACAGGGAAGCTCGGGCTGCTCATCCCGCGTAGGAACAAGTACAGCACTCCGCCGAGGTTGCGGGCCGGGTCGTAACCCTTCACACGCCAGCGTAGATACCGGTGCAGGGCCACGGTGTACAGCAAAGCCTGCAATGGATAGTGCGCCGCTTCCATCTCGGCGGCGACGGCGTCGCTCCGGTAATTCCAGGCGCTCAGCGAACCGTCAGGCCCACTCAGACGGTTCGTCTTGTAGTCGACGACGACGAACCGATCGTCCGCCAGCCGGAACACGAGGTCGAGACTCCCGGTCAGATAACCGCGCAGCGTCGTGTTCAGGGACGGATCGGCCAGGCGCCCCGCGTAACGCCTCATCGGGTCGTCCTCCTGGAGGTGCGCCTCGAGCAACCCGGCGATGTCGGTGACCGAGAGCGCCCCATGCGGATCGTCTCCCCCGAGGACCGGCAGCTCGAAGGTCATCTCGTCCAACCGATCGCCCCGGCCGATGTCCCGCAGGCGGCTCCCGTCCACGAGTGGACCGAGTGGTGTTGCGATGCTGGCGATGAGCCCCTCGACGACGGCACCGAGATCGCCAAGATCGAGGTGCTGCCAGGACAGGCCGGCAGCAAGGGCGGTCCGCAACTCCCTGGCGAGGTCAGGCGCGGAGAAATCTGTCAGCTCCATGACAGAGTGGATGAGCGTGCCGACCCGGGCACCGGCAGCCATGTCGGCGAGCAGGAGCGGGACCGAGCGCAGGGTGTCGTCCGGTCCTGCTT
>JBEKMC010000129.1:0-8955 GCA_050008715.1 Acidimicrobiales bacterium | reverse complement strand
TCGGTCACTTCGGGCCCCGGCCCTGCCTTCACGCCACCCACGTCGACGATGTCGGCGCCCTCGGTGACAATCGCTTCGGTTCGGGCGAGGAATCGGTCGAAGCTGAAATGCTCGCCCTTGTCGAAGAACGAGTCCGGCGTGCGGTTGCAGATGCCCATCACGAGGGCCCGGGCGGTGATATCGAACGTGACGGGCCCCAGGCGCAACCGGCGTGCCCGCGGCGTGACTGCGCCCACGCTCGCGGTCAGAAGAGCTTCGACGTGAGCGCTCGCCGGTACTGCGCCCGCCGCGGGTCGTCGAGGTCCATCGTCTCGATGAGATCCACGACCTCCTGGCGAGCGTCGTCGTCACCCGGCACCTTCTCGAGGAGCTCGCTGATGCGGGCGGCAATCACGTCCGGCGACCAGGTGTCGCCACCGCCGGAACGCGGAAGGCGCGCCCTGGCGGCGATGCGGCGGGTCTCGGCGTTCTCGGGGATGCGCTCGAGGAGCGCGAGCGCTTCGGTGGGCTGTTCCGCGTCGACGAGGAGGCCGGCGAGGGCCTCGATGGCGCCGGTGTGCGCCGGCTCGAGCTCGAGAGCCTTCCGCAGCGAGGCCTCGTCGCCGGCGGCGACGAGCTGGTCGGCCTCGCTCGGCTGGGGGGCGAGACGGTCGACGAACTCCTGGACGGCCCGCTCGGGCAGAGCGCCGATGAACTGGTCGACGATCTTTCCTTCATGGATCACGAAGACCGCCGGGATCGACTGCACTTGGAACGTGGAGGCGATCCGCGGGTTCTCGTCGATGTTGACCTTGGTGAGCGCTACGGAGCCGTTTGTTGCATCCACGACCTTCTCGAGGATCGGCCCGAGGGTGCGGCACGGACCGCACCAAGGCGCCCAGAGGTCGATGAGGACGGGGACGCTCATGGACCGTTCCAGGATCTCGGCCTGGAACGTGGCGTCGGTGACGTCGATGGCAGCCACGCCGAGCACGCTACCGGCGTCGCCGGGCTCAGGCGACGAAGTACTTGGCTTTCGGATGGTGGCACACGATGGCGAGCGTGGTCTGCTCCGGGTGGAGTTGGAAACCCTCGCTCACCGTCACACCGATCCGGTCCGCCTGCAGCAGGTCGACCACCTTGGCGTTGTCCTCGAGCTCGGGACAGGCCGGGTAACCGAACGAGTAGCGCCCGCCGCGGTGCTGTTGGCGGAACAGGCCGGTGAGCGTCGGTGCATCCTGATCGGCGAAGCCCCATTCCTCCCGGATCCGGCGGTGCCACAGCTCCGCCAGCGCTTCGGCCATCTCTACCGAGAGCCCGTGCAGGCTCACGTAGTCGAGGTAGCGGTCGGCGGCGAAGAGCTCGGCGGTTCGCTCGGAGGCAGCTGGGCCCATGGTGACGAGGTGGAAGGCGGCGTAGTCCTTCTCGCCCGATTCGACCGACCTGAAGAAATCGGCGATGCAGAGATACGGTGCCTTGCGCTGGCGGGGGAAGTGGAACCGCGTGCGCTCGGTCGTGCGCTCGTCGTCGGTGTAGATGACGAGGTCGGTACCGTCAGAATTGGCGGGGAAGTACCCCCAGGCGACGGAAGGGATGAGCACGCCTTCTGCCTTGGCTTCGTCGAGCCTGGCGCGCAGCTCTGCTCGGACGCGCTCTTTGAAGTCGGCGTCGCTCTCGCCGTCGACCGGCCGGTAGCCCCACTGGTTGCGGAACAGCGCCGTCTCGTTGAGGTACGAGACGACGTCGTCGAGGGGGATTCCCTTTGCGACACGACTGCCGAGGAACGGCGGCACGAAGATCTCGTTGTCTTCCTCCACCTCCGGCGAGCGTGCCGGCAGCGTCGCCGGATCGACTTCGTCGAGGAGCTCGCTCTGGCGCTTCGGCAGCACGCGACCAGAGCGCTCCGTACCGAAGGTCGGGTCGTCGACGCCGCTCCGCTTGATCTCCATCATGCGGTCGAGCACGCGGAGGCCCTCGAAGGCGTCCTTCCCGTAGAAGACCCTGCCGTCATACGTCTCGCGTAGGTCTTTTTCGACGTAGGTCCTCGTGAGGGCGGCGCCGCCGAGGACGACCGTGTAGGACGACTTCCCGAGCCGGTTCAGCTCGCCGAGGTTCTCCCGCATGATGAGCGTGGACTTCACGAGCAGGCCGCTCATCCCGATGGCGTCGGCGCCGACGTCGTCGGCCTTGGCGATCATCTCGGCGATGGAGACCTTGATGCCGAGGTTGAAGACCTCGTAGCCGTTGTTGGTGAGGATGATGTCGACGAGGTTCTTGCCGATGTCGTGCACGTCGCCCTTCACGGTGGCGAGCACGATACGTCCGCGGCCGCCGGACTCGACTTTCTCCATGTGCGGCTCGAGGTGGGCGACCGCCGCCTTCATGGTCTCGGCCGACTGCAGCACGAACGGCAGCTGCATCTGTCCGGAGCCGAACAGATCTCCAACGGTTCGCATGCCGGCGAGCAGCATGTCGTTGACGATGGCAAGGGCGGTGTGGCCGGCGCCGAGCGCCTCGTCGAGCTCGTCCGTGAGACCGTTGCGGTCGCCGTCGACGATGCGCTGCTCGAGGCGCCGTTCGACGGCCCAGTCGCTGCGGTCCTCGCGTGTGGAGGCGACCGCGCCGCCCGCTCGCTCGAAGAACTCGATCAGCTCGCCGAGCGGGTCGTAGCCCTCCCTGCGGCGGTCGTAGACGAGGTCGCCGCAGAGCTCCAGCTCGCGCTCGCCGATGCGATTGAGCGGCAGGATCTTGCCGGCGTGCACGATGGCGGCGTCAAGGCCGGCCTCGGTGCACTCGTGCAGGAACACCGAGTTGAGCACCTGGCGGGCTGCCGGGCTGAGGCCGAACGAGACGTTGGAGAGGCCGAGCACCGTGTGCACGCCCGGGAGCCCTGCCTTGATCGCCTTGATGCCCTCGATCGTCTCGATGCCGTCTCGCCGCGACTCCTCCATGCCCGTCGACAGCGGCAGTGCGAGGGCGTCGAAGAGAAGGTCCTCGGGCTTGAGCCCGTACCGGTCGACCGCCAGGTCGTGGATGGCCTTGGCGGCCCGGAACTTCCACTCGGCGGTGCGGGCCTGTCCCTCGGTGTCGATGCACGTGCAGATGACGGCGGCCCCGTACTCCTTCGCGAGCGTGAGGAAGCGGTCGAGACGTGTGCCGGGTGCGTCGCCGTCCTCGAGGTTCACCGAGTTGAGCACCGCTCTCCCGCCGATCCACTGCAGGGCGGCTTCGATGACCGGCGGTTCCGTCGAGTCGATGACGAGCGGGATCGTCGACTGGGCTGCAAAACGGGACGCCACCTCCGTCATGTCCCGCACGCCGTCGGCGCCGGTGTAGTCGACACAGACGTCGAGCATGTGGGCGCCTTCCCGCACCTGGTCCTTCGCCATGGCGACGGTGGTCTCCCAGTCGCCGGCGAGCATGGCTTCGCGAAAGCGCTTGGAGCCGTTGGCGTTCGTCCGTTCCCCGATGACGAGGAACGAGAGCTCCTGATCGAACGGGACGCTCCCGTAGAGGGAAGCGGCGCCGGGCTCGTGCGCGGGCTTGCGTTCGGCAGGGGAGAGGTCGCGGCAGGCGTCGACGACGCGGGCGAGGTGTTCCGGCGTCGTGCCGCAGCAGCCGCCGATGACGGTGACCCCGAGCTCGGTCACGAACGACGCCAGGTGGGCAGCGAGCGCATCCGGCGTGAGGTCGTAGTGCATCTTCCCGTCGACCACCGAGGGCAGGCCGGCGTTCGGCAGGGCGGAGATGGGCGTGAGCGAGTGCTCGGAGAGGTGGTGGAGCGACTCACGCATCTCGACGGGCCCGGTGGCGCAGTTCATGCCCAAGACGTCAGGGCTCATCGCCTCGAGCGCCGTCAGAGCGGCGCCGATCTCGGTGCCGAGCAGCATCCGCCCCGTGAGCTCGACGGTCACCTGCACCTGGAGGGGAACCTGCCGCCCGACGGTCGCCATCGCCCGCCGGCAGGCCTGTATGGCGGCCTTGGCCTGCAGCGTGTCGTAGCTCGTCTCGATGACGAGCAGGTCGGCGCCACCGATGAGCAGGCCTCGGGCGAGGACCTCGTAGGCGTCACGGATCTCCGTGAAACTGATCTGGCCGAGCGTGGGCAGCTTCGTGCCCGGCCCGAGCGAGCCAGCCACGAACCGGGGACGGTCCGATGTCGAGTAATCCCGCGCCACTTCAACAGCGAGCTCGGCCGACCGTCGGGCGAGCTCCTCGGCCCGCTCTCCCAGCCGGTACTCGGCGAGCACATACGGGAGCGCGCCGAACGAGTTCGTCTCGACGACGTCGACGCCGACGTCGAGGAACGACCGGTGCAGGTCTCTTACGACGTCGGGCCGCGTGATGCAGAGGTATTCGTTGCACCCCTCGTACAGCTCACCGCCGAAGTCGTCCGCTTTCAGGTCGCGCCGCTGCAGGTTCGTGCCGGTGGCGCCGTCGAAGATGACGACGCGCTCGCGCGCGAGCTCCAGGTAAGAAGGGGAGGAAGACACCTGTCTTTGATTCTAGTTGGGGGCGCACGAGCACCCCGACGTCATGTCTGCCGGGGGGGCTCGAGGCGGGCGTCGACGTGCGCGGTGAGCTGGGCGGCTGCTGGCCGGCCGCGGCTGTCGCCGGCACCGGCCGGGGCTGGCCCGGTGCGCCCGCCCGCAGCGCCGGCGACCGCAGCGCCGGCGACCGCAGGGCCGGCGACCGCAGGGCCGGCGACAGCCGCGCCGCCGGCGGGATGATCGGCTTGGGCGGCACGCCTCCGGCTGTGCTCGAGGGCCGCCCAGGTGGCGCACTCGCTCGCGAGCGCCGGATGGAAGGCCCAGCGGACCAGCTGCTGCTCGGCCGCCGAGCGGTCCTCGCCGTAGGCCAGCAGGCTGAGGGCGAGCCGCCGTCCGTGCAGGCGCAGCCGATCGGTCACGGTGGCCTGCCGCCCGAGGCCGGCCTGGCGGGCGTGCTGTAACTGCAACGACTCCGGCAGGCGACGCAGATGCCGCCCCGCCAGCGGCGGGAGGTGGCGCCGCACCGCCAGCGACTCGTCACGCCACTGGGCCATGTCGAAGTCGACGCAACGCTTGAGCGTCCTCGCGAAGGGGGCGTTCACTCCGGCGCGCTCCCCGAGGCCGAGTGCCTTCGCGAGGTCTTCCATCTCCAAGTCCACGCCGGCCGGCACGTCGTCGAGGTGCGTGGCGAAGCGTCTCAAGAGCCACGTTGTCGACGGTCCGAGCACGGGGAGCCAGTACATCTCGACGTAGGAGGACCGGGGGTCGTGACCGACCTCGTCGACGAGCGGATCGAGCCACGCCTCGATGCGAAGCGTCGTCGGTGGGCACGTTGGGCGCGTGCTGGTCGAGGAGTACACGGTCGTCATGTCGCCTCCAGGCGTTGAGAAGTTATCTCAGACTATTTCATATGATTTCAGTTGATGCAAGGGCGCGGCGCGGGGAATGTTGAGTGGACGGGTAGGGTTTCTCGTAGGAGAGCAACGAGGTAGCTGACCAGGAGGCATCCCTACGGTGGCGAGCTTCAGAGACCTGCTCAGCCAGGTCAAGCAGTCGATACGAGAGGTCGATCCGGCCGGCGCCGAGGAGGTCCGGGACCGCTCCGTGTTCCTCGACGTCCGCGAGGCCGACGAGTACGCCCAAGGCGCCATCCCGGGCGCCCTGCACATCCCCCGCGGCTACGTCGAGCTGCAGATCGAGGGACGGGTACACGACAAGTCCCAGCCGATCGTCGTCTACTGCGCCGGCGGCACCCGGTCGGCGCTGTCTGCCAAGGCGCTCGGCGAGCTCGGATACACCGACGTCGTGTCGTTGGCGGGTGGGTTCAACAAGTGGAAGGACGAAGGGCGGCCCTGGATCGTCCCGAAGACGCTCGACGCCGACCAGCGCAACCGCTACCAGCGACACCTCCTCCTCCCCGAAGTCGGCGAGGAGGGTCAGCAGCGCCTGCTCGAGTCCCGCGTCCTGTTGCTCGGGGCCGGCGGCCTCGGCTCTCCTGCAGCGCTCTACCTGGCGGCCGCCGGCGTCGGGACGCTCGGGATCATCGACATGGACGTGGTCGACGCTTCCAACCTGCAGCGCCAGATACTCCACAACCTCGACCGCATCGGCGAGCGGAAGGTCGACTCGGCCAAGAAGACGCTGACGGCTATGAACCCGGACGTCGACGTCGTGACGTACGACACGCGCCTCGGCGCCGACAACATCGAGTCGATCATCGACGGCTACGACGTCATCGTGGACGGGACGGACAACTTCCCGACGCGATACCTCGTGAACGACGCCTCGCTGCTGAAGCGGATACCGGTGGTGCACGGTTCGATCTTCCGGTTCGAGGGACAGATCACGGTCTTCAAGCCGTACGACGGGCCGTGCTACCGGTGCCTCATTCCGGAGCCGCCGCCGGCCGAGCTGGCGCCGTCGTGCGCAGAAGCCGGCGTGCTCGGGGTCCTCCCGGGGATCATCGGCTCCATGCAGGCGATGGAGGCCATCAAGCTCCTGCTCGGCCTCGGCGACCCGCTCGTCGGGCGCCTGCTCGCCTACGACGCCCTCGAGGCGACGTTCCGCACGTTCAAGGTGCGCCGCGACCCGGCGTGCCCGTCGTGTGGGGAGAACGCCGGCCCGATCGTGATCGCCGAGTACGACGACCTTTGCATGCCACACCCGCAGCCGGCGGCGGTCGGGTAGGCGGCGGGCCGGGGTGGGTTTCTTTCGCTTGCTGTTGCCCCGGCCGAAGTTCTGGAGTGAGAAATCGACCGTACGCGTAGGTTTCTCACGTCCAGAACTGCTGTGACACAACCGACGCGGATGATGCCGGAGTGGAACCTGCGTCGAGCCGCCGGCGGTTGATGGGCTTGCTGATGCGAGCCGCCCGAGACGGGGGCGGTTACGTCACGACCTCCCTGGCCGCCGGCGTCGGCATTTCGCAGCGGCAACTGGAGCGACTGGCCCACGGCGGGGCGCTGAGGCGCGAGGCCCGTGGCGTTTACCGGGTTACAGGATTCCCCTCAACCTTTGCCGGCCGGGTGCTCGCTGCGTCGACCCGCAGCGGCGGGGTCGCCTCGCACCAGACGGCGGCGCGCCTGTGGGGGTTCCACGGGCCCGGCTTCGAGGGCGACCAGATCCACGTCACGGTGCCTCACGGCTGGCACCCCACGCCGGCGGCCGGCGTCGTCGTGCATCAGACCCGGAGGGATCTGCGCGGGCTCACCACGGTGCGCTCCGGAGTCGAGGTCACGCGACCGCTCCGCACGATCCTCGACGTCTCCGGCCAGCCACTCGATGATCCACAACTCAGGGGATACCTCGATCACTGCATCATCGAGCGGTTGTTGACGATCCGGAGTCTCGAGCGCTTGTTGAGCTCGAAGCGTCCCGGTGTGCGCGGCCTCGACCGGTTGCGCCAGGTCGTCGACGGCGCTTGCGACATCGACAGCGGGGCGGAGGCAGAGCTGCTCGCCGTCCTCGCCGGCGCCGGGATCGAGTGCCCGGTGACGCAGTTCGTCGTGCGGGACGAGGGGCGTTTCTTGGGGCGGGTCGACCTCGCCTGGCCGGAGCGCCGTGTGGCACTGGAGCTCGACGGCTACCGGTATCACTCGGACTCGCGCACCTTCGTCAGCGATCGGGAGCGAGGCAACCGGATCGTCGTGGCCGGCTGGACCCTGCTGCGGACGACCCCGGCCACGCTCCGGCAGGTACCGCACACCGTCGTGGCAGACGTGAGGGCAGCGCTCGGGCGATCCACGGCAGCGTGAGCCGCTGGCCGGAGTTCTGGAGTGAGAAATCGACCGTAGAGGGTGGTTTCTCACGTCCAGAAGTGGCGCCGCCACCAAGAAACCCGAGCCACCCGCCGCCACCACCCCGAGGATCACGAACCCGCCCCGGGGTTACGCTGCAGCTATGTCCGCGCCCAGCCAGCCAGCCAAGGACGAGCCGGAGCGCCGAACCGACTCGGGTATCGAGGTCAGGCGTCGCTACGGCGTGCCCGACCTCGAGGGATGGGACCCGGAGCGCCAGCTCGGCGAACCGGGCGAGTTCCCTTTCACGAGGGGAGTGCAGGCCGACATGTACCGGGGCCGCCTCTGGACCATGCGCCAGTACGCCGGCTTCGGAACGGCCGAAGCGACGAACGAGCGCTTCAAGTTCCTGCTCGCCGCCGGTCAGACCGGATTGTCGTGCGCGTTCGACCTGCCGACGCAGATGGGCCTCGATTCCGATCACCTGCGGGCCGAAGGCGAGGTCGGCAAAGTCGGGGTTGCCATCGACTCGCTCGAGGACATGCGGATGCTGTTCGGCGGCATTCCCCTCGGTGAGGTCACGACGTCGATGACCATCAACGCCACGGCGGCCATCCTCCTGCTGCTGTACGAGCTCGTCGCCGAGGAGCAGGGCGTCGGCGCCGACCGGATCGGCGGCACCATCCAGAACGACATCCTGAAGGAGTACGTCGCCCGCGGCACCTACATCTATCCGCCGCGCCCCTCGATGCGCCTCGTGACCGACACGTTCGCCTACTGCGCCGAGCGCATCCCCGGCTGGAACACGATCTCGATCTCGGGCTACCACATCCGAGAGGCGGGCTCGACGGCGGTGCAGGAGCTCGCCTTCACGCTGGCCGACGGGATTGCCTACGTGGAAGCCGCCATCTCCGCCGGCCTCGAGGTGGACGACTTCGCCGGCCGGCTCAGCTTCTTCTTCAACGCCCACAACAACCTCCTCGAGGAAGTCGCCAAATTCCGCGCCGCAAGGAGGTTGTGGGCGCGCCTGATGCGGGATCGGTTCGGCGCGAAGAGCGACCGCTCCCTTCGGCTCCGCTTCCACACTCAGACGGGCGGCTCGACACTCACCGCCCAGCAGCCCCAGGTGAACACTGTGCGGGTTGCCATCCAGGCGTTGGGCGCCGTGCTCGGCGGCACGCAGTCGCTCCACACGAACGGCTTCGACGAGGCGCTCGGCCTACCGACCGAGCGCGCCGCCAAGCTGGCAC
>JBEKMC010000128.1:0-9229 GCA_050008715.1 Acidimicrobiales bacterium | reverse complement strand
GAGGGGGTTGAGCGTCACCCGTCCCGCCCGCTTGGCCGTGTCGTCGCCGCACCACAGTGCGACGACGCCGTGGCTCACCTCGTGCAAGATGACTGCCGGCACGAAACAAGCAAGGAAGATCCCGGTGTCCTCGCTCAGGTAGTGCCGCTGTACAGCCGCGACCCCCGCGAAGACGAGGATCCCGAGGACCGCCAAGCTGATGATGACGTTCGGGAGGGAGAGCTGCACGCGCGCCGAGCGCCAGCGGCTCGGGAGGTTCAACGGCGGGTGGCGGAGGCGCAGTCGATGCAGAGGCGGGTGGCAGGCTTGGCCTCGAGGCGCGGCGCCGAGATCGGCTTGCCGCAACGCTCGCACATCCCGTAGGTGCCGTCGTCGAGCTTCTTCAGCGCCGACAGGACCTCTGCCAGGGCGTCCTGCAGCTGCACGGCGAGGGCCTCGGCCTCACCGCGTTCAGCCGTCACCTGCGAGGAGTCGGCGAAGTTCGAGTCGTAGGTGACTCTGCCCGCGTCTCCGTACCCCAGCTCCTGCAACTGCTCTTCGAGCGAGTGGCGCTCTTGCTCGAGCAAGGAGCGGTAGTCGATCGCTGCATCGTTGGACACGCCGACAGACTACTTGGCCGGATAGCGGCCACGTGCCCGTGGGTGGGCAGCCTCGTATTCGCGGCGCAGCAGCTCGTTGGACACCTTTGTGTAGACCTGGGTCGTCGTGATGGCGGCATGCCCGAGCAGCTCCTGCACGACACGGATATCCGCCCCGTGCTCGAGCAGGTGGGTCGCGCACGAGTGGCGCAGCACGTGGGGTGTCACTCGTTCCTCCATGTGGACCTTCGTGGCGGCGGTGCGAACGACGACCCAGACGGTCTGGCGAGACATGCGCCGGCCGCGAGACGAGATCAGCAACGATTCCTCGTCGGCCCGCCGCGCCCAACGTTCGGGAGCCATCGCCGGCCGGCCGCCGGGCGCCAGCCATGCCTCGAGCGCCGACCGGGCGTGGCGCCCGAACGGCACGATGCGCTCCTTCGAACCCTTGCCGAACACGAGTGCCATCTGCCGCCCGACATCGAGGTCGGACAGCCGCAGCGACGCCAGCTCCGAGATGCGCATGCCCGTGGCGTACAAGAGCTCGAGCACGAGGCGGTCGCGTCGGGCCTTCGGGTCGTCACCGACGACAGCCGAGAGCAGGAGCTCGACATCCTCCTCGCTGAGTGCCTTCGGGATCGGCTGCGGCAGCCTCGGGCCGGAGAGGCCTTCGGTCGGATCGGAGCCTGCACCACGCTCGTCGACACAGAAGCGGTGCACGCCGCGTATGGCCGCAAAGGCGCGTGCGTTCGAAGTCGCCCGCCGGCCGGAGGCTGCGAGGTACGCCAGGTAGTCCTCGACCACCCGTGGGCCCACATCGCCGAGGGCGACGCCACGGCCCGAGAGGAACTCCTCGTAGGCGCTGAGGTCGCGGCGGTACGCACTGATGGACGCAGGCGCTCGGCCTTTCTCGACTGCCAGGAACGACAGGAACTCCTCGGCGTCGCGGCTGAGCGGCGGGCGGCGGCTTGCGATCTCCGTGCCGGCGGCAGCGACGGTTACGGCCCGCTCCCGATGGCAGCACGGGCGGCAAGCAGGCCGATGATCGACTTCGCATCCGTCAGCTCGCCAGTGGCCATGAGATCCTCCAACTCGTCGAGGGCGACGCGCTCGACGACGATGTACTCCTCCTCGATGCCGTGAGCCTGCCGAGGAACCTCCCGCAACCCGTCGGCGAGGTAGCAGATCGTCTGCTCGTCGCTCATGCCCGGCGAGTTGAAGAAACGGGCGATCTCGGTCATCGAGCTCGCCGTCCGGCCGATCTCCTCCTCGAGCTCGCGGCCGGCGCACAGGGCCGGATCCTCCTCGGGGATATCGCGCTTGCCTGCCGGCAGCTCGAGCAATCCGGTGTCGACGGCGCCACGGTATTGGCGGATCATGAGCACGTGGCGACGGTCGCTCTCGAGCGGCACGATGCAGACGGCGCCCGGATGCCTGATCACCTCCCGCTCGAAGGTGAAGCCGTCCGGGCCGACGAAGGTGGCCGTCACGACCTGAAAGAAACCCCCGTCGAATCGCGCCCGCTCCCCAAGCCGCCGAAACGGCGTCTCGGGGTCCTCAGGCGATGGCATCGATGTCGAGATCCAGCTCGAGCAGGCGAGGCTGGCGGCTGCGCGCCCGTGCGACGGCGGCGGCCACGAGACCGGAGAAGAGTGGGTGAGCCCGGTCCGGGCGGCTCTTGAACTCAGGGTGAGCCTGCGTGGCCACCCAGAACGGGTGTGACGGCAACTCGATGTACTCGACGAGCCGGTCGTCCTTCACGGCGATACCCGAGCACACGAGGCCGGCCTCCTCGAGGCGCCCGCGAAAACGTGGATTCACCTCGAAGCGGTGGCGATGACGCTCGGAGGCCACGACGTCACCGTACAGAGCGGCAACCTGCGAGCCCGGGCGCAGCCGAGCTTCCCAGGCGCCGAGGCGCATCGTTCCCCCCTTGTTCGTGATGTCGACCTGGTCGTCCATGAGGGCGATGACCGGATAGGGGGTGCGCACGTCCACTTCGGTCGTGTTGGCGTTGTCCATCGATGCGACGTTGCGGGCGAACTCCACGACCATCGTGTGCAGTCCGAGGCACAGCCCGAGGCACGGGATCTCGTGCTCGCGTGCGAAACCGGCAGCGGCGATCTTGCCCTCGATGCCCCGCTCGCCGAAGCCACCCGGGATGACCATGGCGTCGAAATGGTCGAGGGTCGCCGCCAGCATGCCCGTGACCTCTTCAGCTTGCACGAGCTCCACCTCTACTTTGACCCCGTGGGCGAAGCCGGCGTGCCGGAGTGCCTCGATGACCGAGAGGTAGGCGTCGGGCAAATTGACGTACTTCCCGATGATCCCGATCCGAACGGTGTCGTTGGGGGCGCCGATGCGCTGGAGCAGGTTCTCCCAGCCGGAGATGTCGATGGGGTGCTCCGGGCCGTCGAGGCGCAGGATGCGGCAGACGATGTCGTCGAGGCCTTCTTCGTGCAGCGTGATCGGGATCGCGTAGATCGTGTCGGCGTCGACGGCGGACACGCACGCCTCCACCGGCACGTCGCACAGGAGGGAGATCTTGCGCTTCAACGAGTCCGAGATGGGCTGCTCGCTCCGGCAGACGATGACGTCCGGCTGGATGCCCCGGCTGCGGAGCTCGGTGACGGAGTGCTGGGTGGGTTTCGTCTTCTGCTCACCTGCGGTGCGCAGGAACGGCACATAGGTGAGATGGATGTAGCACACGTTGTCGCGGCCGACCTCACGGCGGAACTGGCGGATCGCCTCGAGGAACGGCACGATCTCGATGTCGCCGACGGTGCCTCCCACCTCGGTGATGACGACGTCGAGGTCCTCGCGGGCAAGGCGCCGCACCCGCTCCTTGATCTCGTCGGTGATGTGCGGGATGACCTGCACCGTCTTTCCGAGATAGTCGCCCCGACGTTCCTTTGCGATGACCGAGGAGTAGATCTGGCCGGTCGTGGCGTTCGAGAACTTGTGGAGGTTCTCGTCGATGAAACGCTCGTAGTGGCCGAGGTCGAGGTCGGTCTCGCCGCCGTCGTCGGTGACGAAGACCTCGCCGTGCTCGAAGGGGTTCATCGTGCCCGGGTCGACGTTGATGTACGGGTCGAGCTTGCACATCGTGACGCGTAGAGACCGCGACTTGAGCAGCCGACCGAGCGAGGAGGCCGTGAGCCCTTTTCCGAGCGAGCTCGACACACCGCCGGTCACGAACACGTACTTGGTCAAGGCTGCTCCTTCAGTCCAGTCCAGGTGCCCGCTTTTACAGGGTACTGGAGGACGCAGCCGACCGAGCGGATCAGCGTCGACCTGGGATTCCCCACTACATTCGCGCCAGCACGTCCCGTGCTGACGGACAACGCAGGTGAGGTGCAATGAAAGAGCTCGTCGGAAGTCGCGTGCTGCTGCCCGCCTTCGAACGTTTCACCGAGGCCGACGCGGTCTTCGACGGCGCCTACCATGCCTCCTTCACCCGGCACGGGAACCGAGTGCTGCGTCTGGCCAATGCCATGAAGACGGAGCTCGGCCTGACGAAGTCGGATCATTTCGCCGTCATGGCTGCGAATTGCCATCAGTTTCTCGAGCTGTACCACGCCGCCTTCCTCGGGGCCGGCATCATCAACCCGCTCAACCTGCGGCTGGCCGGCCGCGAGCTGCAGACGATCCTCGCCGACTCCGGCACGGAGATCGTCTTCGTCGACTCGCTCTTCGCCGAGCACTTCCTTCGCAACATCGCGGACGTGCGCGCCGACCTGCCGCTGCGACAGGTCGTGCTCATCGGCGACCGCGACGTACCGCACGATGTCGCCTACGAGGACCTCGTCGAGCTCGGGCACCCGATCGCCCCCGAGGAGCCCGATGAGGAAGACCCCGTCGTCCTCATGTACACCGGAGGCACGACCGGCCTGCCGAAGGGTGCTCTCCTCGACCACCGCGCCGAGCTCCTCAACCTCTATCACGTAGGTCTCACCGTCGACATGCCACCGGGCCGCGTCTACCTGCACCAGACGCCGATGTTCCACGCCGCCTCCATGGCAGCGGTCGTCGGCATCCCGGCGACGGGCTCGGCGTCGGTGATGCTGCCGCTGTTCGAGCCGGGCGCCATGCTCGACGCCGTCGAGGAGCACCACGTCGACTGGACCGTGATGGTGCCGACGATGGTGGCAATGATGATGAACCACCCGGAGTTCAGGCCCGAGCGGCTCGCATCCCTGCGGGACCTCGTCTACGGCGCCTCGCCGATGCCTCTCAAGCTGCTCCAGCGCCTGCAAGAGGAGCTCCCCCACCTCCGGCTGTGGCAGGGCTACGGCATGACCGAGTGCTCCTCCATCCTCACGCTGCTGACGCCCGGGGACCACAGCGCGGGCGGTCCCCGCCTGCGTTCCGCCGGCCGCCCGCCCCTCGGCGTGACCATCTCCATCCAGGACAAGGGTGGGAACATCCTCGGAGACGGCGAGCAAGGCGAGGTGTGCGCCCAGGGCGGCAACTTCATGCGCGAGTACTGGAACCGCCCGAAGGAGACGGAACGGGCCTTCGAGGGCGGTTGGTACCACACCGGGGACATGGGACACCTCGACGCGGAGGGCTACCTCTTCCTCGTCGACCGCGTGAAGGACATGATCGTGACCGGGGGCGAGAACGTCTACTCGATCGAGGTCGAGAACGCCATCTCCACTCATCCCGCCGTGAACGACGTCGCCGTCATCGGGATCCCGCACGAGACCTGGGGCGAGCAGGTGCACGCCATCGTGGTGCTCAAGCCCGGCGCTACCGCCACCGTCGAGGACATCCAGGAGCACGCCCGCACGACGATCGCCCGGTACAAGGTCCCGAAGTCGGTCGAGTTCCGCACGGAACCCCTCCCGCTCTCGGGCGCCATGAAGCCGTTGAAACGAGACCTGCGGGCGCCCTACTGGGAAGGCCACGAAGAGCGCATCTGAGCGAGGAGCCCCTTCAGCTCATCGCCCGACTCCCCCGCCGGCGGCAAGGTCCAACAGCTCCTCGGCATGCCGGCGGGCTGTCGCCGAGCCGGGTTGGCCGGAGAGCATGCGGGACAGCTCGACAAGTCGCTCCTCCGACTCGACGGGGCGGGCGGCCGCCACCGTGCGACCGTCGCGCTCGACTTTCGTCACGGCCACCTGGGCGTCGGCGAACGCCGCCACCTGGGCGAGGTGCGTGACGACGAGCACCTGATGGCCGGCGAGGGCGAGCTCGTGCAAGGCACGCCCGACGGCGAGCGCCGCCTCGCCGCCTACGCCCGCATCCACCTCGTCGAACACGAGCGTCGGCGGCGCCTCGCTCAGCACGAGGCGCGTGGCGAGCATGACTCTCGCAAGCTCTCCCCCGGAGGCGACCTTCTCGAGCGGGAGGGCCGGCTCACCCGGATTGGCGCCGAACATCCATCCGACGTCGTCGCCCCGGCCGGGTCCGACCGTGACCTCGAGGCGCCCGCGGGCAAGCGCCAGGTCGACGAGGTGGGCGGCCACGGCGGCTCCGAGGGCCGGAGCCGCAGCCCGGCGGGCGTCCCCGACTCGCTCTTCGGCAGCAGACAGCTCGGCGGCCGCATCTCCACGCTCCTGTTGCAATTCGAGCCGGCGCTCGTCGCTGGACTCGAGGTCGTCGAGCCGTGCACTCGACGACTTCTCGAACGCCATGACGTCGGAGAGCTGTTCGCCGTATTTGCGCCGCAGCTCGGCGAGCCGGCGCCGTCGAGCCTGGACGCCGGCCAACCGCTCAGGATCGGCCTCGAAGCCCTCCGCCCGGTGCCGCAGGTCGGCCGCCACATCGGTGATCTCGTCGAGCGCTGCGCGCACGCGGCCGGCGAGGTCCTTCAGAGGCACATGCGCAGCCAGCTCCGCCGCCGCCATGCCGAGCAGCTCCGTCGCTGCGGCGCGGTCGGGACCACGTCCGCCCATTGCTTCGGGTTCGCTCAGCAGCTCGCGGGCCGTCTCGGCGGCAAGGCGGAGGGCGTCGGCCGCAGACAGTACGAGCTCGGTGGCCTCGAGATGCCGCTCCTCGTCCGGATCGCTGAGCTGAGCAGCCTCGATCTCGGCGATCTGAAAACGCAGCAGGTCGGTCTCCCGTGCGAGCTGGCGGGCATCGCCGCCGAGCTCGGCGAGACGTCGGTCGAGCTCGGCGAGACGCCCTCGAGCCGAATCGGCCTCGGACAAGTCGATGCCACCGAAGTGGTCGAGGGCTTGGCGCTGGGCGGGGGCGTGCAGGAGCGACTGGTGGGCGTGCTGCCCGTGCAGGTCGACGAGGACCGAGCCGAGCGTCTCGAGGGCCCCGACGGTGGCCATGTGGCCGTCGACGTAGGCCCTCGACCGGCCGTTCGCAGGTATCTCGCGCCGCACGACGATCTCGCGGTCGCCGGCGGGCTCGGGTCCGATCTCGCCGGCCTTGTCAGCGGTCGTCACCGGGGCGACGAAGCGGCCTTCCACGACGGCGCACTCGGCACCACCCCGGACGAGTGCCGCGTCCGCCCTGCCGCCGACGAGCAACTCGAGGGCTTCGACCACGAGCGTCTTGCCGGCGCCGGTCTCGCCCGTGAGGGCTGTCATGCCCGGCCCGATGAGCAGGTCGAGGTCTTCGATGACCCCGAGATCTCTCACGTGGATTTCGACGAGCATCGCCCTCAGCGGTCCGCGAGCGAGAAACGAGATCGCAGCACGGCGTGAAAGTCCCTATCCCCGAAGGTGACGAACCGGGCGGCCAACGGGGACGCAGAGCACACGACGGCATCGCCTTCGGCGAGCGGCTCGCAACCCGATCCGTCAAGCACGAGCGATGCGGACGGCCCTTCGAGCAGCGTCAAGGTCACCGGCTCTTCGACCCCGAGCACGAGCGAGCGATCGAAGACGAGGTGAGGCGACACCGCCGTCATGACGAGTGCCCGCATGCCCGGGGACACGACCGGGCCGCGGGCAGACAGGTTGTAGGCCGTCGACCCCGTCGGCGTGCAGACGAGCAGGCCGTCGGCCACATAGGTGAGGAACCGTACGCCGGCGATGTCAACGGCCACCCGGATGGTGTGGCCCGGAGCGCTGCGCTCGACGATCGCCTCGTTGATCGCCACACCCCGCGGCAACAGCACGTCGCTGTCGGCACGGCGAAGGGCGACGTCGAGGACCACGCGGTCCTGGACGCGGTAGTCGCCTCCGAGGAGACGCTCGAAGGCGCTCTCCATGGCGGCAGGTTCCACCTCGGCGAGATAGCCCATCCGCCCGAGGTTGACGCCGATGACGGGGATGCCGTCGGGCAGCGCCCGTTTCACGGTTCGGAGCATGGTGCCGTCGCCGCCGAAGCTGACGGCGAAGTCGGGCTGCTCGTCGCCGAGCGGCGGCTCGGCGCCGTCGGCAGCTCCCCCTCGAGGGACGTCGCGGGAGTCGATCACGCCGTAGCCGTGCATCTCCCACCAGGCCCGCGCCTCGCCCGCCAGCTGCTTGGCGGCGGGGCGGTCCGGGTGGACGAGAAAGAGCACGGAGCTCATGGGGTCATCCTCGCGGCTCAGCGCCCGAGTTACCAGTACCCCGCTCACGGGCAGCTCGGCGGTTGGCGCCGGCGCACAAATGGCTGGTGGTTTCCTCACGCACATGGCGCAAACCACGGGCCATTGCCGCCGGTGACCCGTCGGCGCCGAGGCGCCGCCGGACTCCTGTCAGTGCTAGGCCGTCGTCGACGAGGCTGCTGCCTTCTTGGCGGGAGTCTTACGGGCGACGGTCTTCTTGGCGCCGGCGACCTTCGTCACGGGAGCCTTCCGAGCCGCCGCCGTCGAGGAGCTGACGGCGGCCTTGCGGGCTGGCGCCTTCGCGGCGGGAGCTCTGCGTACAGGGGCCTTGCGTGCCGTCGACGTGACGGCCGTCTTCTTGGCGGCTGCGCTGCGAGAGGCCGCGGTACCGGACGTCGTGGCCGCCTTGTGTGCAGGCGCCTTCTTCGCGGTCGCCTTGCGCGCCGACGGGGCGATCGTCTTGGCGGTCGCCTGGACGCGCTCGACCGCCGTCGTGACGACCGACTCGGCTTCCTTGCGTGCCCTGCTGACTTCGCCCTCGCCCGCGCGGCGGGCCTTGTCCGCTCGCTGGTTGACGGTACGCAACGTCTGCTCGCCGGCCGAACGAGCAGCGTCCACGAGGCGCTCCACCATCCGCTGCACGTCCTCGGAGCTCACGAGGCCGAGCTGCTCGACCTGGCGCCGCACCTCCTTGGCAACGGCCTCGGACAGGTGCTCGGCGCTGCGGCGGCTGCGGGCCACGAGGTCCTCGACCCAGTCCCCGGCATGCTCGCGCCCGACGGCACCCTCCTTCACGAGATCCCGGACGAGCGATTCGGCGCGCTTACGGGTGATCCGGGTGAAATCCATGCCGACAGTGACATAACGATCGAGCGGAGTCTGTTTGGCCATGGCTGCATTATACGCCTGAGCAGGACTGCTTGCAACAGCAAGCACCTGCGAAGCCTCCTTTTACGTGTTCTTGAACAGCCTCGAGACGAGACTGGCGAGATCATCGGCTTCGATCGACGGCGCCGGCGTGACCGGCCCGTGGCCCGGCCGCGTCACACCCGTGAGGACAAGGCCGAATCGCGCACCCAGGCGCACGGCGAGCTCGCCGTCGGTGGACGGCCGATCGCCGACGACGACGTCCACGGAGCCGACACTTCGCCCCAACAGC
>JBEKMC010000127.1:0-9247 GCA_050008715.1 Acidimicrobiales bacterium | reverse complement strand
GGTGGCACTGAGGATGAGCTCGAACGGGAGGATATAGACAAGCCCGACGGCGATGGCTGCCCCCGGGTTGCGCAACAGGCTGCCGATGATCATCCCGATGGTCGTGTAGCCGCAGACGGCGAGAACCACCTCGCCGAAGCCTTTGGCAGAGTCGGCCAAGCCCGACGACGAGGTCCAGGCGGTCGTGCTGATCCCGCGAACATGGGCCATGACGAAGGCCGTGACGGCGCCGACAATGCAGGCGAGCAGCACGGCGACAGCGGTGAAGGTCAGCACGGCGACGAACTTTCCCGCCAACAGGACGAGGCGGCGGGGCTGGCGGATGACGAGGTTGCGCAATGTTCCGACGCTGTACTCGCTCGCCATCTGTGCGCCCGCAACCGCCAGCGAGATGATACCGAGCAGCCCGGCGAACCCTGAGAAGGCTTGCCCGAGGGCGTTCGCCTCTGCCAACTGGGCAAGGGTGACGGCGGCGCGGCGACCGCCGCCGCCGCCGCCTCCTCCGCCGTTGCGGAACTGATGGCCGGCCAGGGCGAAGCTGAGAATGGTGATGAGGATCGACACGGCCGCGATGGCGCCATAGGTGGCCAAGAGCAGGCTCGGGCGACGCAGCTTCACCCACTCGCTTCGGAACGCTGCCGGGATCATCGACCGGCTCCCTGGCCGCCGGCAACGTTCGAGATGGGGGCGATGTCGCCGCTCACCGTCCCCGTCATGGCGAGGAAGGCCTGTTCGAGCGACTGGCGTCGGGTGCTCAGGTGCACGAGGGTGATGCCTTCACGTACCGCCAGGCGGTAGACGTCGGCGGCGAAGTGCTCGTCCGCGAGCACGCAGACCCATGGTCCGTCGGCGCGCGCCTGCCGCCCGGCGGCGAGGAGCGCCTCGAGCAGCCGAGGGGCGTCATGCGGCTGCTCGGGCCGCGCCCAGACTTCGGTGTGCTGGGCAGCCACGAGTTGCTCGACGGTCCCTTGGTACATGAGCCGGCCCAGCTGGATCATCACCACGTGGTCGCAGATCTGCTCGAGCTCCCCGAGCAGGTGGCTCGAGACGAACACGGTGAGGCCGTCGTCGCGGAGCGAACGCAGGAGCGAGCGGACCTCGCCGATGCCGGCGGGGTCGAGGCCGTTCGTGGGCTCGTCGAGCACGAGCAGCTCGGGTCGGGGCAGGAGGGCGGCAGCGATGCCGAGGCGTTGCTTCATGCCGTGCGAGTAGGCCCGAAACGGGTCGCCTCCCCGGTCCGCCAGCCCGACGCGTTCGAGACCCTCGTCCACGCGCCCGACGGGCAGCCCGCCGAGGCGGGCGAGGGCGACGAGGTTGGCGCGACCTGACAACGGGCCGTAAAAGGTCGGTCCTTCGATCATGGCGCCGATGCGGCTCATGTAGCGCTCCGGCTGTGACAGCGGCTCACCGAGGATGGTGCCGGCGCCTTCGCTCGGGCGGACGAGCCCGAGCAGCATCCGCATGGTCGTCGTCTTGCCGGCCCCGTTCGGCCCGATGAAGCCCGAGACAGCGCCAGTGGGGATGTGGAGGTCGGCGTGGTCGACGGCCACACGATCGCCGAACCGTTTCGTCAGGCCTTCTGTCTCGATGGCGCCGGTCATGGCGCCCCGATCCGTGTGGTCATCGATCGCAGGCTACGTGGCTCGCCTGTGAACTTGCTGTGCGGCCGCGACGCTGCTCCTCGACGCTGCTCCTCGACGCTGCTCCTCGAATGGGAGGGCACGACGAAGTCAGGAATTACCGGCGGCGTCGAGGTAGCGGGGAGCCTCGCCGCCGCCGTGCACGAGGAGGTTCGCCCCGCTCACGTAGGACGCGAGCGGGGAGGCCATGAACAAGCAGGCGCCGGCGACATCGGACGGGTATCCGAGGCGACCGAGCGGGACGGTGGCGGCGACGCGGGCGATCCCGGCGTCGTCGCCGTAGAACAGCGGCGCCTGCTCGGTGACGATGTAGCCGGGCGTGACGGCGTTGACCCGGACTTTCGGCGCCCATTCGACGGCGAGCGTCTCGGTGAGGCTGAGGAGGCCCGCTTTTGCGGCGCCGTAGGCCACGGTGTCCGGGGAGGGGCGGAGCCCGCTGACGGAGGCGATGTTGATGATCACGCCCCCGGCGTCCTGGGTCTGCATGACTGCGTTGGCAGCCTGTGCGAGCCAGAGGGGAGCGAGGAGGTTGAGCCGCACGATCGCCTCGGTAAAGCGAGGGGAGGCGGTGGCCGAGTCGGCCGGTGGTGAACCGCCGGCGTTGTTGACGAGCACGTCGAGGCGGCCGAAACGCTCCGTCACGTGCGCGACGAGCTGCCCCGCTACGTCCGGGTCGCGGATGTCGGCTGCCACGAGCTCGACCTCGGGAGGGAGCGGGTCGTCGGCCGCGCCCCGGGCGCAGGTGACGACGGAGGCACCGGCGACTGCGAACGCCTCCACGATCCCCCTCCCGATTCCTTTCGTGCCTCCCGTCACGAGGACGACGGTGTCGTGGAAGTCGATGAGATCGTGCACTGTGCCTCGTTCGCATAGGGTTCTGTCGCCGGCCGGCGCCATGGTACGACGGCTCGGCCCCGTGCATCCGGGAGATCCCGGAACGGGCGGGTGGACCGAGGTGCGGGGGACAGCGACGACGATGGCGATCACGACGAGCATCGACGGGGCCGGCATCGCAGAAGTCGTCATGGAGCACCCGCCGGTGAACGCCCTTCCCGTCGCCGGCTGGTTCGAGCTCGCTGACGGCCTGGGCACCCTCGGGCGCAACCCGGAGGTACGCGTCGTGGTCCTGCGGGCGGAGGGGCGGGGCTTCAACGCCGGGATCGACTTGAAGGAGGTGCAGTCCGAGCCCGGTTATGCCGCCCTCATCGAGGTGAACCGGGCGTGCGCAGCCGCCTTTGCCGCCGTCTACGAATGCCCGGTCCCTGTGATCGCCGCCGTGCACGGGTACTGCCTGGGCGGGGGCATCGGCCTCGTCGGCAACAGCGATGTCGTGGTCGCCTCCGAGGACGCGTCGTTCGGGCTGCCGGAAGTCGACCGCGGCGCCCTCGGGGCTGCCACCCATCTGAGCCGGCTGGTACCCCAGCACAAGATGCGGGCGATGGTCTATACGTCGGCTCGCGCCTCGGCCGCCGAGCTGCACCACTTCGGTTCGGTCCACGCCGTGGTCAGCCGTGATCGGCTGCTGCCCGTGGCCCGCGAGCTGGCGGCCGAGATCGCCGCCAAGTCGCCGACGGTCATCCGCGCCGCCAAGCAATCCCTCAACGGGATCGACCTGTGGGACGTCCGAAAGAGCTACCGCTACGAGCAGGGCTATACCTTCGAGCTGAACCTGAGCGGTGTGTCCGACGAGCGGCGGGCAGCGTTCCTCGAGGACCCCCGCGGCGATCCCCCTGCACAATGACGGCAGCGCGATGAGGGACAAACGCTGCTCGGAGGACGACGTCATCGGGGAGATCTCCTCCGGGATGACGATCGGCATCGGCGGCTGGGGCTCGCGTCGAAAGCCCATGTCGCTCGTGCGCGCCCTCGCCCGCTCGGCGCTTCGCGATCTCACCGTCGTCAGCTACGGCGGGCCGGACGTCGGGCTGCTGTGCGCGACCGGGCAGGTTCGCAAAGTCGTGTCCGCCTTCGTGTCGCTCGACTCGATCCCGCTCGAGCCCCACTACCGCGCCGCCCGCCAGGCCGGCCGCGTGGAGGAGGAGCCTTGGGACGAGGGCCTTTTCCTGCTCGGTCTGCAAGCAGCCGCCTGGCGACTGCCGTTCCTTCCCTCACGGGTCGGCCTCGGCTCCGACCTGTTACGGCTCAACAAGAGGCTTGCGACCGTCCGATCTCCGTTCGGCGACGCCGAGGAGCTCGTGGCGGCGCCCGCGCTCGAGCTCGACGTGGCGCTCTGTCATCTGAACGTCGCCGACGCCGGGGGTGATGCCGCCTTCCTCGGCCCCGACCTGTATTTCGACGATCTCTTCCTGCAGGCGGCGCGTCGGCGTTTCATCTCCGTCGAACGAGTCGTGCCGACTGCCGATCTCGTCGCCGTCGCCGGCAGCGAGCTGCGCCTCCGGATCAACCGGACGATGGTGGACGGTGTCGTCGAGCGGCCGGGTGGTGCCCATTTCACGTCGTGCGTTCCCGAGTATGGGCGCGACGAGGCATTCCAGCAGCGCTATGCGTCCGCCGCCCGCTCACCGGACGACTGGGCGGCGTTCCGCCAGGCGTGGGTGGACGTGAGCGAGGACGAGTACCAGGCGCGGCGCGTGGGTGCGACGTGAGCGTCGGCCACTCGACCGGCACGAGGCCGACGAGAGCGGAGGTCTGCGTCGTCGCCGTCGCCGAGTGCTTTCGGGGCGACGGCGAAATCCTCGCGAACCCGATCGGGACGATCCCGATGATCGGTGGGCGCCTTGCCCGCGCCACCTTCGAGCCCGACCTCGTCATGACCGACGGGGAGGCCGCCCTCGTCAGCAACGACGAGGCGTTCCCGTTCCCGTCCGGCCGGGTGGTCGAGGCATACAACCCGTACCGGGCGATGTTCGACCTCGTGTGGTCCGGCCGTCGGCACGTCATCATGAGCGGCAGCCAGATCGACGCCTACGGCAACCACAACTTCGCCGCCATAGGGAGTGACTACGGGGCGCCGCGGGTGCAGTTGCTGGGGTTTCGGGGCGCGCCCGGCAACACGATCCAGAACACCACGTCGTACTGGATCCCCAACCACTCCACCCAGGTGTTCGTGGAGCGGGTCGACGTCGTCACGGGCGTCGGGTGGGATCGTGCCGCCGCCATGGGCGACGCCGGCCGCTACTTCGGGCTGCGGCGCGTCGTGACGAACCTGTGCGTGATGGACTTCGGCGGGCCGGCGCACCGCTTGCGCGTCATCTCGTTGCACCCGGGCGTCGGGCTCGAGGCGGTCCTTTCGGCCACGGGTGTGGAGCCGGCCGTCGCCGACCCGCTCGTGGAGTCCCGGCTGCCCGATGTCGACGAGCTGCGCCTCATCCGTGACGTCATCGACCCGCTCGGGCTGCGGGAACGAGAAGTCCCGGATCCCACGACGACCTGAGGCGGCCGAGCGGCTCATTCGCCAGCCGCTATGAAACGCGCCAGGAAGTCGTCGGTCTGGGCACTTGGCAGGGCGCTTCCACCGTCGACGACGACGTTGACCCCGGTGACATAGGAGGCAAGGTCCGAGGCGAGAAACGCCACCACGTTCGCCACCTCGATCGCCGTGCCCACTCGAGCGAGGGGGATGCGCTGCTCGATCCGCTCTCGCACCTTCGGCTCAGCCAGCAGCGGTCGCGTGAGCGGGGTGTCGATGATGGCCGGCGACACGCAGTTCACCCGGATGTCCGGCGCGTACTCGAGGGCGGCGGTGGCGCTGAGGGCGATGACGCCTGCCTTGGCCGCCGAGTACGGTCCCTCACCTCGCGTCGGACGTACACCGCTCAGGGAGGAGACGTTGACGATCGAGCCGCCACCGCTCTCCCGCAGGCGGACGACGCCGGCCCGGATGCCGTGGAACACACCGCCCAGGTTGACGCTGATGAGGCGGCTCCACTCGGCGTCGGAGTACCCGTGCAGTGCCTTCACCGCACCGGCGCCGGCATTGTTGACGACGACATCGAGACCTCCGAAGGCCGCGCTCGCCCGGTCGAAGGCTGCGTCCACGGACGACGAATCACTGACGTCCGCCTCGAAGGCCAGCCCGCCGAGGCCGCCGAGAGCGCCAGCCGTCGCCTCGGCAGCTGCGAGGTCGATGTCGACCACGGCGACGCGGGCGCCCGCGTCGGCAAAACGCTCGGCGATGGCGCGCCCGATGCCGGAGCCGCCGCCGGTGACGATGGCCCGGCGACCCCGGAGCATGTCTGCGATCACGGGCTCGCCTGTTCCCGCAGCTCGAACTTGCGCACTTTTCCGCTGGCGTTGAGCGGCAGGGCATCGACGACATGCACGGCCCGGGGTGCCTTGTAGTTGGCCATGTGTGCTCGCGCCCAGGCCACGATCTCGCTGGGATCGAGCCGTCGGCCGGCCTTCGGCACGACGAAGGCGACGCCCACCTCGCCCAACCGCTCGTCCGGCACGCCCACGACGGCGGCCTGGGCGATCGAGCCGTGCTCGAGCAGGAGGCTCTCGATCTCGGCCGGGTACGCATTGAAACCCCCGACGATGAACATGTCCTTCAGGCGGTCGGTGATGCGGAGGTTCCCGTGGTCGTCGAGCACGCCGATGTCGCCGGTGTGGAGCCAGCCGTCGGGGTCGATCGCAGCCGCCGTCTGTTCCGGATCCTCGAAGTAGCCCTGCATGACGTTGTAGCCACGGCACAGGACCTCGCCAGGCTGGCCGGCGGCGACTGTGGTTCCGTCGGGCGCGACGACGCGGACCTGCACCCCGTCGATGGGCCGCCCGGAGGTCGTGGCGATCGTGTCGAGGTCGTCGCCCTGCCTCGTGGCCGTGACGAAGCCGGTGGCCTCCGTGAGCCCGTACGCCGTCAGCACCACGTCGAATCCGAGGTCCGCCCGCATCTTGCGGACGAGGTCGACCGGGATGACGGCGGCCCCCGTGACGGCGAGCCGAAGGGAGGAGATGTCGGTGGCGGCGAGCGAGGGATGGTCGAGGAGCGACTGGTAGAGCGTGGGCGGCCCGGGCAGGACGGTGGCGGTGTCGGATGCGATTCGTCGGAGCACCGATGCCGCGTCGAACACCGCCACGGGCATCATGGTCGCGCCCGCCATGAGGCTGGCAACGATTCCCGCCTTGTAGCCGAAAGTGTGGAACATGGGGTTGACGAGCAGGTAACGGTCGGCTTCGCTCAGACCGACGATCCGGCGCCACTCGTCGAAGGTGCGGATGGACTGGCCGTGGGTGGCCACGACTCCCTTCGGTGCGCCGGTCGTGCCGGACGTGAAGATGAGATCGGAGACGTCGTCTGGACCGATGGTCGCGAGGCGTTCCTCGACAACTGCATGGTCGATGGCGTCGCCGAGCGCCAGGAACTCTGCCCAGGACGTCGTATGGGCGCCGGCGGCGCCGCGGGTGCTCTCGCCGCTCTCGCCGCTCCCGCCGGGGGGGTCGAGCACGACACGCAGCTCCAGATGTGGCAGTTCCGCTGACGCCAGCAGCAGCGGATAGTCCGTCCCGAGCCACTCACCGACGGTCACGAGCACCTTCGAACGACTGCGGTTGAGGATGTAGGCCGCTTCCGACGAGCGAAAGCGGGTGTTGAGCGGGACGATGACCGCCCCGGCGGCCTGCAAGCCGATGAGGGACACGATCCACTCGTATGAGTTCGGTGCCCAGACGGCCACGCGGTCGCCAGGCTGCACGCCGGCACCTGAGAACGACCGCGCCGCCGTCCATGCGTCCGACCACAGGCGGGCGAAGGTGAAGCGCTCCGTCCCTTCGATCACGGCGAGGGTGTCACCGAAGCGGCGAGCGGCGTCGCGGGCGACGGCGGGGATGCTCGGCCACCGCGCCGCTGGTGCGATCACGGTGCCCCGTAAACGGGAAGCGGGGACGGGGCGGCGGCGATGAGCGCCGAGACGGCGTCGCCGATCTCGTCGACGCGGTAGCGACGGCCGGCGTTGCGGGTGGCGGCTCGCTGCCAGCCGTCCATCAGCGTCAAGCGACCGCCTTCGATCTCGAAGACGCGACCGGTGACCTCGGCCGAGTCGGCCGAGCACAGCCAGGCGACGAGCGGTGACACGTTCTCCGGCGCCATGGCGTCGAACTCGTCGGTCGTCGCCGGAGCTGCCATCGTCTCGGCGAACACGGTCGCGGTCATCCGCGTCCGGGCGGCCGGAGCGATGGCATTGGCGGTGACGCCGTATCTGGCGAGCTCGGCCGACTGCACGAGCGTGAGACCGACGATGCCCGCTTTGGCGGCTGAGTACGCGGCCTGGCCCACCGAGCCGAGGAGCCCGGCGCCGGAGGACGTGTTGACGATGCGCCCACCCGCCGGGACACCCGTGCGTTTCGACTCGTCCCGCCAGTGCCGGCCGGCGTGGCGGGACAGGCAGAAGTGACCCTTCAGGTGAACTGCCACGACGGCATCCCACTCGTCTTCTGCCGTGTTCACGAACATTCGGTCGCGCACGACGCCGGCGTTGTTCACGACGGCGTCCAGTCGCCCGAAGGCGCCGAGGGCTGACTCGAGGATGCGACCGGCGGCGGCGAAGTCGGCGACGTCGTCGTGATTGGCGACGGCGACACCACCGTCACCTTCGATCTCTGCGACGACGTCGTCGGCGGGCGTGGCCGCTTGGCCCTCGATCCCTGGGCCGTCCTCGATCCCTGGGCCGTCCTCGATCCCTGGGCCGTCCTCGACCCCAGGGCCGTCCCCGACCCCAGGGCCGTCCCCGAGCTGTGTGCCGTCGAGGGCGACGCCGAGGTCGTTCACGATGACGAGCGCCCCATGGCGGGCGAGCTCGAGGGCATGAGCGCGGCCGAGGCCGCGTCCAGCGCCCGTGACGATGACGACCCGGCCGTCAAGGCTGGGCGAGCGCGCGTCGATGGCTTGTGGCATCACCTCTGGAGCGTGTCACGCCGGAGCGGTCGCTCGCCACCATCGGCGACCAGCATCTATCGTCCCGCCAGCACGAGGAGCGGAGGAAGCGGAGCCCCATGAGCCAGCACCGGCCGTCGCACGGCCTGCTCGAAGGAAAAACTGTCGTCGTCACTGCAGCCGCAGGTACCGGCATCGGGTACGCGACGGCCGAGCGTTGCGTCGAAGAGGGCGCACAGGTGCTCGTGAGCGATGCCCACGAGCGCCGGCTCGGTGAAGCCGCCGAGCGTCTCGGCGTCCCCGGCGTCGTCTGCGACGTGACGGACCAAGCCAGCGTCGACGAGCTGTTCCGCCGTTCGGTGGAGGAGCTGGGCCGAGTCGACGTGCTCGTGAACAACGCCGGCCTCGGCGGCACGGTCGAGCTCGTCGAGATGACCGACGAGCAGTGGTCGAAGGTGATCGACGTGACGCTGACGGGGACGTTTCGTTGCACGAGAGCCGCCCTGCAGTTGATGGGTCCTGCCGGCGCCGGCGTCATCGTCAACAACGCCTCGGTGCTCGGGTGGCGGGCCCAGGCGGGTCAGGCGCACTACTCGGCCGCCAAGGCGGGCGTCATGGCGCTCACGCGCAGCGCTGCCCTCGAGGCTGCCCCGTACGGCATCCGCGTGAACGCGGTGGCGCCGTCGCTCGCCATGCACCCGTTTCTCTCCAAGGTCATGGCTGCCGAGGACCTCGAGGAGCTCGCCTCCCGGGAGGCGTTCGGGCGGGCGGCCGA
>JBEKMC010000126.1:0-9364 GCA_050008715.1 Acidimicrobiales bacterium | reverse complement strand
CCAGTGGAATCGTCGGACGGCAGCGTAGCCACTTCGACACGAAGAGGCAATCGGTCTCGGGGACCGCCGCGTCACGAGGATCTGCGACTTCGAATGATGTTCGGTTCCAGAGTGAGCAGATCGGAAGAGCGAAGATTCTCTCGGCGAGAGAAGAGAGAACGGACGAGGACCGGTGTGAAGGACGGCTCCAGCGATGAATCGTCGGCCGAGTTGATCCCGCAACCAGGCGACATGCCGTGCGTCCCCGCTGTCAGGAGAGGCCGACGCATTGATCTCGATCGCGACTACGTCGCCACCCGCCATCTCGACAAGCAGGTCGGTCTCGTGTCTTCCCTCTTTGTCGCGCAGATGGTCGAGGCGCGGGCGCAGATGGCTGAGCTCCGCCCCGGGTCGGATCTGAGAAACCACGAACGTATCAATGAGCCGCCCGAGCAAATCGCAATTTCGCAAGACTGCTCGTTCATCGACGAGGCCAGCCGTGTTCACGCAAAGTGTCTCGAAGTACCGGCGAAGCAACACCGGGTCTCGGACGCCGTCCAAGGACTCGGCGTCGCGAGTCACCACCTGATCCACGTACGAATCGAGCCAGAGATGCCTCGCCGATCCAACCAGGTGCAAGGCGGGCTCAGGGAAGCCGCCTCGCAGCGCAAGTTCGATGTAGCCACGAAGATCCGGTGGGTTGGCGGGAGCGGGAAACAGGTCCAGATCGGCCGTCTGAAGCCGATCGATCAATCCCAGGCCGTCGCTGCGCCCGACGATCTCGGCCTGAGTCAGGCCGAACATCTTCAGTTGGACGACTCTGCCGATGCCCGACCATGCGCTGTTGCCGCGCCTCGGCCTCGCGCTCCCGGTCAGCAGGAATCGACCTGGACGGACGTCCTCGTCGACCGCACGCCGCACTGCCCCCATGAGCTCCGGAACCTCCTGCCACTCGTCGAGAAGCACCGGCAGGGTCATCGCCCTGAGTGCTGCGTCTGGGTCAAATCGGGAACGCCGCGGCCTCGGCCGACACATCCAGCCTGACCACAGACCGGGCGAGACGTCGAGCAGTGGTGGTCTTTCCAGCCGCTCGCGGACCGACCAACAGCAGCGCCGGCAGCTGATCGAACAGCTCCGTCAGTGGGGTATCGATGAGACGTGGCGTGTAGGCCGACGCAGACAAAGCCTTCGCGTTAGCGGTTTGGACCGGTCAGCAATACTGCTTTCGCCCATCCCCACTTGCGATTCAGACCGGACCTCAGTCGCAGTTCGGACCGAGTTGTTCGAAGAGGCGAGGTCCGCCGGCGTTCGCCGTCGGGCCACAACCCAAGGCTACCTATGTCACCTCAGGCCGGGTAAGCCTCCTCAAGCGGCCAGAACCCGCCCTCGCCGGTGACAAAGCCGATCGCTCAGACGTTGCCCGGGTCACAGTCCCCGCATGCGCGTGCTCCCGCTCACTTGAACGCCTCCGCCAATGTGGTCGAGATGTAGGACGGATTGTGCGTCCAACCCGCCGCCGAGCATGACGTCGATGAGGTGCACGACACGCTGTCGAGGGCGCTCGTCACCGCGAGAGAGGGATTCGGCGTGCCCTGTACCGCCCAGGTCGTGCCGTTCCATTTTTCCGAGAGAGTGACATCGACGCGAGTGCTGATGAAGTAGTCGCCGACAGCCTCGCATGACTTCGGCGACCTGCAAGACACACCCGAAAGGGTGACACCGGGAAAGGCATGGGACGGACTCGGTATGGCCTCGATCATCCAGGCCTTGCCGTTATAGCGTTCGGCTAGCGCGACCTCGTTGGAATCGCCGACAGCAGTACAGGCTGTCGATGAGGTGCACGATACGGCCGTCAGTACGCTGTCGGTCGCCCCCTTCGGGTTCGGCGTGGGCTTGATCGCCCATGATTTGCCGTTCCATACCTCCGCCAGGGTCGGGATCGATTCGGTGTTTGAGCTGTAGGCGTTGCCGACCGCGACACAATCGGACGAGGAGGGGCACGACACGCCCGACAGGACGCTGGACGTTGCGCCCGTCGGGTTGGGCGTGGCCTCGACCTTCCAAGTCTTGCCGTTCCATACCTCGGCCAGTGTTACCTCGTTACCGCTGCTGTTGTGGGTGGCGCCGACCGCCGTGCACGCTGATGCCGAGATGCAGGAGACGGCGTCGAGCCTGCTATCGGTGCTGGCGGCCACCTTGGGCATGGTCTGAATTCTCCAAGTCTTGCCGTTCCATGCCTCCGCCAGTGTCAGACCGACTTCTGAGCCGTTGACGTATAAGCCCACGGCGATACAGGAGGTGGACGAGGTGCACGACACGGCATTGAGAGTGGTGTCTGCCGAACCTGCGGGGTTCGGCGCCGGCGTGATCCTCCACGTGCTGCCGTTCCACGACTCGGCGAGCAGCAGTTCCGTACCCGATGCGTTGAAGGTCTCGCCGACGGCGATGCATACCTTCGACGAGGGGCAGGAGATTCCGTTAAGGAGGGCGGGGAGCGCGCCGGTGATGTTCGGAGTGACCCGGAGCTTCCAGGAGATGCCATTCCACAACTCTGCCAACGTCGGGCCGAAGTCGAAGTCGACGGGGGCGCTCCATCCGACCGCCATGCACGCGGCCGAGGACGAGAGGCACGAAACCCCCTGCAGGATGCTGACACCGTCAGCGCCCCTCGGTGTCGAGGTGATCTTCCACGTCGAACCGTTCCACACCTCGGCAAGGGTGGCATCGAAGACCAAGCTCGAGGGCTGCGACCCTACCGCCGTACAGGATTTGGGCGATCTACAGGACACGGCCCGCAAGCCACTGCCTGTCGCGCCACCGCCCTTTGGGACGGCGCTGGGCTGGACGCTCCAGGTCTTCCCGGTCGAGACCTCCACCAGCGGCACCGAGGTTCCCGAGTGGTTGTAGCTGCCGACCGCCGTGCACAGGGACGGCGAGACACACGACACGCCGAACAGATCACCGTTGGAACCGCCGGAAGGCAACGGGACGGTCTGGATGCTCCACGTCTTGGCCTTCCATACCTCCACCAGCGCCTCGCCGCCGGCGCTGCCGGAGAACTCCCCGACCGCGGTGCAGGTCTTCACCGACGAGCACGACACGCCCGAGAGCCCGCTCCCGAAGGCGCCGGGAGGATCAGGGGTGGCTTGGACACTCCAAGTCTTGCCGTCGTACGCCTCCGCCAGGGTCACCTGTGTGTCCGAGCTGTTGTAGTAGCTGCCGACCGCCTCGCAGGCGGCCGCCGACGCGCACGACACGCCCGAGAGCACGACGTCGGTCGCACCGGAGGGGTTGGGCGTCGCTTGGACTCTCCACGCCTTCCCGTTCCAGGCCTCCGCCAAGGTGACGTCCGCTCCGGAGCCGTTGTCGTAGTTGCCGACGGCCGTGCATGCCACCGCCGAGATGCACGAGACCCCCGAAAGGTCCCGGTAGCTGGCGCCCGTCGGGACAGGCATGGTCTGGGTGCGCCACGCCTTGCCATTCCACGCTTCCGCCAGCGTCTCGGTGGTCCCCGTGCTGTCGTTGAAGGACCCAACCGCCAGACACGAGGTCGACGAGATGCATGAGTCGGACCGCAGGATGCCGTTTGGACTCTGATCGTTGACCGTGGCTTTGACGGTCCAACCCGCCGCCGTTGAGGCTGGGCCAGTCGGGCTCGGGGAGCCGCTGGCAGGGGCGGCCAGCCCGTACAGTGTCGTCGCCACTAGGACCAGGACTGCGGCCGGCGCGCAAGATTGCCGGAGGCGTGCAGACACCATGGACCGGACAGAAAGTTGCATGGTGCTGCCCCCTCGCAGTTAGCCCTTCGCAGGCCGATCCTCCCAGGTTTCGCCGGTGTCAACAAGCGACAGGGACGACTATCTGAGGCAGTGGGGCGACGGAGCCTGGAGTAGGACCCGTCATGCAAACAAACAACCCGCGTGGTTTCCTACGAAGAGCTAGAGCCCGCACCACATGTCACGACGAGTATTGAAGCGGCGGAGCAGGCCCCCAGGCTCGACCCGTTGCCCTCAACAGTTTTCTGCAAGGCTGCGCCAGCCCCGCAGCCTCACCCGGCGCCACGCGGTGGCAAGCAATCAGGGCGGGACGACGCAGGGACACAGAGGATGAGTGGTCTTCACTCGCAGGCGATCAGAGGACGAGCACGCCGGCTGGCATTCGCGGTGACGTTCGCTGTGACGTCGGCGGCCGTCATCTGTGTCGTGCCGGCCGGGGCATCGGTTCAGCCGCTCAGGCTGACCGTTGCAAAGGCAACGAAGGGAAACCTCACCATCGTCACCACCGTTCCCCACTCGTCCGACCTCTGGGCCCTCGACGTGACCGGGAGCCTCGACAACGCGACCTACTCGTTGGTGCGCTGGCACAAGGGTCACGTGCTGAGCGTGAAAGCGCCGAAGATCGGGGGCCGTTATGGCGGCCCGGACGCCATGGCGGCGGGGGGTTCGTCAGCGATCTGGCTAGCGGGCGCGCGCCAAGCCGTGGGTATCCAGGAACTGCCGGCCATCTGGCAATGGAACGGCAAGTCGTTCGTCGCCGACAAGCTACCGGGTGATCTCGAGAATGGCGCCGTCGCCGTCGGCTCCATCTCAGCCAGTTCGCCGACCAACGCCTGGGCGGTCGGCAGTGACATCTGGTCGTCGAAGACGAACGAACAGGTCGCCCTGCACTGGAACGGCAAGACTTGGTCCGAAGTCGCCACGCCGGCCATCGGTTGAGCGAGGTCAGCACGTCCGGCCCGACGATCGCCTGGGCGATCGGCAACGGGTCGTTCTGGCACTGGGCAGGAAGCAGCTGGAAAGCGGCCGGTGCGCCCCCCGCCGGTGACAGTATCTTCAGCCTCGCTACGACATCGCCGCAACTCGCTTACGCCGTCGGCGAGACGGCTCGTGACCTCCCGCTGGCGCTGAAATGGACCGGGAAGGCGTGGTCGGCGATGGTCATGCCGAAGCACCTGCATCCCTTCCTCCCCGCGTCGATGAGCATGGCCGGCTCCTCGGCATTCGTCGTCGGCGCCTGGCAGAACACGTCGAGCCACTTGTACAACCCCATCGTCCTTCACACGAGCGGAGGCGCCTGGTCCGTGCAGACTGAGTACAAGGCGCCGCACGGCCTCCTCGAGGCCGTCAGCGCTGCCTCCAAGTCACGGGCATACGCCGTCGGCTATTCGTACGCGGGCATCGGTTACCCGAGCTACACCTTTGCAGAGGCCTACAACGGCCGTATCTGGAAACAAATCAGCTCCTGAACCGCTCAACCGGGCGCCTCGTCTCAGCATCGCCGAGGGATAGGTGCGCTGACGATCACGGCGGTCCGCGGAGCTTGGTCGCTACCCAAACGCATTTTGGCACTTCACCGGCAACAGTATATAGCGTCTGACCTGCATTTTTTGTGGAGCTGAGCCGCACACCCACCACGTCGTCGGTGCCGGCCAGTGTCGCGAGCAGCGGATGGTAGCCGCGCACGCCCGTGTGCCAGAAGCGGGCTCCCTGCTTGGCCAAGCCGTAGGTCTCACATATGGTCGAGTCGACATCCAAGATGACCGGCCCGGTTCCGGGATCGGCGCCGGACTGCCCACGCTCGGCAGATGAGCTCGTCGAGCACCCGGTCGAGCTGGGAGACATGGCCCCAGGTGAACGATCTAAGGAAGGTCCCGAGGGTGGACGGCCCCGCACCGCATGCCCGAGCACTTCCGGCGTCGAGGCCGCGCGCACGGCGCCAGCATCGTCGATGAGGTCCCCACCCGACAATGCAGAGTGAATGAGCTCCATCGCCTTCAGCCCGACATTGGCATGCCCGGGAGCGGCTCTGAGGTCGACGTGGGTGTCGAACAGCTCCCGCGGCCCGAGGTGCTCAGCCAGCGTCGCCAGCCCGATGAGGCCGGCGTTGGCGACGACGTGGTCGTCGTCGAAGCTCGCATGAATTCGGTCGAGTGTGTGCGAAGATGTGCGCATCTTTGACCAGGGGGTTCTGCCGTGCAAGAGGGCGCATCTCGCCGAAGGCCGGCCAGAAGGGTGACCAACTGCCTGCGATCGCTCGTCGCTGTCGTCGCTGTCGTCGGCTTCTTCCTCGTCGTTCCGGGCGAGACGATCGCCTCCGCACAGGCCCCGACGATCACGAGCGTCTCGCCGATCACCGCCCAGAACGACTCCGACCTCCCCGGCGGCGAGGCATCGGGACCGGGGATCATCATCGCCGGGAGCGGCTTTGGAGCCACACCGCCAACGGTCTGCCAGGCAGACAACGACACGATGCTCGGCGAGTCGGCCATCGGTCGCGACGTCCTTACGAGCAACCTCCAGATCGTCGACACGTCACACTTCTCCGACCAGGACATGGGCAACTGCAGCAACGAGCCCCATGATGACTGCGACGTCACGATCGGCTCGTGGTCGGACACCCAGATCATCGTGCTCCTCGACGACACCGGCGGCTTGGACTGCGACGACATCGACAACGGCGACAACTTGACCGTGCAGGTGTTCTCCACCGACGCCGGCAACGACGCCTCCAACGTCGTCTCGACGTCGGCTGTTGCCGAGGGCTCCGTCGCCTCGATCACGGGCCTGAGTCCGGCCAGCGGACCTGTCGCCGGCGGGACGTTCACCGACAGCGGCGGCACGAACCCCAACGGGACGATCACCATCACGGGCTCGAACTTGGCCGGGACGACCATTGTCTGGTTCGGCAACGGAGGTGACGACGGCGCAGTCGCGACGACGAACTTCACGTTCGGCACGGACGGCTTGGGCAATCCGGACATTATCGTGACGCCCCCGCCGGCGCCGGCGGGCCTCGACGAGGGGACCGACGTCGTCCTCACCAACGCCGGCGGCACCTCCGTCGTTGCTTGCACGGCGATAGACGAGGGGTGTGAGGGCACCTACTACTGGCAGAGCCCGTCGGCGACTCTGCCGACGATCAGCGGGAGCACCGGGCCTCTCGACATCAACGCGTCGCTCGCCTTCAACCTTGCGATACCACAGAAGGGCGGAGCGTGTCCCGGCTCTTCCCCGGCCGGCGGGACCGGTATCGGCTTCTCTGCCACCGCCACCGTGACAGGCGGTCCCGTAGACTTCTCCGGCCAGTTCCAGACCTCGGAGAACGACGGCTTCCTCTCCTCGATACAGGCTCCCATCACGGTCACCGTCGAGAGCCCGGTTGTCGTCACGGTCAACGTGTCGGGTGTGGTGTCGGGCTGCTACGCCGTGCCGATACCGGACCTCAGCATTCCAGGCCTCGGCGGCGTCTACATCCTCATCGGCGGCAACCTGGCGGTCGGCTACACCCTCACTGCGACGATCAATCAGGGATCATTTGTCGTCGATGCCGGATACGTGGCCAACCAAGTGGATGGGGCGGCCATCGTGAGCCAGAATTGCACCGACGGAAACGGTCATCCTCTTCCGTGCGTCCAGACCTCGAGCGCCGGCGTCATCTCGGGAACGCTTGATTTCTCGCCGCTCTGGCTGGGTGTCGACATCACCGACATCCCCGGGCTCACCTTCTCGGCCGGTGCCGGCCTCACTGTTTCAGCCTTCGTGACTGACTCGACCACGAGCGGGTTCGACTACGACGTCTGCTTCGGCGGCACGTACGCTGTCGTCGGCTCCGTGGGGTCGGGACCAGCGAGCCTCAGCATCTCGACCACGGGGGTGTTCGTCGGTCCGTTCAACATCTACGGAGACGGCACGCAGTGTCCGCTCGGCGCGATCGGGTCCGGGCTGCCGTCGACAAATGTGACCGTCTCGTCGTCGGACTCCACTGTGCCCGTAGGCACGAAAGTGACCTACACGGCGGCGGTGAGCACTGGCGCGAGCGGGGGGACGGTCTCGTTCGCCGACGGCGGCTCTCCGATCGCGTCGTGCGAGAGCCAGCCGGTGGACGCCTCCGGGAACGCGACCTGTGACCAGACGTATTCGGGCACCGGCTCTCACTCCATCGTGGCAACCTTCAGCGGTGACACCGCCTTCGCGGGCTCGGTGTCGACGGCCTTCACTCAACAGGTGAGCGGCTCGGTGACGTCTACTACGACGACGCTTGCATCTTCGGCGAACCCGTCGACGACCGGCCAGCAGGTGACCTATACGGCGACCGTGAGCCCGACCGACAATGGCGGCCCGGTCACCTTCACCGATGGAGGGACGCCGATCTCGGGCTGTGTGTCGATCGCTTTGACGAACGGGACTGCGGGCTGCGCGCAGACCTACGCGGTTCCCGGGACCCATTCGATCGTCGCGACCTACCGCGGGGACACCAACTTTGGCGAGTCCGCCTCGACCAGGCTCACTCAAGTGGTGAAGAGCTCGGTGACGACGACGACGACGGTGCTCACCTCGTCGGCGAACCCGTCGGCGGAGACGCAACAGGTGACCTACACCGCAACGGTCAGCCCTAGCGACAACGGCGGGACCGTCTCGTTCTCCGATGGGGGCACGGCGATCTCAGGGTGCCAGTCGGTCGCCTTGAGCGCCGGCAAGGCGGAGTGCCCACAGACCTACAGCTCAGCAGGCTCTCTCTCGATCGTCGCGACCTACAGCGGCGACATCAGCTATGGCGGCTCGAAGTCTGCGACTCTCACTCAGGTGATCAGCAGCTCTCTTACGGCCACGGAGACAACCCTTGTGACCTCGGTCAACCCCGCGCCGCTCAACAAGACCGTGACCTACACGGCGACGGTCAGCCCGACCGACAACGGTGGAACGGTCAACTTTACCTATGGCGGAGTAGCGCTCCCAGGCTGCACGGGGAAGACGTTGGACAGCTCCCACCAGGCGACCTGCTTTATCGATTGGGTCAGTGGTAGTGGGACCACAGAGATCGTGGCGACCTACAGCGGCGACAGCAACTATGCCGGGTCGACGTCGAACGCCATTTGCCAAGTGGTGGGCACCGGAGCCAGGGCGACGGCCACGACGCTTGTGGGCTCCGCCAACCGGGCCACGGTGGGCGAGACGGTGATCTACAAGGCGACAGTGAGCCCGGCGAGCTACGGAGGAACGGTCACCTTCTCGTATGGGGGAGGGGTCCTCCCGGGTTGCAAGGCGGTGGCATTGAACAGTGCTGGGCAGGCGCGCTGCGGGATCATCTGGATCAGTGGCGGGACCACCTCGATCGTGGCAAAGTACAGCGGCGACACTGACTATGCCCCGTCAACCTCGAACTCCATCGTCCAGGTTGTCATTGCCGCCTTCACGGCGAAGGCGTCGTATATCTCCACCACCTACGGCCACGCCGTGGCGTTGTCGGTGAGCGGGTTGGCCGCTAACGCCACCGGGACCGTGACGTTCAGTTCGCCACATGGCAGTCTGTGCAAGGCGAAGGTGTCCAAGGGCAAAGCGAGCTGCAACACAGGAGCGGCGCTGGTTCCCGGCGACTACGCCGTCTC
>JBEKMC010000125.1:0-9586 GCA_050008715.1 Acidimicrobiales bacterium | reverse complement strand
GAGCCGGTATGATCTCGGCGCGTACATGCCCGCTGGGTGATGTCGCCCCCTTAGCTCAGTCGGCAGAGCACAGCCATGGTAAGGCTGGTGTCGTCGGTTCGATTCCGACAGGGGGCTCCCTCGAGTCCCTCGTGGGCTTCAGGGCGGCGTAGCTCAGCTGGTAAGAGCACACGGCTCATAATCGTGGGGTCGCGGGTTCGAGTCCCGCCGCCGCTACCCAAGCAACACAGCGCTAGCCAAGCACAGGACAGAAGGATCGAGACACATGGCGAAGAACGAGAAGCGGGTGCAGGTCACGCTGGCCTGCGAGACCTGCAAGCGTCGCAACTACATCACGACGAAGAACAAACAGAACGATCGCGAGCGGATCGAGATGAAGAAGTACTGCCGCTGGGACCGCCAGCACACGCTGCACAAAGAGACGCGCTGAGCAACAACCTCGCCGGACGGTCGTCCTCGTGAGCGCTCTGCGAGCCCTTGACGTCGGCCGGCTGGAGCCTGGCCAGTACGAGGCCGGTCTGGCCGAGCCGTACATGGGCTCCGAGCGGCTTGCACGCGAGCCGACGGAGGCGCTCGTGGAGCGAGCCCGTAACGGCGACACGGCGGCGTTCGAGGAGCTGGTGCAGATCACGTCGCCGGCGTGCTACGCCCTCGCGCTTCGGCTCGTCGGCAACGAGCACGACGCCCGGGACGTCATGCAGGATGCGTACCTGCGGGCGTTTCGGAGCCTTCGACGCTTCCGGGGAGATGCCGCCTTCTCCACGTGGTTGCACCGCATCACCGTGAATTGTGCCGCCACGCTGCTGAAGCGGCGCCAGAAATCCTCGTGCGACCCGCTCGACGACTACGGGGACGTCGCCCAGCTGATCGAGCAGCGATCCGAGGGCAATCCGGAATCCGCTGCCAGCACCGCCGTCGACCGGGAGCGGCTGGTGGAGGCGCTCGCCGAGCTGCCCGACCCGCTCCGAGTCGTCGTCGTGCTGCGCGACGTCTACGACCTGTCGCATCGCGACATCGCGAAGGAGCTCGGTATCAGCCAGGCGGCGGCAAAGGTCCGGCTCCACCGGGCGCGGCGTCGGCTCCGCGAGCGTTTGTTCCCCGGGAGGCGCCACGAGACGAGCGAGCCCGTGATCCCCGAGGCCGCCGCTACCGGGACGGTCGAGCCGCCGGTCGTCGGCTTGGCCGGGTTGTCGCCGGCTGCCCCGTCGCCGGCTGGGCTGGGGCACTCGGCATGAGGTCCCTCCCTGCGAAAGGGCTTTCGGGCGCGGCGGACGCCGTCGTCACGACCGGCCGCACGTGGGTCTCGTACGCCTTGCCGCGGCGGCGCCTGGCAGCGGTGACCTGCGAGGAAGTGCTTGCCGAGCTGCCCCGCATCCTCGACGACGGCCTGCCAGCCGAAGTTCCGCTCGTGTCGCACGTCGAGACGTGCCTGCGGTGCCAGGCCGAGCTCGCCCGGTACCGGCGAATGGTGCGACTGCTCCACCAGCTCGCTGCCACCGAGGTGGAACCGCCGCCGGGCGTCGTCGCCGACATCCTCTCCGTCGTGGGCAGCGCAGCGCAGCGCAGCATGATCCGCTCCGTGCTCAACGGCCGCAGTCTGGCCTACGCCGGAGCCGTCGTGGCGGCCGGTGGGGCGGCTGCCGGGCTCGTGGCCATCGCGCGGGCTCACGCCCGCCATGTGGTACCGGCTGGAGCTGGTGCTATCGTGATGGTGCCCGGGATGCTCGGTGCTCAGCCCCGTGGCGGGCGAGAACGCCCGCGCTGAGGGCAGTAGCTCAACTGGCAGAGCACCGGTCTCCAAAACCGGCGGTTGGGGGTTCGAGTCCCTCCTGCCCTGCTGAATCCGTGTTACCCATAGATCCGCCTGCTCCTTTTCGAGCCGAGGTCAGTTAGTGAACAGAGAAACCAAGCGGCTCCTGCAGCGCCAAGGTCAACTCGGGCCCGATGGCGCCCCGGCGGCCCCCGCGCGGGACCGGGCGTCGGCCGCAGCAGCCCGAGTGACCGCTGCGGAGAAGGCGGACCGCCCGAGCCTGGCAAAGCGGATCGCCGAGTACCTGCGCGAGGTTCGCAACGAGCTTGTCAAGGTGGCGTGGCCGGGGCGGGCCGAGGTCGTCAAGTACACGATCGTCGTGTTTTGCACTGTCGTGATCCTCACCTCGGTCGTCTTCGGATTGGACGCGCTGTTCGCAAAGCTCGTCCTGCTGCTGTTCACCAAGTGATTCCGACGGCCGACTCGCACCGCGAACGACCTGCCAACCAGTTTGAAGAGACGAGAATCGTGAGCGACCAGACCACCTATTCCGACGATCCCACCACCGACGAGACCGTGACCGACGACGCTGCGACGGCGGAGGCGCCGGATGTGACAGCCGCGCCCGGCGACGAGGTGCCCGGGGACGAGGTGCCCGGCGACGAGGTAATTGCCGACGAGGTTGTCGTCGACGAGCCGGAGGGGGTTGTCGAGCTGTTCGCCGACGCGGAGGACGAGGACGGCGACGAGGAAAGCCCGGTCGAACGACCGCCGAGCCCGTACGACCGCCCGGGCCGCTGGTACGTCGTGCACACCTACGCCGGCTACGAGAACAAGGTGAAGTCCAACCTCGAGAGCCGGATCTCCTCGATGAACATGGAGGACCGCATCTTCGAAGTCGTGATCCCGATGGAAGAGGTCATCGAGGTCAAGAACGGGAAGCGTGTGCCGGTGCAGCGCAAGGTGTTCCCGGGCTACCTCCTGTGCCGTTGCGACCTCGACGACGACTCGTGGTCGGTCATCCGGCAGACCCCGGGCGTCACCAGCTTCGTCGGTCCCGGCACGAAACCCACCCCGCTGCCCCGCTCCGAAGTGGAGGCGATCCTCCAGGTCCGCCTGGAAGGCGTCGAGGGCCAGAAGCGGCCAAAGCCGCGCATGGAGCACGAGGTCGGCGAGACGGTGCGGGTCAAGGAAGGCCCCTTCGCCGACTTCTCGGGTCAGATCGCCGAAATCAACGAGGATCAGCTGAAGCTGAAGGTCCTCGTCAACATCTTCGGCCGGGAGACCCCGGTCGAGCTCGAATTCAGCCAGGTCGCCAAGCTCTAGGGCCTCTGCCCTGGGTATCGGCACACAAAGGAGAAGGCGCACCACCATGGCCCGTCGCCGTGTTACCGCAATCGTGAAGATCCAGTTGCCCGCCGGGGCGGCTACGCCCGCGCCACCGGTTGGTACAGCGCTCGGCCCACACGGCGTGCAGACGATGGAGTTCTGCAAGCAGTACAACGCCGCCACCGAAAACCAGCGGGGGACGATCATCCCCGTCGAGATCACGATCTACGAGGATCGGACGTTCACGTTCATCCTCAAGACGCCCCCGACCACCGTGCTGTTGCGCGAGGCGGCGGGCGTGGAGAAGGGCGCGACACTGATCGGCCGGGAGATCGTCGGCTCCGTCAGCGACGCCCAGCTCACCGAGATCGCGGAGAAGAAGATGCCCGACCTCAACGCCAACGACCTCGAGGCCGCCAAGCGGCAGGTGGCGGGGACGGCGCGTTCCATGGGGATCTCGGTCGGATGACGACCGGTCGACCGAGCACCGAAAGGGTTTCGAAGTGAGCACTGGAAAGCGGTACACGGACTTGCTGAAGCGTTTTGACCGCGCTCGGCTCTACTCGCCCCTCGAGGCGCTCGAGCTCGTGCGGAGCCTCGCCTCCGCCAAGTTCGACGAGACGATCGAGATGGCCCTGCGGCTCGGCGTCGACCCCCGCCGGGCCGACCAGATCGTGCGGGGATCGCTCGCACTTCCGGCCGGGACCGGCAAGACGAAGCGTGTCGCCGTGTTCGCAGCCGGCGAGCCGGCCGCAGAAGCCCGCGCCGCCGGCGCTGACGTCGTGGGTGCCGACGACCTCATCGCTCGCATCGAGAAGGAAGGCTTCCTCGACTTCGACGTGGCCATCGCCACGCCGGACATGATGGCCCAGGTCGGACGGCTCGGCCGTGTGCTCGGTCCCCGGGGTCTCATGCCGAACCCGAAGACCGGTACCGTCACCACCGATGTGGGCCGCGCCGTGACGGAGTTCCGTGGAGGCAGGGTCGAGTACCGGACGGACCGCGTGGGCAACATCCACGTGCCGATCGGCAAGGCGTCGTTCAGCCGAGACGACTTGATCGCCAACTTCCGGGCCGTCGTCGACGAGCTGAGCCGGGTCAAGCCGGCCGCTTCCAAGGGCCGCTACATCCGGTCCGTCACGCTCTCGCCGAGCCAGGGGCCGGGTGTCCACATCGACACCTTGAAGGTGCGCATCACCGACGAGGAGCTGGCGGCCTCCGCCTAGGGGCGCAGCCCGTCGACGCCTGGCCGGGGACGGACGCCGGCTCGGCTATCATCAACCCCGCACAACAGACTGACCAGTCGCCGAAGACCTCCGGTGCACCGCGTGTGCTGAATGGGCGAGAGCCCGCCTGACGAGGCGAAGTCTCCCAAGGCTTCCGTTCGTCCGCGCCGCGTCGTACTCAGGTCTCTGACCGGGTCACAACGATCGCCGTAATCGCCGAGACGAACGAAGGGAGCACAGGTGGCTGGGCCAAGAGCCGACAAAGTCGCTGTGGTCGAGGAAGTCAAAGGACAACTCGCGCAGGCGGACGCCGCCATCCTCACCGAGTACCGGGGCCTGAAGGTCGGCGATCTCGCCACCCTCCGCCGGGCGCTCCGGGGAGCCGGAGCGGACTACAAGATCTACAAGAACACCCTCGTCCGCCGCGCCACGGCGGACACGCCCCACGCCGCTATGGACACGATGCTCGTGGGACCGACGGCGATCGCTTTCATCGACAAGGACGTGGCTGCAGCCGCAAAGGTGCTGCGAGAGTTCGCCAAGACGCACCCGGCACTCGTGGTGAAGGGCAGTTTCGTGGGATCCGGGGTCCTCGACGCCCATACGACGAATGCGCTCGCCGACCTGCCTTCCCGTCAGGTTCTCCTTGCCCAGATCGCCGGCGCCCTTGCCGCTCCGATGCGCCAGTTCGCCGGCCTGCTGAAGGCGCTCCCGCAGAGCCTCGCCTACGGCATCTCCGCTCTGATCGACCAGCGTGTCGCCGGCGGGGAGGCGTTGCCTGTTCCTGCTCCAGCTTCCGACGCGGGGGAGGGCGCAGCTGCCGCCTCCGGCGGAGATGCCTCCGCCGGCGACGACACCAGCGCCCCGGCCGCCGAGGCCGCAGCGACCGGCGAGCCTGAAGTCGATATCGCGGACGCTGAGCCGGCGGGCACATCCGAGCCGGAAGCAGTCACCGAGCCTGAAGCAGCACCGGCCGAGCCTGAAGCAGCCGCACCGGCCGAGCCTGAAGCAGCCGCACCGGCCGAGCCTGAAGCAGCTGCACCGGCCGAGCCTGAAGCAGCTGCACCGGCCGAGCCGGAGCCGCAGGCCGCCGACGAGACGCCCGACGCAGAGGCTGCGGTGGGCGAGGCGGCGGTTTCGCCGTCCGAGGCCACCGAAGCCGCGGCGTCCCCCGAGGCGGACGCAGAGGAGCCGGTAGCAGCAGCAGACACCGATACCGAATAGTTCTCACCACCCACCCACGAGCAGCGACAGGGAGCAACGATGGCAACCAAGGAAGAAATTCTCGACGGCATCTCGAGCATGACCGTGCTCGAGCTGAGCGAGCTCCTGAAGGAGTTCGAGGAGCGCTTCGGCGTCACGGCCGCCGCACCGGCCGCCGTTGCCGCACCGGCCGCCGGCGGCGGTGCCGAGGCTGCGCCAGCCGAGGAGGAGCAGGACGAGTTCGACGTCATCCTCACGGCCGCAGGCGACAAGAAGATCCAGGTCATCAAGGAAGTTCGCGCCCTCACGAACCTCGGCCTGAAGGAGGCGAAGGACCTCGTCGACGGGGCACCCAAGCCAGTGCTGGAGAAGGTCTCGAAGGAAGACGCCGAGAAGGCCAAGGCTCAGCTCGAGACCGCCGGCGCCAGCGTCGAGCTCAAGTAATCGAACGGGAGGGGCGCTGGGATTCGTCCCGGCGCCCCCTCGCGTACACCTCGTCGAGGAGAATTGCCTTGACTCGGGCGTGCGCTTCCCGTACCCTGCCCCCTGGCATACCGCCAGGGTGTTGCTCGCGCGTCCTCGCGCGACTATGCTGTCCTGTTGCCGTGCCCTCACCGCGTCTGATTGCAATCTCATCTCTGCCTTGACGCGCGCCCGGACACGGTCCGTCCCGAGTTCCCGGCCGTCTCGTTCTCGCGAGGAGTAGCGCCTTGCCGTCTCGTTCCCGCACGCCGGACCGATTTTCGTTCGCAAAGTTGGACGAGGTCCTGCCCCTTCCAGATCTGATCTCCGTTCAGCGCGACTCGTTCCAATGGTTCCTCGACCGGGGCCTGGCCGAGACGTTCGCGGACATCAGCCCGATCGCGGACTTCACCGATCAGCTTCGCCTCGAGCTCGAGTTCGACCCGAGTGACGCTGACCTCCGTCCGCCACCCAAGTTCACCATCGACGAGTGCAAGGCGAAGGACATCACCTACGCCGGGCCGATCTTCGTGCGCGCCCGCTTCATGAACGCCTCCACCGGCGAGATCAAGGAGCAGACCGTCTTCATGGGCGACTTCCCCATGATGACGGACCGGGGCACGTTCATCATCAACGGCACCGAGCGTGTCGTCGTGAGCCAGCTCGTGCGCTCGCCAGGCGTCATCTTCCAGCCAGGTCGCGACCAGAAGACGATCGTCACCGGCACCATCCACCCCTACCGGGGTGAGTGGATCGAGTTCGACGTCGAAGCTAAGCCGAACCGTGACGTCACGGCCGGCGCACGTGTCGCCCGCAAGCGCCGCCTGAGCCTGTTCGTGGTGCTCCGCGCCCTTGGCTACGAGGACGAGGCGTTCCTCAACAAGTTCGTACGCCACTTCGACTTCCTCGAGGGTCAGTGGGAGAAGGAGCGCGAGCTCGTCCCGACTCGCGAGGAAGCCCTCCTCGAGATCTACAAGCGTGCGCGCCCGGGCGAGCCGCTCTCGCTCGAGGCTGCCCGTGTGTACTTCGAGAACGCCTTCTTCAACCCGCGGCGATACGACCTCACGAGGGTCGGCCGCTACAAGCTGAACCGGAAGCTCGGCCCCGAGATCGAGAAGATCGCGGAGATCCTCGATCACGACCTCGAGCGCCCGAACCCCGAACAGGGCGTCCTCAGCCCGAGCGAGGTGCTGGCGTCGGCGACGTACATGCTGCACCTGGCGAACGGCGAGCCCGGCTACCGGCTCGACGACCAGGACCACTTCGCCAACCGGCGCATCCGCTCGGTCGGCGAGCTGATCCAGAACCAGGTGCGCATCGGTCTCTCCCGCATGGAGCGGGTCGTGCGCGAGCGGATGACGACCCAGGACGTCGAGGCGATCACGCCGCAGACGCTCATCAACATCCGTCCGGTCGTCGCCGCCATCAAGGAGTTCTTCGGCACGAGCCAGCTGAGCCAGTTCATGGACCAGCACAACCCCCTGTCGGGGCTCGCCCACAAGCGGCGCCTGTCGGCCCTCGGGCCGGGTGGCCTGTCGAGAGAGCGAGCAGGCTTCGAAGTCCGAGACGTGCACACGTCCCACTACGGCCGCATGTGCCCGATCGAGACGCCCGAAGGCCCGAACATCGGCCTCATCGGGCACCTCGCCACTTACGCACGGGTGAACGAGCACGGATTCATCGAGACGCCCTACCGCAAGGTCGTCGAGGGCCGTGTGACCGACGACATCGTCTACCTCGCCGCAGACGAGGAAGAGGAGTACATCATCGCCCAGGCGTCCGCTGTCCTCGACGCCGCCGGTCGCTTCACCGAGGACCGTGTCCTCGTACGGCGCGGCCCGCAAGGCGCCGGTGTACGCGTGGGTGCGACCTCGACGTCGTACGGTACGACGAGCGAGGTCGACTACGTGCCCGCCGGCGAGGTCGGCCTCATGGACGTCTCCCCGAAGCAGATCCTCTCGGTCTCCACCGCCCTCATCCCCTTCGTCGAGCACGACGACGCCAACCGTGCCCTCATGGGCGCCAACATGCAGAAGCAGGCTGTCCCGCTGCTCGTGCCGGAGGCGCCCTACATCGGCACCGGCATCGAGGCGCGCGCCGCCCGCGATGCCGGCGAGGTCATCGTCGCCGAAGGCACCGGCAAGGTGACCGAGGTCGCCGGCGACCGCATCACCGTCGAGTACAAGGCGGGGGAGAAGGGCCGATTCGGGACCGAGCTCGGCCGACAGGTATACCCCCTGTTCAAGTTCAACCGCTCGAACCAGAACACCTGCATCAACCAGAAGTCACTCGTGTCCGAGGGGGAGGACGTGAAGGCCGGCGATCTGCTCGCTGACGGCCCGTCCACGCACAACGGCGAGCTGGCACTCGGGAAGAACCTGCTCGTGGCGTTCATGCCGTGGGAGGGCTACAACTACGAGGACGCCATCATCTTGTCCGAGCGGGTCGTGCGCGACGACGTCCTCACCTCGATCCACATCGAGGAGCACGAGGTCGACGCTCGCGACACCAAGCTCGGCGCCGAGGAGATCACGCGGGACATCCCGAACCTGTCGGACGACATCCTCGCCGACTTGGACGAGCGCGGCATCATCCGCGTCGGGGCCGAAGTCGGCCCCGGCGACATCCTCGTCGGCAAAGTCACGCCGAAGGGCGAGACGGAGCTGACGCCGGAGGAGCGGTTGCTGCGGGCGATCTTCGGTGAGAAGGCCCGCGACGTCCGTGACACAAGCCTCAAGGTCCCCCACGGCGAGTACGGCAAGGTGATCGACGTCCGCGTGTTCTCACGCGACGACACCCACGAGCTGCCACCCGGCGTCAACCAGCTGGTGCGCGTCTACGTGGCACAGAAGCGCAAGATCTCCGAGGGCGACAAGCTCGCCGGTCGCCACGGCAACAAGGGCGTCATCTCGAAGATCCTGCCGCTCGAGGACATGCCGCACCTCGCCGACGGCACGCCGATCGACATCATCTTGAACCCGCTCGGCGTGCCGAGCCGGATGAACGTCGGACAGGTGCTCGAGGGTCACCTCGGCTACGCCGCCCGCTGGGGGTGGGAGGGGCTGCGCGCCGCCCACCATCACGAGCTGGCGCCTTCGGTCCGGGGAACCGAGACGAAGACGCGGCCCAAGACGGATCCGACCGTGTGGATCTCGACGCCCGTATTCGACGGCGCCCACTGGGACGAGGAAGCCGAGGCCGGCGACAAGCCCACCATCAAGCACCTCTTCGAGACGCTCGACTCCGACGCCGTCGACGGCAGCGAGCGGCAGATCGGTCCCGACGGGAAGGCGACGTTGTACAACGGGCGCACCGGCGAGCCCTTCGACAACCCGGTCATGGTCGGCTACGTGTACATCTTGAAGCTCGCCCACCTCGTGGACGACAAGATCCACGCCCGCTCCACGGGCCCGTACTCGATGATCACCCAGCAGCCTCTCGGAGGAAAGGCGCAGTTCGGTGGTCAGCGCTTCGGAGAGATGGAAGTGTGGGCACTCGAGGCCTACGGCGCCGCCTACGCGCTGCAGGAGTTGCTCACGATCAAGTCCGACGACGTCTTGGGACGAGTGAAGGTCTACGAGGCGATCGTCAAGGGGGAGAACATCCCCGAGCCAGG
>JBEKMC010000124.1:0-9809 GCA_050008715.1 Acidimicrobiales bacterium | reverse complement strand
TTTCATCTTCATCAAGCTCATCGACCTCATCCTTGTCGCCCTCCACGCTTACTGATCGCGAGTCCCACATGATCGTCGTCCATCTCCGCCGCACAATCGTCTCGATCGTGGTCATCACGATCGTCTTCGGGTTCGTCTACGCCTTCGCAGGCACGGGAGTTGCCCAGCTGTTGTTCCGCCACCAGGCGGACGGGTCGATCACAGCCAATGGGTCGACGCTCATCGGACAGAACTGGTCCGACACCAAGTGCCCGGGGCATCCACTCGGCAGCTGCGTGTTCCAGGGCCGTCCAGACGACCTCGGCCCCTACGCCGCCCAGCCCACAGCGAAGGTGCCGGTGTCGGGCGGGGACAACCCCCTCGAGGCCTGCAGCTATTCGACCAAGTCCTGCGTTGGCGGCGAGTCCGCCGCGACCAACCTTGGTCCCCGTTCCAAGACGCTCCTCGCCAACACCGAGGCTCTGGTTGCGTACTGGCATGCCCGAGGCGTGAACCCCACGCCGGATCTTGTTACCACTTCGGGCAGCGGCATAGACCCGGACATCAGCCCTCAGGACGCCCTCGCCCAGATCCCCATGGTCTCCAAGGCCACCGGCATCTCCCCGTCGGCACTGCGGGCGCTCATCGCCCGAGAGACCAGCGGAGCACAGCTGGGGTTCATGGGCAGCCCCTACATCGACGTCCTGCAGCTCAACGAGGCACTAGCTGGGCTCCGGTGACCAGGCTCGAGCCCGCGGCTGCCCTTTCCTCGGGGCCGCAAGCTCGTGGCGGCTAGATCAGCGCCGATGCGCGTAGGCGTGACACCGCTAGCCGCAGGATTCTCACCACCGGGGCCGTCAAGCTCGGCGCCTGTGAGAAAGATGAGCTCTTCAACCGAAAGAGAAGGTGTGAGCAAGTGAACGTACGAGACGAGGCGACGGCGCGGCAACGCTCGGGCACGGGAGGCCTCGAAGTCTGCGGGATCGTGGCCCTCACGCTGAGTCTCGGGATGTTCGTGCTCGGCGCGTCGGCCGTCGCCGTGGTCTTTTTCGGCCTCCTGTCAGCCAGCCTCGTGTTGCTCGGCCGAGCCAAGGCACGCGGATGGAGTCCTGACCGCCTCGGCGTCACCACGGCCTTTCTCGTCGGAACGGTCCTGTTTACGAGCCTGGGCTGGGCGGTGGCCCGCATTGTGGGTGCTCTTGTCGTTGGGCTTGGTTCATGGCTCACCTGGCACGGCGGCGTCGGGCGGCGCGTCCGGCGTCTCTAGGAGCTCCTCGAGGCCGGGTCGGCGTCACCACGACTGTCAATATCTAGCATCTCGAGAGCATCGCGGGGCCGTCGAGCGCCCAACCGGCGCACCCGTCCCCGAACTGGTGCCGGACTGGGCCGTGCGTCGAGCGGACCAGATCGAACTCGTTGACTGCTCGCGCGCAAGCTGCTCACCGCCGCTTACCCGGTTCCCGCTCCTGGATCGCAGCGGCGGACTGGTTCTCGCTGACACCGGAGGAGCAAGGATCGACGGCGTTTCGAAAGGGATAGGCAGGACGTGCCGCTCGAGGGCAGGGTGGCTCAGGTCGCTTTCCAGGTTGAGCCAGACTCGACGAGACGAAGCTGCTGAAACCCGACGCTGCCGAACTTCGTTCCAACGACGACGGCGTGGCTCGGCGACGTCTCGTCCACTCCCTGGAGATTCACCTCGCCAGTGACGAGCGAACCCAGGGAGACGACAGTCCAGGCTGTGCCATTCCATCGGAGGACGACGCCGAAAGTCGACTCCTGATCGTTAGATGGGCCGACGGCGAGACACGACGACGCCGAGGCGCACGAGATTGCGCCGAGCCCACCGTAGGCGCCGGTGGGGTTTGGAGAAGGTGCGACCGTCCAGGACTTGCCGTTCCAGGACTCGACGAGATCGTATTTTGCCGCGAAGGTGGCAAAGCTGGTTCCCACCGCCGTGCACCGTGTGGAGGACACGCAGGACACGCCCCCCAGGGCGAAGTACGGCATCGCGGGCTGGGCGAGGTGCGCGATCGACCACGACCTCCCGTTCCAGCGCTCAGCGAGACCCGTGTCGCCATACGCGGAAGAGCCGACGGCGACGCAGGACGTCGTGGACACGCAGCTGACCGCTGCCACCGAGTCCGAGTAGGAACCCGCCGGCATCGCGACCTCTGCCCACTTCTGCCCGCGCCAGACGAAGGAGTCGGGGCTGGATCCGTTCTCCGCCCCGACCGCCATGCAGAAGCGGGTGCCTACGCAGGAGACGGCGGAGAGGGACTCGTCGAGTCCCAGGCTGTTTCCGACGATGGTCGCCTTCCAGGAGTTCCCGTTCCAGACTTCGATGAGCCCTTCGGAGGCCGCTGCGGGGACGATGCGAACGGCAGTGGCGTTCGCTCGCACACTGAGGAACTCCAACACGCTGGGACTGGTGAACCCGACCGCGACGCAGAAGCGGGTCGTCGGGCAAGAGGTACCCGCCAGCTGTGCAACGGCTCCCTCCGGCGCGGGGTCCGAACCGATCCAAGCGCGACCGTTCCAGCGCCGTGCCAGCTGGGTTTGCGGGCTGAGGTACTGACCGACGGCCATGCAGCTGGCGTGGTTGGCGCAGGCAACGCTCGCCAGGATCTGGGCGAGCAACACGGGATCGGGAACACGGTCCGTGGTCCAGGTGCCCTTTGACAGGGAGTCTGCGAGGACGAGGGTTTGGACGCCGTCCGACTCGTTGCCGACGGCGACGCATTGTGAGGCGGACGAACAAGAGACGCCCGCGAAGCTCTCTTGCGGTGCCGTCGCGGGTGTCCCTCGGACCGACCAGGACGAGCCGTTCCAGTGCACGATGGAAGTGTGGTCGCTCTGCAGGGTCCGACTCGTCTCGTCTCCAGCCGCCGTGCAATCGGACAGCCCGGTGCCGACGCACGAGACGGCTTCGAGACCGTCCACTGCGGAGCCTGGCTGAGGCGTCGACCGGTTCTTCCACGACGTCCCGTCCCAGGTGAGGCTGAGGTTGCGATACTGGTTCCCCAGGGAGGACACGCCGACGGCGATGCAACTCTTGAAGCTCGTGCACGAGACGCCCTTCAGTTGGTTCCAACGGGTCGTCGATGTGTCAGGCGTGGGCTCGACTACCCACGTACCGAGGATGTCCACCTCGGTCAACGGGGTCGCCGAGGCACCATTCGCCTCGTTCCAGCCAACGGACATGCAGAACACGGTTGTGCACGAGACAGACATGAGAACGTTGACGCCGGCTTCGTTCGCCGCCGTGCCGAGGGTGAAAGCCGAGCCTCCCTGCCAATACTCCACCAGGGCCTGAGCGGACCCGGACGTCGTCTCGCCGACGGCCACGCACAGGACCGTGGTCGGGCAGGAGACACCGAAGAACAAGGCGTTGTCGTACCCCGAGGCGACATCGACAGGATTCCACGAGGAGCCGTTCCACATCAGGGCGACCGCACCGCCTGACCCGGCGCCGACGGCCATGCAAAAGTCGGTAGACACGCAGGAAACCGAATTCAGCTGCGAACCCCCAGGGGGTACGTGTTCGGACATGAATGACCAGGCGTGGCCATTCCATCTCTCGGCCAACGGCTCCTCCGTGTCCTCGGCCTTGAAGCCTCCGACAGCCATGCAGAACGAGCCGGAAAGACACGACACGCCGGCGAACGAGCTGGTGCTCTCCCGACGGTTGAGCTTCTGTGGAGGCGCCGTCGCCGCCCGAGCAAGATGCGACTCCGACGCCGCTGCCGACGGGGGCCGCCCGCTGCTCGGCACAGAGGCAGTCGCGCCCGGACTGGCCGAGACAGGCCCGGTGAAGACGACGAGGGTGGCGACTATCGCAATTACGAAACGGACTCGGCTCATGGTGTTCCCCTCACCCTGGAAGGCGTGATCCTTTCACCCACAAAGGCGTGACGCCGCTGTGCCATCGCGTGGCACGGTTCGCAGATCTGGAACCTATGGCTCGTCTGCCGCTGCCATCGGGGCGATCTCCCAACTGGGACTCATGTTGTTGATGTTCGCGGCAGGAGCCGAGATGCGCCGGCTGCTGCAGCGGGACGCCGCACGAACCGTCGGCCTGATCGCATCGCTTGGGCTGCTGCTGCCCTTCGCCGCCGGTCTCGTCTTGGTGGCGCTTCTCGGCACGCACGGCTTTGTAGGGACGGCAGCGAGTCACACGGCGCTCATCCTCGTGTTCGGAATGGCGGTCGCCGTGACGAGCATCCCGGTGATCTCACGGATCATGCACGACGTGGGTCTGCTCGGCACTCGCTTTGCCCGCATCGTGTTGTCGGTCGCCGTGATCGAGGACATCGTCGTCTATGTGGTTCTTGCGGTGGCGGTCGGGTTGGTCGAGACGAGCAGCAAGGCGTTCGGTCTGCCAACGCTGCTCGGCGTCCGGGGCGTGACCGACAACAGCATCTACCACACGGTTGTGGCCGTGGTCTTCCTTGGGACAGCGCTCCGGTTTGGCGGCCCGGCCTACCGGGCGCTCGCGCGGATGCGGGCGAATCCGCTCGCCCGGCGCAGCCCAGCGGCGTTCCAGCTCCTCCGGCATCATCAACGAGTCGTTCTTTGTCAGCCTTGTGATGTTGTCGGTGGTGACATCCCTTCTCGCCGGCTCGTGGCTGGAGCGTGTGGCAGTCCGTCTTGGCGGCACCGGCCGACCGCGCAGTTCCGGCTATCCGAAGATCGTCCTGCGCAACAGCCCGGAACGGGCGGTCACCTTGAATACTCTTCCCGTGCCGCCTCCGCCAAGGGTCGTGGTTCTCGGCGCGAAGGGTGGCCCGCGCCCAATTTCGGTTTGGCGGCCCCGACTGGAGGCCCACCGCCAGGGCGAGCTGCCCGGAGCTGGCGGGAGCCGTCATCACGCCGCCCGGCAACGCAGCGACCATCGTTGTCCGTGAGCACTTCTTCCTCTGCTCCGGTGGCGTCGAGGCAATCGTGCGATTCGGCTGGCAGCCATAACGGTGCGTGCCGGCAATCTCTCGTGCAGCTCGCCCAGCGGGGAGATGGCCACCTCTCCCGATCCTGAGCCCGGGACGCGGTGCTGTACGCCGGTTCGGATGTGACAAGCTGAGCGTTCATGGTCATGCCGACCGTCGCCGACGCAGCGCATCGGATACGCAACGGCCTGGAGTCGGCCGAGAGTCTCACCCGGCGGTGCCTCGATTCGGTCGCGGCCAACGCCGACCTGAACGCGTTAGTTCATCTCGATGCCGAGCAGGCCCTGGTCGCGGCCAGGGCGGTCGACGCGACCGTGCGGGCTGGGCGAGGCGATGAACTCGGTCCGCTGGCGGGTGTTCCGTTCGGTGTGAAGGATCTCGAGGATTGCGCCGGTATGCCCACGACGCGTGGGTCGCGATGGTTCGCGAACGGCCCTGCCAAGACCGTCGACGCGATCCATGTGGCCCGGCTGCGGGCGGCTGGGGCCATCCCGATCGGCAAGACCGCCACGCCGGAGTTCGGGGCGTGGGCCTACACCGCCAGTCCACTGCTCGGCGTGACCCGCAACCCGTGGGACCTCAGCCGCACACCTGGCGGATCGAGCGGCGGATCGAGCGCCGCCGTGTCGTCGGGCATGGTCCCGTTCTGCACCGCGAGCGACGGGGGTGGCTCGATCCGCACACCGGCCGCCTTCACTGGCCTGGTCGGTCTGCGAGCGACCTACGGGCGCATTCCCACGTTCGGTGACACGCACCTCGCGCAGAACGCGGTGGTGGGTTGTGTGACCACCACAGTGGCTGACACCGCACTGCTGCTCGACGTGATGGCCGGGCCCGACGGGCGTGATCGCACGTGCCTGCCGCCACCGACTGGCAGCTACCTAGGCGCACTCGGACGGCTCGAGCTGTCGGGGCTGCGCGTGGCGTGGTCGAGCGACCTCGGGTTCGCCGTGGTCGACCCGGAGGTGGCCGCCATCTGCGAGCAGGCCGCGAGGGCGTTCGCCTCGGCTACAGGTGCCGTCATGGTCGACCGGCCGGTCGTGCTCAGCGACTACACGCTCACCTACGCGTACGTGGAAGGCGTCGACAAGTTTGTAGGGATCGACCGCACCCTGTGGGAGACCCGCCTCGATGAGCTCGACCCGCTCTCTGCGCCGGCTTGGAAACATCTCAGTTGCAACACGCTGCCCGAGGCCGCCGCGGTCGAGTCCGCTCGCCGGGATCTGGTTAACGAGATCGCGACGGTCTTTGATGACGTCGACCTGCTGCTGACTCCGATGGCCTCTGTGGCCCCGTTCGCAGCCGAAGGACCAATGCCCACCGACATCAACGGCGTCGAGGTGCACGCTGGCATGTCGGTGGTCCTCGGGTTTCTAGCCAGCCTGGTGAACCTGCCCGCGATCAGTGTCCCTGCCGGGCTGACCTCTGATGGGCTCCCGGTCGGCCTCCAAGTGATCGGGCCGCGGTTCCGCGAAGACCTCGTATTGGCAGCGGCTGCTCGATACGAGTCGGCGCGCCCCTGGCCGCGCCACTGCCCGAATCCGGGGCTGTCCGCCTGACCGCGCTCGATCGATCATCCTCTGAGACGCAGGCATGTGGCTTCGCATACAGTTGCTCGAACTCAAGGTCTGAGGTGAGACGACACCCGGACCGGCGCGGCGGGTTGACGTTGCCACCGGACGTCAGAAAGAGCAGGAAACGATGAGGGACAGGACTCCCGGGTCGCGCATTGGTCACATGGCACGAGGGCGCCACGGGCGTTGGCTCAGCGCCCGGGCGTTGGGTGCTCTCATCGTCGCAGGCGTGGTGTCGGCCGGTTGTGGCTCCTCCAACGGTTCGGTGACAACTCGTGTCGGAGGAGGAAGTACCACCAACCCGAGCCAGACCACCCGTCCGCCTGGCTCCATTGGCACTACTGGCACCACTGGCACCACTGGCACCACTGGCACCACGACGCCGCGGAACACCGCCCCGAGCTCGACTGCGTCGACCGGGTCGCTCGACGAGGCGATGGTTGGAAACTGGGTCGAAGAGAGCAGTGAGATGACGGGCGAGTGTCAAGACATCGACTCGTTCTCCTTCGGTCGCAACGGTACGTTCAGCTTCGCGCAGGACCCGGAGAACAGCGACTGCGCCGGCGTCGAGACTTTTGGCCAGTGGAGAACGCAGGGGCACACCCTCGCTCTCGACACCGAGACGTCGAACTGTGGCGAGTCGTGCAACCCCGCCTACGGCACCGTTGATTGGAGCTATCAAGTCACCAGCCTGATACTGACCTTGTGCGCGCCCGGCACGACCAGCGGGTGCGTCACCTACGAGTCGGACAACAGCTCGACCTGACGCTTGGCCATGACCGTTGGCCGTCGGTCAGTCGTCGCTGGTTCTGACGCCCGAGAAAGGTCCCAGCTCGGGGGTGGTGCTCTAGCCGAAAACGGCCCCGCAGCTCATGTTGACGGCGACCCCGGTGACGGCTGCTGCCGCGTCGGAGGCCAGGTAGACAGCCGTCCCGGCCAACTCGGTCAGGCGAGGTAAGCGGCCGAGAATGGTGTCCCTGACCAGTTGCGGAACGTCGTCGTCGGTGACGCCGATCGTCTCAGGGTTGAGGTTGGTCCTGATCCCCACCACCCGGACACCTTTCCGGCCCACCTCGCCGGCGAGGCTCCGGGTGAGCGCCTCGATTGCCGCGCAGGCGGGGCTGAAGCCGCCCATCTCGTGGCGCCACTCCTTGGCGGAAGTGGCCGAGAGGAGGATGATCACCCCCGATCCACGCTCCGTCATGTGACGGGCGGCCGCCGTGGCGGTGATGAAGTGCGTCCGGCAGAGGCCGTCGATCGGGCCGATGAAGTCGTCGATCGGCATGTCGACAAGTGGAACGTTCTGCTCCACGTCGACCGCGACGGCGTTGAAGGAGATGTCGATGCCTCCGGCCGAGGCGTCAAGGGACCTTGCATGGGCGTCCACTGCCGCCCGATCGAGTGCGTCGACGACGGACGTTTCGGCAACGCCGCCCGCAGCGCGGATGTCCTCGGCCACAGCATCGAGTGTGGCCTTCGTGCGGCCGACGAGGTGGACGTGTGCACCCTCGCGGGCGAAGGTACGGGCGACCACGTTGCCGATCATGCCTGCGGCCCCGTAGACGACGGCGGTCTTGTGCTCGAGCTGCATCGCCTACTCCTCGCCGCCGATCTCTTGGGCGACCTCCCACACGTGGCCGCCCGGGTCGCTGAAGATGGCGGTCCGCATCCCCCAGGGCCGGTCGATGGGCCCGTTGAGGAGGGCGACGCCCTTCGACTCGAGCTCGGCGCACACGGCGTCGACATCGTCGACGAAGATGCTGAGCTGGGCTCGGGCGCCGGCCTTGCGGGAAGCCACCGGCACCGGCTCGATCATCGAGGCCCCGGCCGGCTCCTCCAGCAGATTGACGATCAGGTGCCCGAATCTGTACGCCGCCGAGACATCGTCGGAGAAGGCGAGCGGCAGCGCGAACACCTTCTCGTAGAAGGCTCTGGCGGCAGCAATGTCCTCCACGAAGAGGGTGATCGCCCCGAGACCCTCAAGCGAATTGCCCGTCACACGTCCTCCCTCGCGCTGCCTGCTCGGTCGCACCGCCGCGAACGGCGGCAGCTCCCGCCCGACGCCGGCACGGTAGCCCACGGCCGGGTCACTGGTGCGTACCTCATGCAGATACGACGTTACGAAACCCGCAAACTCATCGCGAACGGCCAGCCGGTTGCGTGTCGCGATCGCACCGCCGAGTAGCTCGGCGCCCGGATGGCGCCGCCATACCGCTGTGCTGTGGGCGTCGCCCGCCATCGGATCTCGACCGAACCGTACCGACGAGTTTCGACGGATCGAGCCGTCAGAGTAGGTAGCGTCCCGCTGAACCGGAGGAGTATGCATGCGCAAGGTGGTGTTGTACGAGCTCTTGTCCCTCGATGGCGTAGCCGAGGACCCGGACAAGTTCGTCGTCGACTGGGACGAGGCGATGGATGCCAACCTCGCCGCGGTCATCGGCACCCAGGACGCGGTCATTCTCGGCCGTCGCAGCTATGACGAGTGGTCTGAGTTCTGGCCAGGCAGCGAGATCGAGCCGTTCGCCACGTTCATCAACGACGTCGCAAAGTACGTCGCATCTTCCACACCGCTGGGGCGGCAGTGGCACAATGCGACAGTGATCGAAGGCGGGTTGGTCCAGTTCCTGCAGAACCTCAAGAATTCGTCCGGCGGTGACATTGGCGTCCACGCCAGCATCTCGGTCGCCCAAGCGCTGCTCGCAGCGGACGCCATCGACGAAGTACGGCTCGTCGTCGCACCGGCGATCGCTGGCCGTGGGCGACGGCTCTTGGACGGACTGCCGCCGATTCGCCTCGAATCGCTCCGTAGCGCGACGTCGCCCAGGGGTTACCTGCTGGCCGACTATCGCATCTCACGGTGACTCGGCTCACCCGGAGCTCACAAGCAGGCCATTCGCCGACTCAAATTCGACCTCAGGCGGCGTCGGCTGTCCCCTGCGGGGCGAAATACCTAAGCGGTTCTGCTTCTTGGAGAAGCCGCCGGGTACCGCGAAGGGCACCGGAGACCGCCGCAAGCTAACCGAGGATCTGTCTACCTGAAGGCGGACTCGAGTGTCTTCAGACCGACCTTGGGGTCGAGGAGGCCGTGATAGATCGGCGGTATCTCCTTATCGACGCCGAAGAGGCGGTAGACGGCGTGCATGGCTCCGTGACGGAGTACTCGACGGTGAAGACGACGTCCTCGGGCAGGTCGGTGAACTGCCCCAGGAAGGCGAAGTTCTCGGTACGATCGGGGAGCACTTTGGGCCGGTCTGCCGGGATACGGCGACTGAAAACGGCCGATGCGTATGGCATCATGACCGTCGTCACATCC